>NC_019676.1:1206000-1536500 GCF_000316625.1 Nostoc sp. PCC 7107 | reverse complement strand
AGCAATGGGAAGAAGCTCGTCACAATTATGCTATTTCAGTGACAAATTTATTGCAGGACAGAAAGCGAAATAGACCAATAATTCCTGTAACCCTACCTAATGGTCAAGCTATTCAGCTTTCATCAGGTGGACAGAACTTATTAATAAAAGACATTTTAGAAAGTTTCTGTCCTAAATTTACACCAGGAGGTTTTGTTCTTTATGTAGGTGATGCTGGAAATAAGTTTATTATCAATGAAACTCAGAAATTTCGAGAACTGGGAATTGAGATAGACACTCACGGTAAAATGCCAGATATTGTAGTTTATTATGAGCAACAAGACTGGCTGATATTAATAGAGGCTGTAACAAGTCATGGCCCGGTAAACTTGAAACGCCGCAACGAATTAAAGCAACTTTTTCAGTCTAGCCGTAAAGGATTGGTGTTTGTAACTGCCTTTCCCAGTCGTCAGGAAATGACTCGGTATCTAGCTGAAATTTCTTGGGAAACAGAAGTGTGGATAGCAGATCAACCTGATCACATGATTCATTTTAATGGGGAAAGATTTCTTGGACCTTATGAAGACCTATAATCACGATCGCCTTTAATCTCACCCTCAACACCCATGCGGCCCAACCTTGCTAAGAATATTTTAAGATAGCATCAGGATAGGGCTGGATTTTGGCTATCTTTAGAGACGATATGATGCTGAACTTATGTGGTTATTTTGCTACGATCGCTGTTTGATTGACCTAACTGTGATAGTGGTAAATTTATAATAAATATGTTAACGAAACGCAAAAGCCGCAGTATCGCCGCTGTTCTAGCTTTTTCTGGTACACTAACCATTTCAGGCTTACACAAGTTTTATTTGGGACAGCCATTGTGGGGGATTTTATATGTTCTGCTTTCTTGGACACCAATCCCCAAGGTAGCTAGTGCTATTGAAGGTGTTTGGTATTTAGCCCAAGATGAAGAAGCTTTTGACCGAAATTTTAATCAGGGTAAGTCACCCGTCAAGTTTTCTCAACAAACAAGTAATCAAGTGGAAAGCATCGCCAAAGCTTTGCGTGAGTTAGATACACTCCGCCAAGATGGTTTGATTTCGGAATATGAATTTGAGCAAAAGCGCCGCCAGCTGCTCGACCAAATTTCTTGATATAAGTAAAGATGATGCACAATTGGCTACCTTTAAACTTCAAGTTACAAAAACTTCGCGCCAAATTGCTCAATGATCCTTACTATCGGTTGCAATCTGGCGAAGAAATTCAAATAGCGGCACAATTGGGGATTCGCATTGATGCGAATCAAGCAACGGTGGATGATTGGTTGCGCTTACCGGGTTTGTCAATTCACCAGGCGCGATCGCTTGTCGAACTTTCCCGTTCTGGGGTTAAATTTTACTGTATCGAAGATATTGCCGCAGCGTTGAGTTTACCTGTGCCGCGTCTCAAGCCATTAGAACCACTACTGCATTTTGTTTACTATGACAATGAATCTCTGGTTCATTCCACTCATTTAGTTAACCCAAATACCGCCACAGTCGAGATGTTGGAGCAAACGCCATTTATTGATGTATCTCTGGCTCAAGCTGTGGTGGAAAATCGCCTAACATGTGGAGCATACCGTAATTTAGCCGATTTTCAGCAAAGATTACAGTTGTCTGCCGAAGCGATCGCTCAATTAATGTATTTTCTGCGATTTTAATTAATAGCTGGTTGCCATTTGTCATCTTGTATTTTTCTACTAAATTTAATCAATATACACAGATTTATCAAATTATTTATTAATTAAAAGATCCCCTTTCTGAAATCATTGATCCCTGTCTTATTGCATAAGGTGGACATAAGACTTTTATAGACAATGCCAGCTAGATTAAGATAAAACTTATCATCAAATACTTATACGCAGGGACTTTCAAGCTGATTCCCTATTCTCTAATATTATGACTTTTTGCGTCTTTATTCTGTCTTTTAGTCCATATCAGCTTCCTCTATCTCGCTGAATCTGTAGACTTCACAACTGATTGTCAAGGAATGGTGATATTTATCTAGCAGTATTCATAAAAACTTATTTCCCAAAATATTTGATATATATATCCTCTTGGTTACAAAGTGTTAAGAAATTCTTATTAAAAAATATTGCTACTACTTGATTTTGTTGTTAACGTGTGTTTAGCAACGCTGCTGATCAACGCTCTGAATCTAAAAGAGGTAAAAATTATGAGCCATATCTATTCAGCCAATAGCGTAAAGTATTGATTTGCCATTTGGAAGGCAGAGAGAGGATTTCCGCAATGCAGATTGACACAAAAATATCGGATTTGCTCACATCTGAGTTCTCCTCTGAAATTCAACAATAATTGATGATTTGTCTTACCCGCGGGAAACGAGTAGCTGTAATTGCGTCTATCTGCAAACCAAAAACGTGGATTAAGACTTAAATTCTGGAGATGAAAACTGATGAAGATTCAAGGTAATGTTGCTCTAATAACAGGGGCTTCTCGTGGTATTGGTAAAGCGATCGCCCTAGCGCTGGCGCAACAAGGAATGAAAAAGCTAATTTTAATCGCACGCGATCGCCAAAAATTAACTGAAGTCGCGGAAGAAATCGAAGCGCTGGGAACAGAAGCCGTCATCATGACACTAGATTTAACTCGCGCCACTGAAGTAAATATTGCTGTAGCGCAACTATGGCGCAATCATGGCCCAATTCATCTACTGGTAAACTGTGCAGGAGTTGCATATCAAACTTCATTCTTGCGTTCTAAACTTTTCCAAGTGCAAGAAGAACTTTCGGTGAATTTGTTGGGAATGTATACCCTCACTAGTTTGATTGCTCGACGGATGGCTAGTCAAAGACAAGGGATAATTGTCAATGTCTCTAGTTTAATGGGGAAAGTCGCTGCACCGACGATGGCAACATATTCAGCCACCAAGTTTGCCATCTTAGGATTTACCCAAGCCTTACGCCAAGAACTAGCCGAGTACAATATTCAAGTCAAAGCCTTATTACCTTCTCTCACCGACACAGATATGGTGCGCGACTTGCAACTATTCCGTTGGGTGATCCCTATGACACCGCAACAAGTAGCGCAAGCATTGATAGTCGGATTGCAGAATGATGCACCAGAAATTTTAGTAGGATGGCAAAGTCATCTAGCTGTGTGGTGTCAACGCCTCGCCCCTTGGTTGCTGGAGTTGATTTTAAAAATCGCCACACCACCAAAACAGCAGCACGTTGTTGAAAAACCCAGTCTATTAAGCAGAATCAATCGTTTCTGCGATTCCTTCTTTTCGAGGAATATGGATTCGTTGCTGTCTCCACGTAAGTCTTAAGAGATTGTAGGACGCGATCGCCTACTGCAACAATAAAGATACAGTATGAGGGATGAAAAGTTTTATTCCTCATACTTTATGCTTTCCTTACCTACAACTGTCCCACCAGAAATCATTGATGGCTTACCAAGTATTTCTGGATGGGAAAATGAGGTGCTTGCTGTAGTCAACCACAACGAACCCGTTTTTTTACCCTCAACTAATATCAAGTTAGAGGATGTCAATGCAGTATTTGCGATCGCCTTACACATGCACCAGCCAACTATCCCCGCAGGATACAACGGCGAACTGATCAGCAATCTGCAATATATGTTTGAACATCCTAACGAAGGCGATAACCACAACGCTGCGCCTTTTGCTTATTGCTATAGCCGGATGGGAGATTTTATTCCCGAACTTGTTAGCCAAGGTTGCAATCCCCGCGTTATGTTAGATTACTCTGGCAATTTGTTGTGGGGATTGCGTCAGATGGGACGCAACGATATCCTTGACAACCTCAAACGGATTACTTGCGCTCCTACTTATCAACCTTACGTTGAATGGTTGGGAACAATGTGGAGTCATGCTGTTGTTCCTTCCACACCAATACCCGATATTAAATTACATATTATTGCTTGGCAACAACATTTTGCAGCTATTTTTGGCTGGGAAGCCTTGGCGCGAGTCAAAGGTTTTTCGCCGCCAGAAATGCACCTACCAAACCACCCCGATACCCTATTTGAATTTATCAAAGCACTCAAAGAATGCGGTTATCGCTGGTTACTAGTCCAAGAACATTCTGTAGAAACAATTAATGGTGAATCTTTAAGTTACAAACATCTACCACACCGTTTAATTGCCCGTAATTCTCAAGGCGAAACAATTAGCATCACCGCTTTAATTAAAACTCAAGGTTCTGATACAAAACTAGTTGCTCAAATGCAACCATACTACGAAGCAAAAACCCTCTCGAAACAAAAAATAGGTAATGTATTAGTACCACCAATTGTTAGTCAAATTGGTGATGGTGAAAATGGTGGCGTGATGATGAATGAATTTCCCAGTGCTTTCAAACAAGCTTGGTGGGATATGGTCAATCATGGTGGTGGAAAATCTGGCGTTATTGGGGTGTGCGGCACAGAATATTTAGAATTAATTGAAGCCGCAGGTTGCAACCCAGAAGATTATCCAGCTTGTCAACCAATCGGACAATATCAAATTTGGCAGAGAGTTGCACCTGATAATTGTCACCCTGAAGCTGTAGAAAATGCCATCCAAGAATTAAAACAAAGTAATCCTAATTTTCATGTAGATGGTGCTTCTTGGACGAATCATATCAGTTGGGTCAAAGGATATGAAAATGTGTTGTCTCCGATGAACCAACTTAGCAAGTTATTTCATGAAAAAGTAAATAAATCACTGTTAAATGGTGAATCTGAAACGATTACAAAACAATCTCAATACCGCCAGACATTACTATATAATTTCTTACTGCAAACTAGCTGTTTTCGTTATTGGGGACAAGGTACTTGGACAGACTATGCCAGAGAAATTTATCAACGTGGTGAAACTTTGTTACAAGCAAACTGATAAATTAACAACATATTAGTGAGGATGGGCATGATCATGCCTATCCTAAAATCTTTTCGTTCTTTGCGGTTAGTTAAAAAAATTTAGGTAATCTAACAATGGAATAGGAGTACAATGAATTAAAATTTAGATTAGATAATCAAATTTTAATTTTTATATAGATATTGAGTGAGAAGTAACAAAATGTTGTGGCAAAAATGGCAACTATTGTTAGGAACTGCGGCACTATTGTGGCCATTAACGTTTAGTTTAACTCACCCAAAGATAGGAGAAAGTGTAGCGATCGCAGGCAAAGCTATTGCCCAAAATCCAGTCCTTGTTCAACGTCAACAACGCACGGCGCTGATTATTGGTAACGCCAATTATAAATTGACGGATACCTTAGCGAATCCTGTCAATGATGCCACAGATATTGCTAAATCCTTAGAACAATTAGGATTTAAGACCATACTACTCAAAGATGCAAATTTACGGCAGATGGAAGAAGCTATTGAGAACTTTAATCGCCACTTGCGTCAAGGAGGAGTAGGACTATTTTACTTCGCAGGCCACGGAATCCAAGTAGACGGAGAAAATTACTTAATACCCGTAAATGCTCGGCTGAAACGAGAACAGGATGTACGTTATGAAGCAATGCCTGTGGGCAAAGTGCTAAATGTTATGGAAGATGCGGCTAACGATGCCAATTTTATTATTTTAGATGCTTGCCGGAATAATCCCTTTGCTAGTCGTCAATGGCGTTCTTTACAGCGTGGTTTAGCTGCACCAACACAAGCCGTTAAAGGTACGCTTATTGCTTATGCTACTGCACCCGGAAAAGTTGCCCTAGATGGAGATGGGCGCAATAGCCCCTACACTACAGCTTTACTACGCCATATGAAAACTCCCAGCTTAGATGTGGAGCAAATGTTTAAACAAGTGCGGACTGAGGTACTCAAAACAACTGGTGGAAAACAAACGCCTTGGGAATCTTCTTCTTTAGTAGGTTCTTTTGCCTTCAATCAGACAAATGATAGTAATAGAAATAATTTGATAACTTCAGTTGCTAAACCTCAGCCATCTCTGAATCAACCACCAGTCACTACCTCATCACCACAGATTACACCAGCAAAAATCAACTCATCGTCAATTCCATCATCTCGTGTGACATCACCGAACGAGCCGCCACCTACTCCAGCACCATCACCTCGTCTTACATCACCGAAAGACAAGCTGGTACATACTCCAGTACCATCTGCTTTGCCAAACAGAATCTCTTTTGTCCAACACCCGCGCTTAGTCGAAGTAGTAAGCACTTACAATCAAGTCAATACCCTAGGAGCAACTTATTACTTTACAATTCAAGTACCAAAAGAAGCTGGAACAACGTTGCAAAAAATTACGATTAACCAGCATGAAGGTTTAGATGACATCAACTTTCAACTCAAAAACATTGCAGCTTTTGAAGGAACACGTTCTGAGAAAGGAAAGAAGCTAAGTTTAAGAGATATTAGCAAAGACCAAAACACTAGGACAGTATCAATTACTTTTGACCCGCCAGTAAATCCTGGTACACAAATTACTATTGCTTTGTACCCAGAACAAAATCCTCAAAGAGAAGGTGTTTATTTCTTTGGTGTTACCGCATTTCCGACTGGTGAACAATCCAATGGTCAATTTTTGGATTTTGGCATATTGCATTTTTATAAAAATACTGGAAGTTTAAATTCCTGATATTGCAGCATTAATTTTAGGACTTACGCAGAGTCTATGATTTCTTAGCTACTTAGCGGTACCCTTCGGAAAGCCGCTTCTAGTCTACGATAAATTAAGCTTTTTGGGAATTTTTGCGTAAGTCCTGAATTTTTTCTAGCCTGATAAATTTGACATATTCTTCCGTAGCACATTTACGCGATGTGCAACTTATTCTTAAAACTTCTCCCTTACCAGGAAGAGTAACTGCGTTGCGCGGGTTTCCCGTGCTGTAGCAAGTGGCGTTAGAGACTTTGAGTATTACTCCCCTTCTCTGTCTTTGCTGCGCGAAGATAAGGAAAGGGTTGGGGGTTAGGTTTGAAAGAAAATTGCACACTGCATGATACTCATAACTTTACACCAAAGGCAAAAGTATTTTAAATTCTGAGCCTACACCCACCTGAGAACGGAAATCTAATTTACCACCATGTCTAGCTGTAATAATTCGGTAACTAACACCTAAACTAGTTTCTATATCAGCCCGTTTATCAGTAGAGAAAGAATCCAAAATTTGTTTTTGAGATTCTTCCGACATTCCAGGACTATTGTCAACAATGCTAATGCAAACCCAACGAGAATCTGGCACATTTGGTTGGTTTGCTGTTTGTGAAATAACTGCTGTAGTAATGACAATTTGAGGTTGGTTGCTGTTATGACAACTCTCTTGTTGAAACTGCTGTCTCACTGCTTCATCTAATAAACCATCCACAGTTTGACTAAAAATATTCATTAAGACTTGGTGTAATTGCCCCATAAAACAAGAAACTGGGGGGACTTTACCATATTTTTTCACAATCTCGATCTCTCCTTTTAAGCGACTTTTCAGCAGGAGAATAATCCCATCTATACAAGCATTAATATCTACTGGTTTGGGATAAATTTCATCAATATGACAGAAATTTTGTAAACTTGTGACGAGTTTTTTTAATCTTTCTGCGCCAGTGTGGGCGCTTGTCAAAGCTTTAGCTAAATCTTCTTCTAAAAAATCAAATTCAATTTCTTCTTTAAGGTAATTAATGGTGGCGGAACTTTGGGGTAAATCTTCAGCGTAAGCTGCTATTAACTTGAGTAAATCTTGACTATATTTAGATATATAAGTTAAATTTCCCCAAATAAATCCTACAGGGTCTAAAATTTCGTGAGCTACGCCATCAACTAAACGCCCTAAGCGTGCCATTTTATCATTTTGAATCATTTGTGCTTGGCTACGTTCGTAGCGTACCTGAGTTTCAATTCCCCGAATTTGCCAAGCAGCTAGATTCAAATCATGAATATCTAATAATTTGTAAGTATTTGTCTCTGTTTGCACAACAATAGGTTCAGGAAAAAGTTCAGGCGATCGCTTGAGTGTATGCTGCATTGCTGTTAAGATTGTTGTTGTCTCTGGTAACAGTAAAATTTCTGTGCGTGCATAGCTGTAAAGCTCGCGTAAATTAGCTTTAGCAAATAACTCTTGTCCGAATGGACGAATGAAAAATTCTAGTATTCTGCGGCGAGAAATCATTCCCAAGAATTTTCCTCTTTCTATCAACACCACTCCTGGTAATTGTGGGTATTTTTCCAAATAATTGGCTAATTCAATACATGTACAACTAATATCTACACCAAAGTCGTACATTGGCAGTTCTTGGAGATTTGACTCTAAACTGAGGTAGTTATGGCTGGCAATAGATAAAACTGGTTGTGAGATTAAAGAAGTGAATTCTGATGACACTGGCAACCCTGATATATATAAATTTTAAAGAGTAATTAATAAATAAAATGCTGGTATTTTAAAGTCTACTGAGTAACTCTTCAGCACTAAATATCACTATATGGTGCAAGTTAAACAGACAGAAAAAGTTGATAAATGGCAAATTGATAACCTCACACATTATTTTTATGTGTAAATTTCGACTTGAATCTTTATTTTATTAACAGATGAATAATTTAAACAACTTAATTCATCAAAATATTAACTAATAATAACAAAAATGATAATTTGCCAGATTTTAGGCAGTAGTAGCCGTGAAAATACTTGGAGTCTTTTTGAGAATTAGCGCTATACATAATTTTTACTAAAAATATTCCAAATTGGTATTGCCGTTTGCTAGTTTCTGGAGTAGAAATCAACCACGACTAATCGCTAATTTACCAAAAGTAAGTTAAAACACGGATATCAGCAACTAGAAGCGATCCCCAAATGTTTAAACTCTGTAAATACTTGATGAAAATGCGTGGAAGATAACACAAAAATCAGCTAATTTACAGTAAGTATAAACATTAGGTAATTAAACGTCACCTAGTCTTATACCCATCAACCGATAATTCGGAACTATTTCGGAAATCAGACAATCTTCAAAATCGCAATCATCAGTAAATGCACTCATGTAAAATGACTATACTAAAACTAACGGGCGCTATTTAGCGCTTAAGCAAGACTACGAATTAAACATGTTCTGGTTGTGTCAATGATGTTTAATTACCCGTACATGATTTTGATCACCATTTCGATAGAATGACTAGACATAACTTCAAAACTTTAAACCGCTTTTGACTGCGACACCCATGAATCAACTGAGCAATGGTTTCACGATATTTCTGAGTCTGCTAGTCGAAGCGATGCCGTTTTTGCTCCTAGGGGTTTTATTCTCTAGTTTGCTGCTATTTTTTGTTGATGAGCGCAAATTAGTCGAAAAAATGCCCAAAAATCCGCTTTTGGGCGCTTTAGTTGGCAGTATGGTTGGTTTTTTATTTCCGGTGTGTGAGTGTGGCAATGTGCCGGTAGCGCGGCGTTTGCTGATTCAGGGCGTACCCACACCTGTAGCAATTGGTTTTTTATTAGCAGCGCCAACCATTAATCCCATTGTGATTTGGGCAACTTGGACAGCGTTTCGCGATCAGCCAGAAATAGTAGTTTTACGGGTAGTATTTTCTCTATCAATTGCCACAATTGTTGGCTTTATCTTCAGTTTTCAAAAGGACTTGAATCCCATAGTCCAGCCGGCGATCGCCCGTTATATGAAGTTTAATCCCCCAGCTAAAGTAGAACCGCAACGGCGGGGGAAACGTTACCAAATTCCCCAAGAACCAACAACACCAAATTTGTTGCAATCTGGGACATATATTTTGGGTGGAAAAGCAGGTACACCCACACGCATGGATGGGAGCGTATCACCAGCAGATGACCCCCTCGCCAGCCCAAATAAACCACTGGCGGCGAAACTACGCTTGTTGATGGATAACAGTATTCAAGAATTACGAGAACTGGGAGGAGTAATGGTGATTGGTAGTGCGATCGCAGCTGCCATTCAAGTCTTTGCACCCCGTGATTTAATCCTCAGTCTCGGTGCTGGCCCTGTCAGTTCAATCATTGTGATGCTAATTCTGGCAGCAGTTGTCTCTATTTGTTCAACAGTTGACTCCTTTTTTGCCCTGTCTTTTGCCTCAGCATTTAGTAGTGGTTCCTTGCTGGCATTTCTCGTATTTGGGCCAATGATCGACATTAAAAGCGTTGGGTTAATGTTATCTATTTTCAAGCCTAGGACGATTTTTTACCTCTTTGCCTTAGCTGGGCAATTGACATTCTTGTTCACACTGTTTATTAACCTGCATGTTCTTTAGAAAGTGTTGTAAAGCCCTGCGGGCATGGCTGCGCTTAGAGCGGTAGCGGGGCGTTCAGCCCGTGCTGAGTTAAAAGACGGATATGTCTAATGACAAAGGACAAATGACAAATGGCAACTAAACTTCAACGCTTTAATTTATTAATACCTTGGCTGGATGTTTTAGCAATCACAGCTTGGGGAATTTTGATGTTGAAATATTGGCTGACTGGCAAGCTGAACTTGTTGATTCATCCGAATTACTTTGGTTTGGTGGTAGTGGCTGGTATTGGCTTGATTATTGTCGGTTTATTCAAAATGCAGGAACTTTGGCAACGTCGCCGCCGCGATATTGTACCAAACGTCCAGCACATGACTTTGTTTCCGCCTGGTTGGGGTGGTGCTTTATTGTTAACGGCGGCAATTTTAGGTTTCATCTTTACACCACAAGTTTTTGCCAGCGACAAAGCACTGAATCGTGGTGTTAATGATTTACTCGGAACCTCACGTATCAAACCTCAAGCCTTCCGGGCTTCAATTCGCCCCGAAGAGAGATCGCTTGTAGACTGGGTACGGACACTCAATGTTTATCCTGAACCAGACGCATATACAGGGCAACAAGCCAAAGTCCAAGGCTTTGTTATCCGTCCCCCAGATTTAAGTAAAGAATATATGTTTTTAGCAAAATTTGTTCTTTCATGCTGTGCTGCGGATGCTTACCCTGTAGGATTACCCGTGAAATTGTCCGCCAATCAAGAACAGTACGCCCCTGATACCTGGCTAGAAGTTGAAGGACAAATGGCGACAGACAATCTCAGCGGGAAACGCCAACTTACCATTGTGGCTAACTCCGTCAAAAAGATTCCCCAACCTCAAAATCCGTATAGTTATTAGTCAACCAATTTTTAGATGTTAAATTTTGGATTTTGGGATATGGGAATCCGATTTGATAACTGAACATACTCCTATAGGTAAGGAACAGGCAACAGGAAAAAATTTGACCAATGACTAGTAAAACATTTATCCAACCACTAGACCGTGTAGCGATCGCCTTGATGCTGCTGCTGAGTTTGTTGATTGGCTTTATCATCTTACAAGGTGATGTTGTTTCCCCCCGTGTCCGTAACTTTACTTGGCAAAATCAGCAAATTGGTTCAGAAGATATTGCTTTTAGCCTCACCTTTAGCCGCCCAATGGATACGAAAAGCGTTGAGGATAACTTAAAAATTGAGCCGCCACTGGCTGGGAAATTTAGTTGGGCAGGTAGACGGGTAGTTTATACACTATTAACACCAGCCCCTTACGGCACAAACTATAAAGTACAGCTACAACAAGCGAAAGATAAATTTGCCCAGAAAGAAAATAAGACTAAGATTATACAGCCTTTTGTTGGTAGTTTTCGCACCCGCGATCGCGTCATTATTTATGTAGGTGCTAACCCGGAAGAACAAGGGCAGTTAATTCTTTACAACTTAACCCAAGAGCAAAAAAAGGTACTTACCCCTAAAGACATCACAGTGATGGACTTTAAAGCATTTCCAGATGGGGAAAAAATCTTATTTTCGGCTCGCACTACTAACAACGAAGATTTACTCTCTGCCCAGTTGTACACAGTCACCACGGGAATTAGCGGAGAATCAGACACTAAACCAGAAGCAGCGGGTAAAGTTGACTTAATTTTAGATAATAAAGATTATCAAAATCTGAAATTTGACTTATCACCAGACGGACAAACTATCGTCGTCCAACGGGGGAATAAAAATAATCCCGGTGACTTTGGGCTGTGGTATATGCCCACCACCTGGGACAAATCAAAAGCCAAACCCACACCTCAACGTCTGCAAAGCCAACCAGGGGGAGATTTTATGATTACTCCCGATAGTAAAGCCGTTGCCGTTGCTCAAGGTCAAGGTGCGGCAATATTACCACTACAAGCTGATGCGAGTAAACCCTTAGACTTTTTGCCGCAATTTGGTCTAGTACAAGCTTTTTCTAAAGATGGCTCTCAAGCGGCGATGGTAAAATTTAATACCGATTACACACGAGATTTATTTTTAGTCACTAACCAAGGTATCCAAAAACCTTTGTTAAAAACTACAGGCTCAATTATTAATTGCCAATTTGATCCGGCTTCACCCACACTCTATTGCTTGTTGACACAGTTAATCACCCAAGCAGAATATGTAGAGCAACCTTATTTAGTCGCCATCAATCTGACAACTGGACAACAAAAACCGCTGCTAGTTTTACCAGTTGATCAACGGAACGTAGAAATGAGCTTATCACCTGATGGTCTAGGTTTGCTATTTGACCAAGTAGTTGCCCAATCCACCAACGTGCAAACACCTGCAAGTAGTTTAAAAACAGATGACGGTGAAGCGATCGCTACTAGCAGTTTGTGGTTAATGCCATTGTTACCGATTGCTGATGCGGCTGTGACTACTATTAAACCAGAAAAATTACCTTTAATTGGCTTTCATCCCCGTTGGCTACCTTAATTTAGGGTTTGCGGAAAAGTTTTTATCAAAGCGATCGCTCTTTTCTTGGTGGAATCAGGCGATCGCTCAAACTCATTACCCTTACACCCTTACACCCCACATCGTCACACCCCTAATTCCCCTGTAGTCTCACACCCCTGTTCCCTTAAAAGCAAGGTGTTTGGTAAATTATATACAGCGCAGATATTTATCTAGCGCCTGAATTTTTGCCAGGCAGCTATTACTACCAAATAATTGTTGACCGAACCCAACTCAGATATCACCTTTGTTACACATCTATGCTGAAGTCCGTACATCATAACATTTCGGGTATAAACCCTCATCCAGTCTCAGGTTGACGGTTTATCAGGTCATAATGTTATAACGTCATCAGTTCTAGATGCAAAATGGGAACACTAGCTCATAACTAGTGACTCATGCTTGGGAAAAATTCAACTTAGTTACTAAATTTAACGCCGAGCAAACAAAGTTGATGAGCAATGCTTAATTTTGCACTGCTGATTATCTTGAGATGGGTGGGTTAAGAGTGATTAATGAAGCTGACACCTCAAACAACAGGGCTGTGATGGAATCTCTCAATTCTGCTAATTCGCCACAACCAGAGCCGACAAACTGTCCTTTTTATGCGGTTGTGCCTTCTGAAAATCTGGCTATCAGGCAATTGCCACTCCTCAAACCAGCAGAAGAAAAACAACAAGAGTCGCCAAATCCTCAATCTACGGAAAATGTTACCCAAGAAGAATGGGTGGCAGAACCAGATAGGGGAAAACAAGCAGTAATTGATGATGAATTTCAGAAACTGCTGGTGTTAAATGAAGAACTGCGTGCAGCTAACAATGAATTGTACGAACAAGTAGAACATCTCAAAGATGACTTAGCAGAGTCGGAAAAAGCTTTGCAGTGGCAGAAAAGGCGCTCCAGTGTCACTGAATCAATGCTCAACCAACAAGCTCAAGAACTGATTGCGGCTCAAGAACAAATTCAGTCCCTCTTTCAGCAGTTAGACACCACAACACAAACTGTTCAACGTCAAGAAACCCTCATCGAAACTTATAAAGCACAGCTACAAATTAGCCAGCAACGTCTTGCTCAGTTAGAACGGGAATGTGCGTTATTGCAAACTAATTATCATGAACAGTCTCAACAAGTGTTGCAGTCAGAAACCACTTGTCGAGAGTTGCGTACTCGGCTGATGCGCCAACAGCGCCAAACGCTGCAATTTAAGGCAGCTTTAGAAAAATGTCTAGAACCACCATCTGTCAACGACGACTCCTCAGAAGAGACAGGAAATAATACTGCTAATAGCACTACTAAGCAAAGTAGATTTTCTAGAAAAGCGCGATCGCTATTTCCTAACGTACAACCAATTAGACCTTGGTCAGCAGAACCAGAATCTCCTTCCGAAAATGTAGCTCATTCTTGGGGTGAATCTTCAATACCACCTGCATCCAGCCATAGTAACCCCGCTCCCCAACCTTCATCTCCTTGGAACTGGCCGACTAAAGAAGAAACACCCGCACCAACTGAACCGGATACTTCCGCAGAAATAGAAGATGAGCCAATAACATCAGAAACGGTCTCATCAGGAGAATCTTCAGCCAAATTAGATGAGCAAATAGATACTCTCATTCAAATGTTTTTTGCTTCCCAGCCGGGAACTTCATCTGTGACTAGTGAAACCAATGTCACCAGTAATCAAAGTGAAAAACCTCTATGGGAAACTTGGGCAACAAATGAAGCACAATCAGAAACTACCCTAGAGCAGCAATTAGCAGCATTATCAACAGAAAATAATGAGCCAATTACTGTACCTAGTTCAGTAATTGAAGAGTCAACAATTTTACCGGAAAATAATTTACCAATTTCTTTTACTGTGCCGTTGACCAACAAGACAACAGAAGCGCCAGAAAATTTCTGGTTAGAAACTACGCCAGAAAATACTGAGGAATTGCCAGAAACAGAGTTATCTGAAGAAACAACGGGTGACTATAGCAATGATCCTCAATCACCGTCACCAGTTGTTTATCCCCAGCGGCCACCCAAGGGACGTAAATCTTTAGCATCAGTGGAATTACCAAATTTTCGCCCTAATAGCCAAATTTAGAAGGTTACAGGTCTTGTAGTGTCCCAGTTTGACCATTGACCTAAATACCTTGGCTATTTGGGCTGAAATAGTCCAAAAATATAATTTCTGTGGTGTAGGCACTGGACGGACTAGTACAGTTCAGTGTAAATAAACAGACCATCTGGAATTGCGAAAAGGCTTAGTATCACTATTCTTTCTTTTTCCTTTTGCCCTTCGGGTCGCCATGTGCTTTATGCCGGGAAACCCGTCCACCGCAATGGCTCACTTTTTACTTTTGCCTTGTTGTACTAGAAACCCATTGACTTACGAATTACGAATTGGTATTACCGCTTCTGGGTTGACTATGGATGTTTGGTTGAGCGATCGCGGTTTACCCGTAGTAATTACGTAGCGTAGCGCCAATAATTGTAACCACAATCCAGGATTGCGGGGTTCTAACCAAGGTTGAATTCGGGTGAGAAAGCCAGGGAACCAAGAACTCAGCAATATCCTCACTAGGGCATAAATACTAAAGTTAAAATAACTCCCCAGCCATCTGAATAAATCTCTAGGGCCAGCCAGTTCCCAAATCCACAATAATAAGGCAGGGTTTTTGCGGGCTGCTTTGAGTGCTAGGTGGTTGAAGGTGAACCAATCGCATCTATCTTTGATGAAATTATCTGCAACCTCTGGCGGTTCACTAGCTAATAGCCCAAAGAAAGTATTCAGCATCGAGTTAATGCGCTGGGGAGGAATGAATTTCCCAGTCGGAACCATCATTCCTTTAGAAAATAGCCAAGTTACTGAAACATTGCTTTGATAAGCCCGAATTTGGTTTAAGTGACGAAAACTCAATAAGTCATGCTGGAGTGCGGTATCTAACAAAGTTGTTAAGCGTTCTAAGTTACGCACCAAGGAACCAAAACCTGTAAACACAAGGGGAGATTGGAGAGATGCAGCATCACCGATCGCAATTAATCTATCAACGGCAACTTGGCGATCGCTACTACTCACACTAAAATGCCCCGGTATATATCCAAATGTCGGCTTTTTCCACACCAGTTTATCCATGTCGCAGCGGCGATACTCTGGCAAGATGGTAAAAAAGTCTTCGTACATCTCCAACAAAGAACCGGGATTATCTGGGTGGACTTCGTGGTAGTGAAATAAATAAATTGTCAGTTCCTCACCCGCACCGGGAAACAATTCCCAAATCAATTGTCTCCCCCGCGAAATATCACCATGACTGTAAAGCACATCACCATATTGAGAATCCCAAACTTGTGCTTCAAATCCGCCATCAACCACTGCACCCACAGTCGGACAAACACTATCAAAAGCCCGACCACCATTTAATTGCCATGCAATCGGCGAAGCAGTTCCCATTGCATCGACTAATAACCGCCCAGATACTTGCTTTTCTTCCTGACTGGGTAAATGCTTGACTGTGATTACAACTTGTGAGTTATCAATATCCGCACGCATAAATTCGGTTTCGTCCCAGATATCACCGCCCGCCGCCCGCAGCTTTTGTCCGCACATACCCAGCCATTTTTCTGAGTCTAGGGCAATGTTTAAAACTGTGGGAGTGTGAAGAATAGGCGATCGCAATTTCGGCGGATTATTTCCATCAAAAAATTTGTTAAATCCGTCTTTATATTCCCGAACAATAACGCTTTCTAGTTCGGTATTCGTTACCAAACCCAGATTTACTAAACTTTGTAATTCATCACGCGAAATATTCCATTCGCGGTTCATTCTGCCAAAAGGTAAACGTTCCACCAGCAGCACTTTGTATCCCATTTTGGCCATCACAGCCGCATGGACAGCCCCTAGTGCGCCACCGATGTAAATTAAGTCGTAATCCGATTTTGGATTGGGGATTTGAGATTTTGGATGAGAAAACACTACCTGACGCGGTTCTTGGGGATGAATCACACCATCGCGCCAGCGTTGTTCCCACCAATATGCACGTTTGAGGTCGTATTCCCCATTGGGCATTTTCTGAAAATATTTAACTGTGAGTGGGTAATCGGTTGCTAACGCCTCAAAAATTGATTGTTGGGATAAATCAATTGCTGGCGGCTGGGGGTACTGATGGGGAAAGCGTTGTCTGATTTCTGTCTTGAGACATAGCAAAATCTCCTTCTCTTGAGGGAAAGGCTGATCTGACCAACGGAAGACCTTTAAATAAGTAGTTCTTTGGACAGACCACACAAAAATTGAAATTTCTGTCGGTAATTTTTCGGAAATAGTCTGCTCAGATGCTGTATAGTCTGTAGGTAATTTCAAGCAGAAGCCGTCTGGAGTCAGTGATTTCACACCAATTACTGGTTGAAAATCCACTTGTAGCCATTGACGTACCGCTGCTGTATCTGGAATTGGCACTTCTAAATAAAGGACTTCTTTCATGTTTCCTTGACATCTCCGCTTAAAATACTCATTTCGACAGATTTATTAATGGCAAAAATTCTTGTAGACTCCGCCCTATTACTCAAATAAAGATTCTGTAAAGAACTTTTAATAATTTGTCAATTTTTTTTCTCATTTTGTAACTTTGTAAACCCACGCCATGAATTATCCCATTCCAGACAGCCCTCAAGACATTCTTGCGTTACAACAAAAGCCCATTGATGAAGAACTTGTAGCTTCAGCGATCGCCGGAGTAATTAAAATTGTCCGTTCTCAAGGTAAATCTTTGGAAGACTTAACCGCCCAAATCCTGGAAGATGATCAATTGTTAGATCGGCAGCAGCGACGTTGGTTAAGTCAATTGCTGGCTCAAGCCTGGGAAAGCTTTACATAAGGGTTAGGGGCTAGAGGTTAGAGGCTAAGGATGAGTATTTTTACTCTTCACTCAGCACTTTCAACTCCGAAGGCAAAATGTTATTGCTCCCATAACCTGACACTCCTTATAAATAAATTAATACTATTCCGGCGTAGGTTGGGTGAAGCGTAGCGAAACCCAACATTCGAGCCTAATTTGCTGTTAACTGAACTCTATTGATTTATCGCGGTAGTCCCAGCTGCGGCTTCTTCTTTAGTTGCAGGTAACGAGTCAAATTCCAGGTTGGCAAAATCACCAGAGCGCCGATTTTGGGAACCACGCGAACCAGGACTTTTAGCAGAAGCGACAGTTTTTCCTTGGTTGTTATAGTCAATGTCTGCCAAAACTACAGGTGCAGAAGCTTTGTTATTACTTGATTGAAAACGTAATAAATCTCGTCCACTGATGAGGTAAGAAAAAATAGACCATACCGGACTCAGCAATTTTCGCAAAGCAGTTGTCAAAAAATTCAAAAACTCCCATCTTATTCTTTGCGCCTTAGCGCCTTAGCGTGAGATAAATCAATATCCCGCAACACCCAACGCAGAAAATTTCCTGACACTTCCACCTCAAAGCTTCACCTTTTATCTTCTGAACCTTAACATTCGAGCAAAAAGCTGGAAAATTTGTCTTCAGAACTCGAACATTCTCACTTAAAACAAGAATATTGTCGTTTAGAACTTAAAAAGCCGAGATTACGCAACACTTTGAAAAATTTGTTCGACAGTCAAATTTAACTCGTTGAAAATCTGTGAGACAAGGCGATCGCTATTTCGGAATTGCTGCACTTGGTATTCTCCATCAACTAACGAGTAAACCGAGATAGTGGGTTGTTTGGGATTACCGATAAACCGCCTACCACCTAAAGCCGCATAATCGACAATCCAGTATTCGGGGATGCCCACTGCTTCATAGTCAGCGGCTTTTTTTAAATAATCATCTCGCCAGTTAGTACTCACGACATCAATTACTAAAGGAATTGATTCAGCTTGGCTGACAGTTGACTCTTTTTTCCACCGAGGCTCATTGACTAAATTATGCTGATTTAATATCAGTACATCTGGTGAGTAAGCTGATTCACCTTCCAATGGTTTAATGAACGCTGTTTTGGGAATAAAGTAAGGCATTTTTAAACGTTTATATTCTGTAACTATTTCTCCAACTAAAAATCCAATAAGCTGTTCATGGTCGCCAGTAGGTGGGGACATTTCAACAATTACTCCGTCATGCAATTCATAGCGTCGCTGTGGGTTTTCTGGGTACCAAGCGATAAATTCATCGAATGTAACTAATTTACGTAAGCTTTGAGTCATCTGAGTGCTGAATATTAAGTATTGAGGTACGATATCCCCGACTTCTTGAAGAAGTCGGGGATCTGACTACTCTCACCAATAGCATTAAACTTTTAATGCTGCTTCTGCTTGGGAATGTAATAACAAACCATATTCCAATCCCTCAACTACTGCTTGATAGGAAGCTGCCAAAATATTGGTAGAAACGCCGATAGTTGTCCAGCGTTGATAGCCGTTTCCTGACTCTACCAATGCTCTGGTTTTGGCGGCTGTACCCGCGTGTCCGTCGAGAATCCGCACTTTATAATCTGTCAATTCAAAGCTGGCGAGTTGGGGGTAAAAATTGACTAAAGCTTTGCGTAAGGCTGCATCTAAAGCCGCAACGGGGCCGTTTCCTTCCGCCGCTTCTAAAATATTTTGCCCGTTGACGGCGACTTTGACTGTGGCTAAAGCACTGCTCGTTTCTTTTCCTTCCACCAAGTCACAGTGTACTTGAAAACCTTTGACTTCAAAAAACTCTTGTCTAGCGCCTAAAACTTCATACATCAACAGCGCAAAACTCGCTTCTGCGGCTTCAAATTGATAGCCTTGACTCTCCAATTGTTTGAGGCGTTGGAGAATTTGCCGTGCTTCTGGTGTTTGCTTATCTAATTCAATGCCAAAAGTCCGGGCTTTGGCTAGTACATTACTGAGTCCCGATTGTTCGGAAATTACTATCCGCCGTCGATTCCCGACTTGTGCGGGCTGAATGTGTTCATAAGTTAGGGGATTCCGTTCAACTGCGGAGACATGCACCCCGCCTTTGTGAGCAAAAGCCGAACGTCCGACAAAAGGTGCGTGTTCATCAGGGGCAAGATTGACTACCTCACTGACAAAGCGACTCGCTTCTGTTAGTTGAGTAAGCTGGTGTTCTCCGATACAGCTATAACCCATCTTTAATTGTAAGTTGGGTATTAAAGAACAAAGGTTGGCATTGCCGCAGCGTTCACCATATCCATTTATTGTTCCTTGTACCATTGTTGCCCCTGCCATGACAGCTGCTAGGGCATTGGCGACAGCCATATCACAATCATTATGAGTATGAATGCCAATTTGAGGAATTGTCCTTTGTACTTTGTCATTTGTCATTAATTTTTGACAAATGACAGATGACAAATAACTATTGACTATTTCTACACTTTCGCTGACTTCGTGAGGCAAAGTTCCGCCATTTGTATCACATAAAACTAGCCATTCAGCCCCAGATGCGATCGCGGCCTCTAATGTCTGTAAAGCATAATCTCTGTTGTGTTTGTAGCCATCAAACCAATGTTCGGCATCGTAAATCACGCGTCGCCCATGTGAGCGAAAATACTCAATAGTATCGCGGATCATCGCTAAATTTTCTTCTAAAGTTGTCTTGAGACTTTCGGTAACGTGTAAATCCCAAGATTTGCCAAAAATTGTTACCCAGCGAGAACCCGCCGTTAAGATTGCTTGCAACATTGGTTCAGCTGCGGCCACGGTATGAGGGCGACGTGTAGAACAAAATGCCACAATTTCTGATTGTTTAAGCGGATCTTCTTGGAGTTGCCAGAAAAATTGAACATCCTTCGGATTGGCACCAGGCCAACCACCTTCAATGAAGGGAATTCCCAATTGGTCGAGTTTCTTAGCAATGCGTAGCTTGTCTTCAATAGACACCGATAGCCCTTCGCATTGAGTGCCATCCCGTAGCGTGGTGTCATAAAGCCAAATTTGAGGAGAAGAATTTGTAGTCATAAGGCAAAATCATGCGAGACAACTGTAGAGGAAATGTGCCAATATACAACAAAACGCCGATTTGGTAATTTAAATATGCCCAAAGTACTAACTCAAAGTACAAAAAATACGTTTATCTGTAGCTGCGTTCAGCGCCGTGTTCAGTTAGATTAAGGCGTATCGGGAAAATTTGGGGTTTAAATTACGAAAAATTTTGCTGCAAAATGGTATTGACCTCTAAAACGGTGGTGCTAAAGCAAAGAACAGTCAGTTAGTTGGCAGTGATGGTGCTAGTGCGATCGATCAAGTGATGTATTGGCCGTGAATTAGCGTCACAAAGACAGCGATCGCTTCCTTCCCATTCTCCTACAATAGACCTGCGTTTAGCCCCTCAAGCAGAGGATGTTACGGATTATTGGATCAGGGCTATCGAATAGGAAAGGAAATCAAAAGGTTAGGTTACAAAGGAGAAAAACAATATGGGTAGATGGACACCGCTTATTCTGATGGGTGGAGGCTTGGCAATTTTATTGGGTACGTTGCTAGGCATCAACTTTCCAATGGGTGGAGGGCAACAAACTGCCAGTAATAATGCTCCCGGTGGCAAAACATCACGCGTTCTCCCAGCTAATATTAATGTTAATAGCACTGCCCCCAGTAGAGGTAGTCGTGGCTTAAGTGAAGACAGAGCCAGCACTCCTCAAGAAGATAATGCTCCCACAGAAGCCAGGGGCAGCAGTAGTGTTAGGCAGGAAAACCTGAATACAAACACAACTGAACGTCGCACCAGCGTTGCTCAAAATACTACTCCCACAGAGTCCTTTTCATCACCTGACAATACAGATACAACAAATACCAGAGAAGTACAATCAACTGATACATCCGTTAGTGATAACGAGTATACAAGAGAACCGATTCGGGCTTTGTGGTAGTGCGTGACTGGGTACTGGGGACGGATAAAAGATAAAAGATGAATTTTCATACTTCACACTTCATACTTTCCCCAATCCCTAGTCATTGGTTACAAGTTATTAGTTATAAGTTATTTAGTTGTGTACTAATGATCAATGGCTAATAACCAATGACTAATGACTAATGACTAGCGATGTTTTAATTATTGGTGGCGGTGTTATTGGCTTGGCGATCGCCGTCGAACTCAAATTGCGCGGGACAAATGTCACCGTACTTTGTCGTGATTTCCAAGCTGCTGCTACCCATGCGGCCGCGGGGATGTTGGCACCAGATGCCGAAATGATCCAAGATCCGGCAATGGGTAAATTATGCAGGCGATCGCGTGCCTTATACCCAGAATGGACAAGTAAATTAGAAGATTTAACTGGTACAAGTACTGGTTATTGGGCTTGTGGTATTCTTGCACCTGTTTATCAAACACCAGATTCTTCTATAGTGGGTGAATCACCTGCTTATTGGCTAGATCAAACTGCCATTCATCAATATCAGCCAGGATTGGGAAATGATGTCGTCGGTGGCTGGTGGTATCCTGAAGATGCTCAAGTTGATAATCGGGCATTAGCCCAAGCACTATGGACAGCGGCTCAATCTCTCGGCATTGAAATTAAAGAAAATATCACAGTCGAAGGATTAATCCAACAGCAAGGGCAAGTTATCGGCGTACAAACCAACATAGGTGTAATTCGCGCCAGCCACTATGTTTTAGCGGCTGGTGCTTGGTCTAGTGAATTATTACCTTTGCCTGTGACTCCGCGCAAAGGGCAAATGCTGAAAATCCAATTACCTGATTTTGTGCCGGAATTACCTCTGAGACGAGTTTTATTCGGTGAAAATATTTACATCGTACCCAGGCGGAATCGTTCGATTATTTTGGGTGCGACTAGCGAAGATGTGGGTTTTACTGCCAATAACACCCCAGAGGGGATGCAATCTTTACTTGAGAACGCTATTCGCCTATATCCAAAATTAAAAGATTATTCCATCCAAAAATTTTGGTGGGGTTTTCGGCCTGCAACCCCAGATGAATTACCAATTCTCGGCACTAGCCATTGTGAAAACTTGACTTTGGCTACAGGTCATTATCGTAACGGCATTTTACTAGCGCCTGTGACAGCCGCGCTAATTGCTGATTTAATCTGCGAACACAAATCTGATCCGATACTTGCCCATTTCCATTATTCTCGTTTTCATACCAAGCCATCTACTGCCCCTATGCTCACTCACTCTGCTAATTTTACCAATGGCGATCGCCCAGTTTTATCACCAATTCCCAACTCTCCACTTGCCGACTCCCCACTTATAATTGCTGGCAAAACCTTTCAATCCCGCTTGATGACGGGAACCGGCAAGTATCGCAGTATTGCAGAAATGCAGCAAAGTGTTGTGCAGAGTTGCTGTCAAATTGTCACTGTTGCAGTCAGACGCGTCCAAACCAAAACCCCCGGACATGAAGGTTTAGCAGAAGCATTGGATTGGTCAAAAATTTGGATGTTGCCGAATACTGCTGGTTGTCAAACTGCTGAAGAAGCGATTCGCGTAGCCCGTTTGGGTCGAGAAATGGCGAAATTGTTGGGGCAGGAAGATAATAATTTTGTGAAATTAGAAGTCATACCCGATTCCAAATATTTACTCCCAGATCCTATTGGCACGCTGCAAGCTGCTGAACAGCTGGTAAAAGAAGGGTTTGCCGTATTACCGTATATTAATGCTGACCCGATGTTAGCTAAACGGTTAGAAGAAGTTGGCTGTGCAACAGTTATGCCTTTAGCATCACCCATTGGTTCAGGACAAGGATTAAAAACCACCGCCAATATCCAAATCATTATTGAAAACGCTCATGTGCCGGTTGTGGTGGATGCAGGTATTGGTTCACCTTCAGAAGCGTCTCAAGCAATGGAATTAGGCGCAGATGCTTTATTAATTAATAGTGCGATCGCCCTAGCCCAAAATGCCCCAGCAATGGCGTATGCGATGAATTTGGCAACCGTCGCTGGTCGTTTGGCATACTTAGCTGGCAGAATGCCCATCAAATCTTATGCTAGTCCTAGTTCACCTGTGACGGGGACAATCAATACTTAAGAACTTAAGGTGGTGCCAAAGATTTTTAGTTGAAGCTGTCAATAGTCCAAAATTAAGCTTTTTTTGGGCTATTGACTCTTGACCATTGACTACTAATTGTTAAAACTAATTATTTTTTAATACTGAATTTTAATTTTTCTCAAAAAATATTTATTTACTAGTAATAAAAATATAAAAAAGAAATCCGCATAATTGTGTTTTATGCTTTATACATTTAGTTGCTAGTACAGTACGGCGTAAATAAATTACACATTTCAAATTGCCAAAAAGGTTGCTTTATCAGCTTTTTGAATTTTGACTTCCGCCTTGCAGTACTAGGTTGCAATTCTAAAATCTAAAATCTAAAATTCAAAATGGTATCACCGATTATTACAGTATCGCTATTATCTGCTTTAGCAGTTACTTCTCCTGTGGCTGAGACTAGCGAAACTGCGGCATCTACTACATCTATTACCCCAGCGATCGCCAATATTTTACCAGCAGATACACCATTGGTTGGCTTAGTCAATACCAAGGTAGATGCTTGGACAGCCTTAAATCGTTTTTATTTATTTGAAAGAGCCTTTACCGCAGCCTCTAAATATTTACCACCTTCTTTTAAACTCAGCTATGTACGCGAGATTGAGTCTTTGATAGGTGATCAAGTCGCATTTGCTTTTTTGCCCAAGGTTGAAGGTACAACCGCAACCATAGATAATAATTTTGTGATGCTGGCTCCTATCAAAGATGAGTCACGCGTACAGCCTTTTATCGACTTACTTAAAAGTGGAGATCCAAAACGGGTAAAGGTCACGGAGTATAAAGGCATTACTATTGTGGAAGTGCAACCTCCAGAAACCCCAAAATCACCAAAATTACCAGAATCACCAGAAGCAACACCATCGCCGGAAACACCAGAATCAAATTCTGAACCCAAATTACCAGAATTACCTCCAGATCCAGCAAATACACCCAAGATTCAACGCAAACCACAACTCAAGCAGGTTCGTTCTCAGAAAAAATCAAACTTAGCGGCTATACCGCCGATTTTGGGTAATCCAGATTGGTTAAAAACAAGACCAAGAGGAATTGCGATCGCTACTTTACCAGGTTATATTGTCACCGGGATTACGGCTAAACCCATTGAGCAGATCATTGATGCTGCTCAAGGAGATAACAATCTTACTCAAAATCCTCAATTCCAAGACACAATCAAAAATCCTCAGTATGCTAAATCTTTGTTTTCAATTTATGAAAATTTGTCCACTTTTGTGCCTTTAATTAACGATATTACCAAAGATCCAAGTTTGCCTTTTCCTGTTCTTGGTGCTGATGCGATTAACCTTGATGAATTAAAAAGCTTTGGTAGTGTCAATGGTTTTTTAACAGTAGAACCAGAAGGATTGCGTTTTCAAGCTACAGCCTATCGCCAAACTCCTAAATCAGAAAAAGATGAATTTCAAACTGAACAGCCAGAAGCTATAGTCACCAGATTACCAGCTGCTACCTACTCTGCTGCCACTGGGCGCAATCTTAACCAGAAATGGCTAATTTTAACCGAAGCTTTGAGTGCAAAGCCACAACTCAAAGAATATCTCACTCAACTGCGGAGTTTTGTTTTTAGTAGTACTAAACTCGATTTAGAAAAAGACATCCTCAATTGGATGGATGGTGACTATGCTTTCTTTCTGTTTCCTTCTAAAGGAGGATTGTTAGGCTCAGTTCCTAACTTGAATTTAGGGATAGGTATGGCTTTAGAAACAAACAATCGAGCCGCCGCTGAAATTACTCTGAAGAAGTTAGATGAATTTATTACATCTTTCTCAACAGGAGAAGTTGTAGTGAATACTCATAATATCAAAGATCAAAACATCACGAGTTGGGATGTAGGCGGAGAAGCTTCACAAAGTTTGTTAGCTTATAATTGGGTAGACGAAAAAACTGTTGTAATCACCACAGGATTTGGCGCAATACAAGATTTAGTACCACAGCCTTATATTCCATTACCTTCAACTTATAATTTTAAAACTGCGACTAATTCTTTACCCCGTCCTAACTATGGATATTTTTATTTAAATGGGGGGTCTACTTTATCTTGGATTTATGGATTTTTGCCCAGTTTCTTTGATGATAAAAATTTCCGCCCTTGGAAACCAATTGTTGGCTCAGTTTACAGTATTAGTGCTACAAGTGCTACCACACCAGATAAAGAGCAATTTGATGTTTTAATGGTGTTGGCTCCTAGCAGAAAGCCAATTAGTTTCACAATTAAAGAGTAATTATATAAGGTAGAAAGTTAGAGAATTCAGATTTTGAATTCTCTGACCTTATAAATTCTTTGGTAAATCAACCTAACCACTCAGGATTAAGTGCTGTACTATCAAATTGACTAGTAGTTTTGAATAATTCATATTGACCTTTAACAGCAGCTTGGCGAGTCCGATTTAGCAGTTCTTTAACTTGGGCTTGACTCATGGGTTGAAATGTCTGAATTGCTTCAAAAGCTTGGTCTAAGATTTTCATGCTTTCAATGCCTGTAATCACTGTTGATGTTGGTAAATTCATCGCATAGTGTAGGCATTCTATAGGTTTAACTGTGTTGCTTTTGAGAATGTTTTGATCACCCATTGATTTCATTCCCAATACACCAATTCCATCTTTAACTAGTCTGGGTAAAACTTGGCGTTCAAAACTGCGAAAATGAGCATCCATCACATTTAGCGGCATTTGTACTGTATCAAAACGAAAGTTGTTTTGAGCAGCAACATCAAGCATTCTCAGGTGAACTAAGGGGTCTTTGTGACCAGTAAAGCCGATGTAGCGAATTTTCCCGGCTTTTTGGGCTGCAAGAACCGCCTCCATTGCGCCACCAGGGGCAAAAATCCGGTCTGGGTCTTCCATACGGATGATTTCATGGTGCTGCAATAAGTCTATGCGATCGCTCTGTAATCTTTTTAAAGAATCGTCAATTTGCTTGGCCGCAGCTTCTTTGGTGCGACCATCGATTTTAGTCATCAGAAAGACTTTTTGCCGATAACCATCCCGGAGTGCTTTACCCATCCGAATTTCACTCCCACCGTTGTGATAGTCCCAGCTATTATCCATAAAGTTGATACCGCGATCAATAGCTGTACGGATCAGCCGAATTCCTTCTTCTTCATCTTTTGGTCTACCAATGTGGTGTCCACCCAAACCAATTACTGATACTCTTTCCCTAGTGCGTCCTAATTGTCGATAGATCATTTCGCCTGTTTTGGTCTGAGTAGGAGTAGGCTGATTTTGGGCTAAAGCTTGTTTAGAAAGTCCGGTTGAAGCTGCTAGTCCGACTGTTCCTAAACCTGAAGCAGAAGCTATCTTCAGTAAATCTCGTCTGCTAATCTCCACAAGTGAATCCTTGAAATCAAACTATTACATCCTCATAGCTTTGCATTGGACAAATTAGGCTGCATCTAACTGTTGAAGGAGAAGAGGATTGATGAAGAGGTATATGAAGTCACTTGTTGGGAATAGGGAATAGGGAGTGGAACAAGAGTGCTAAAGACTATTTTTAGCGTTATTTAGTCTGAAAAATATTTTGTACCATGACTTTATCTGTACTTCCGGAGGCTTTATCCAACTCTGCTATTTCTGCTGCGTCGAGTTTCCAACCTAAAGCGCCAATATTCTCTTGCGCTTGGGTGAGGGATTTTGCACCAGGGATGGGAATAGTCCCTTTACAGATACACCAGTTAATGGCTATTTGTGACATAGTTTTATCACGAGATTGGGCTATTTCTTTTAAAGATGTTAACAGCGATCGCACTCCAGGTAATAACTGTCTAAATAACAACCCGCGCACACCTTTGGGAAAAGTCCCTGTCTCGGAATATTTACCTGTTAATATCCCCAAAGCCAACGGACTGTAAGCAATCAGTTTAATACCTAATTCATCACACACATCTTTCAATCCCAGTTGTGTCACCGGATAAGTAGACAACAAAGAATACTGCACTTGCAAGGTAGAAATCGGTACACCTCGTTCCGCAAATCTTTGATGCACCATTTTTAGCTGTCTTGGCCCGTAATTCGATAAACCAACACCTTTAACTAAACCTTGTTCGTAAAGATCAGCTAAACCATTTAATAAACCTTTTTCTTGCCAAGGCGCATAATTGGCTGTAGACCAGTGCATCTGCACTAAATCGACATTTTTACCCAAGCGTTTGGCAGAAGATTGACAAGCTTTAATCATGGACTGGCGCGTCCATCGCCAAGGATAAGCAGCCAGTTTTGTCGCAATGCAAATATTTTCCTGATTTAAACCCTGATATTCTTGAGAAAACTTTCCTAAAAGTAACTCACTGCGCCCATTTAATCGGCCAGTACCGTAAGAATCGCCTGTGTCAAATAAAGTCACACCATTACTGACACACAAGTTAAAAACGGCTTTTAACTGGTCATCCATACTTTCGTTGTATCCCCACAGAAGTTGGTTTCCCCACGCCCAAGTTCCGCAACCCATAGTTGGTAGGAATATTTCTCGACTAATTTGCATTTTGATTGTCAATCACGCACCATCTGTATTATCGGCGGACATCGCCCTTTAATTTCATCTTGAGTTTTGAGTGCTGAGTAAACATTCTTCCCCTGCCTCCTGCCTCCTTTCAAGCCAAGTGCATAAACACAAGTTTGAGTAATTCTGCACGGGTAAATGGTTTAGTTAAATAACCAGAGGCTCCAACTAATCGGGCTTTGACTTTATCAACCAGTCCTTTATTACCTGTAACAAAAATAATTGGAGTGTGTTTAAAGAAAGAATTATTCCGAATGATTTTGCATAATTCGTAGCCGTCAATTCCAGCCATATTCAGATCTAACAAAATTAAGTCTGGTTTATGGCGAATAATCGACATAACCGCTTTGAGTGGATCATCAATTGTCACTACAGAAAAATTCTCACTTTCCAAGAACCGACTAATTTCTTTGAGAATTGTTGGGCTATCATCCACAGAAATGATTTTATAAGTCTTTTTGGTAGTTACGGTATTAGTCGTTACTCTTTCAGGGGCGGAATTTATGGTATTTAGTATTATTAATTCCTGAAGATTTTGGCTTGATAGTGGAGAAGTTTTTAGCGATCGCACTACAAGTGAAAAATCTTCTACAGCCAGAGCCGTTTCTGATTCAGCATTAAGGTTACTGGGTTCTACTACCGTATCAATGAATTGTCTGTTGAGTAATGCTGTTGTATATCGAGAAGATGTTGTGGCTTCTGGCTTATAGTTAGGTAACTGATCAAATGGTGGATCTGGTTCGTGCATGATTACCCCACCTTGTACAATGTGAGGGTATAAATGTTGAATCAGTTGCATTTCATCTTGATCCATAATTACAGCCAGATGGCGAAGGCTAAAACCTTTCATCCAATTAGTTAATTCTGGCGGTAGTTTGGGTAAATTTTTGCTGGTTAGTTTACTGTTAATTAACAGGTAAGGACGCTGGTAAGGGGAAGAAATTTGGGGAGTAAAAGATTGCCAATTTTTTAAGCGAATTTGGCAAATTTCTAAAGTTTTTTCTACATCCAGTCGACAAATTTTTGTCAGTGTTTGGGTTGCATCACTTAAAGCATAAGTACCTGTTTTCACTAACAAAAATGATTCAATCACTTCTTTGACTAGTTCTTGAATCAAGATTGTAGCTTGTGCATTATCCAGATAACCTTCGTTGACTAGCCAATGAATTGCTTGGTAATCAGCAGGTTGAGTTGATAAATCACTGCTATCAGCAATGGCATAATTTAACAACTCTTGTTCAAAGAACATACGTAATTGTACGCGGGTTTCGCTACTGAGCAAATTGAGGCGGCGTAGATGACGTTCTAGCCTATCAAAAGGTTCAACAGAGTTTGTCGCATAAGTTATGGCTCCCTGTTCTACATAAATCAACCAAGTAACTAAGTTACTAAAGGCTTGTAAACAAGTAGTGTCAATGCCATTAGATAGTTGTTTTAATAAACTATAAGGACGTAACACTGTAAATGTACCGAAATTAGGCATTTTAAAAAATTGTTTTAGAGAATTATACAGAATTTATGTAAATTTGGATGCTTATGTATGTTTTACTTTATTAGTTTTAATATGTCTCCAAGAAAATTATTTTCTCAAAGAAGAATATAAATCTATATTAAAGGTTATGGAAATCATCGTTATCACTCAGTCAATTTGATGCGCTACTCAGATAAAAAAGGCAACACCAATAACATAAGTTTCATTACCATGTCTAAATATGGGCGCTGAAGGTAGTATTTTTACTCAATCAACAGTTGAAGCATTAGTTTAATTAATACAGCCAATGACAGGCAAATGAGGTACAAATTTTCAGAACCAAGCCATACACTCAAAAGCTGTTACTCTTTTCCCGTTTTCTGTTCCCTGCTGTATCTACACACAAAATTCGTTCAGGAGTATTCAGCACAGACAGAATTGAGGAAACTGCCCAAGCAAAAATATCAAGTTTTGTTTTGATATAAAATTCCCCAATTACACTAGATTCAGGATGAGAGAACCACATCCCTCAAAAGATAGATAATTTATTTCTGAGAAATCCCTAGGAAAATGAAAAAATAATAAAAATTTTACTTGTTCAACTCAGTATGATGGCGAAAAGCGAGTTTAAATGTTTTTTGGACGGTGGACTTGAATGAATTAACACTTTTGTCTGGCACAAAAATGATATATTTCACACGAAATCTTTAAACTTTTATCTAGGCTAATTTTGATGTTTATTATACTCTATCACTTGCCCTATATAAGTCTTTGTCGTTCCGTGAATGCCGGAAACATGAACTCTTCGTAAATTTTTGGTTTCTCAGACGGAACTTGATGAAAACTTTATTAAATGTGTAGAGAATTTAGGGAAAATTATTTGTTTAATAGTTACATGAAGACTCATCTGGCGATCGCCAAAAATTTAGTTATTCCCCTTTAGACTCCGGAAAGTAAACTATATACTTTGAACAAAGGAAAATAAAGCTTTGGACTATAACATAACACAAAAAGTTATGCAAGATACATTAACCCTGGATGAAGTAGTAGAATTTGCGGAAAATCCCGAACCTCGTTGTCCTTGCGTGTTATTACTAGATACATCTGGCTCAATGCAAGGCGAAGCCATCGAAGCATTAAATCAAGGTTTGCTAAGTTTAAAAGATGAATTAGTCAAAAATTCCTTAGCAGCGCGGCGTGTAGAAGTAGCTATTATTACTTTTGATAGCCAAGTAAATGTAATACAAGACTTTGTGACAGCGGATCTATTTAACCCGCCGATTTTGACAGCCCAAGGACTCACCAGTATGGGCGCAGGAATTCATAAAGCCTTAGATATGGTACAAGAGCGCAAATCCTTGTATCGTGCTAACGGCATTGCCTATTATCGTCCGTGGGTATTTATGATTACCGATGGCGAACCCCAAGGTGAACAAGAGCATTTAGTAGCCCAAGCCGCCCAGCGAGTGCAAGGCGACGAAGCCAATAAGCGCGTAGCCTTTTTCTCAGTGGGTGTGGAAAATGCCAACATGACAACCCTAAATCAGTTAGCTGTAAGAACACCACTCAAACTGAGAGGACTTAACTTTGTAGAAATGTTTATGTGGTTGTCAGCGAGTATGGCGGCTGTTTCCCACTCCCAAGTAGATGAACAAGTAGCACTACCGCCAATTGGCTGGGGTTCCATTTAATCGCGCGATGGGCGAAGCCCCGCCGGAGGCGATCGCGGTTTAATATTACACAGCCAGCCCAGACAAAGAATCTATGAACACATCAAAACAGATTGATCATTGGCGGGTAGTCGCCGCATCTGTATGTGGTACCAGCCACACCAGAAACAAGCAGCTGTGTCAGGATGCTCACAACTGGCAATTATTGCCAGACAATATATTAGTAGCCGCAGCAGCTGATGGCGCAGGTTCTGCCAGTCAGGGGAAAATTGGCGCAATGGTAGCCACCGAAGCAGCTGTAGAACATTTATCTATTAAAGAAGTCTCTCGCGCTTTTTTAGCTGATGACTTGGTTGTACAATCCTTGTTAAGTGATGCCTTGCTGGCTGCCAAAAAAGCAGTAGAAACAGAAGCCGCAGCCTGTAACCAACAGCCCCAAGATTTGGCAACTACCTTAATCATCACCATCGCCACACCAGAAATGGTAGCAGCAGCCCAAATCGGTGACGGGATGGCAGTCGCAAAAAATCGTCAAGGAAGTTTAATTGCGCTAACCATACCCAATAACGGAGAATATATCAACGAAACAACTTTCTTGACTTCCTTGGATGCTATAGATACAGCACAAATGAGATTATGGCGTGAAGAAATAGTCAACGTTGGTATCCTCACCGATGGACTACAAATGCTGGCTTTGAACATGGTTGTTGGCGAACCTCACAAACCCTTCTTTTTTCCTTTGTTTGACTTTATCGAAAACGCGGAGGATAAGACATTAGCTAAAGAGCAACTGGTGAGGTTTTTAAGTTCGGATCGGATTACACAACGTACCGATGATGATTTAACACTAATTATTGCTGCCTTCAACCGCACATAAACAAGGATTCTGCAAGTTCGGTCTTTTTATATAACCCCCGTTAACTGTGACTTAAACATGAAGGTACTACGTTGTCTTCCCCAGCCAGAAATTATCAACCTCAGCGTTAGCTTAGGACGAGGTGGTGAAGCCTGTGTGTATGCAGTGCCATCTGATGGCGATTTAGTGGCTAAGGTTTATCACAAACCCACAGCCAATCACGCTAAAAAACTGCAAGCGATGCTGGCTAATCCACCAGAAAACCCCACAGCTAATTTGGGGCATATTTCCATTGCTTGGCCACAAGAGCTAATCAAAACGGCAGATGGAAGCAAAAGCATTATTGGTTTCATCATGCCTCGGATTCGGGGAATGCGACCAATCATCGATTTTTACAACCCTAGAACCCGTCGCCAACACTGCCCTTTATTTAACTATCAATATTTAGTTCGTACAGCGCGGAATTTAGCGGCAGCTTTTGCGGCTTTGCACAGTAGTGGTTATTGCGTGGGTGATGTCAACGAGTCCAACATCTTAGTTAGCGACACTGCACTGGTGAGTTTGGTAGATACTGACTCTTTCCAAGTGCCAGATTTAAAAAACAATCTTGTCTACCGCTGTGGGGTGGGCAAAGCTGAGTTTACTCCACCAGAATTGCAAAATAAAGTCTTTGCCCAACACGATCGCGCAATTACCCACGATGTTTTTGGCTTGGCAGTGATCATCTTCCAATTATTAATGGAAGGTACACATCCTTTTTCTGGAATTTTTCAAGGCACTGCCGAACCACCAGCTTACGAAGCCCGCATCGCCGCCGGACATTTTACCTACAGCCAACACCGTCAAGTTCCTTACCTACCAACTCCCATTGCACCACCTTGGGAAATGCTACATCCTAGCTTGCGGGAATTATTTGTCCAGTGTTTTGAAGCCGGACACAACAATCCCCAGTTACGCCCAAATGCCCAAACTTGGCTCTCTGCCCTAACCGAAGCCGAAGATGCCCTGATTACTTGCACCACCAATCCCCAGCATCGCTATAGTAATCACCTGCACAGCTGCCCTTGGTGTGAGCGTTCTTTGCGCTTAGGCGGACGTGATCCTTTTCCATCACAGCGGGCAATTGAAAATAAAGAACATCTCAAACCACGTACCATTCCCACAAGGCGCTATAATCAGCCTGCACGCATACCACAGCCTGCCATGTCATTTGCCCGTGCAAATTCTTGGCAACCAAACAATCAGCCTAGCTATTTTCCTTATCAGCGGCGCAAAATATCAAAGCTTTACCCCGTAGTTTTAGGTTGTCTGGGTTTGGGGATGTTGGGTTATTTAGATGTGATGGTGAAATTCACCCGTCCATTTGTGTCACAGAATACCTACACCCAACAGACATTGATGGCAAGTTCTAAACCTAGTCATCAAGCTCTCCAGTTTGCAGATTATTATAAACAAGGCCACGCTGCTTACCAAGTGCGCGACTATAAGCAAGCAGTCGAAAGCTTTACTAAAGCCATCCAAGAAGAACCAAAATACGCCAAATCTTTTATTAATCGAGGTAATGCTCGTTACAATCTCAAAGACTATGAAGGGGCATTAACAGACTATTCCAAAGCTTTGCAAATCAATCCGCAGGAAGTCAAAGCTTTAGTGAATCGCGGTAACGCTCGCTATATGCTGGCTGAGTATAGCAATGATCCAGATCGAGAATATCATTTAGCGATCGCAGATTTTAACAATGCCATCCGCCTCAACATTAAAGAAGCCGAAGCATATATCAGAAGAGGTATTGTTCGGGCGCAGATAGCTAAGTATAGCGGTGAATCTATCAAAGAGTTTCAACAAGCCATCGGAGATTTCTCAGAGGCAATTAAACTCAACGCCTCCAAAGCCGAAGCCTATTTTCAGCGTGGTTCAGTGTACTATCAAATGGCTCAATATAGTACCGATTACGCTCAACAATACCAAAAAGCGATCGCCGACTTTGACCAAGCATTACAACTGAACGAAAAACTGGCAAAAGTATATCTCAAACGCGGTATGGTTCGTTATGAAATCGCCCAATACGGTGGTAAAGAAGCCGCCAAAAACAATCACGAAGCTGTCGAAGATTTACAATTAGCCGCTAAACTCGCCTTGGAACAAGAAGATACCGAAAACTACCAGCAGGCACTTAGCAGTATGTGTGTGATCATTGAAAGTCAATGTAACGCTTTACTGCAAAGTTCTAGTACTTGGGGTAATATCGGGACAAATTAGGGAGTGGTCAAGAGTCAATAGTATCTCTTGATTATTTAACAATTAAATCCCCGACTTCTTGAAGAAGTCGGGGATTTAAGCTTCTAAATTTTTACAAAATAATCTTTGTACAAGTAAATTTTATTACTAATGAATTAGTAATAAATTATTGTATTACTATAGTTAAACGTAAGTAATATCAGGGTTATAAAACAATACGGTTCAGTTAAGGTAATGAGAGTTGATTTCTCAATTTCTGCTTACCTATTCAGATAAGAAGTAAGATTTGGTGGATTCTCCCCCAAGCCCCCGATTGGGTGACGGTTGCGTCCCCCAAACCCCCGGCAAAATAATTCTTTCGTTTTTGGTTGAGTAATTATTTTTTGGTTTTGTCGTGATTTAGTTTTCTTATCTGAACCGTATTGGGTTATAAAATATAATCCTGATAATTTATTTGGTAACATTTATATTTATTTAAGTGATAATATTTTACGTGTAAAAATTATTCATAAACCTTTCACACATAAAAGATTTTAATTTACTTTTACTTCATACAAGTAGCAAAAATTATAGTTAGATTATTGACGGAGAAAAACAAAGTAAGACGATTTTTCTCAAACCAAGTGCATCCTCTTCATCTCAAGCAATTCTAAATAATAATTCCCTACAAATCTCCGAGGTAATTACATGAAAGCGGTGATTTTGGCTGGTGGACTTGGTACACGCCTCAGTGAAGAAACCAGTATCAAGCCCAAGCCGATGGTTGAAATTGGTGGTAAGCCAATTCTTTGGCATATTATGAAAACTTATTCTGCCCACGGCATTAATGATTTCATTATTTGTTGTGGTTACAAAGGTTACGTCATTAAAGAGTATTTTGCTAACTACTTTTTATACATGTCAGATGTAACTTTTGACATGCGTTTTAACCAAATGAATGTGCATTCTGGTTATGCAGAACCTTGGCGCGTCACCTTAGTGAATACAGGTGATAAAACTATGACTGGGGGACGCTTAAAACGAGTTGTTGAACATGTAGGCAATGATACTTTCTGTTTCACTTATGGTGATGGTGTTAGTAATGTAAATATCACCGAGCTAATTAAATTTCACCAACAGCAAAAGACATTAGCCACACTCACCGCCGTACAACCAGCCGGACGTTTTGGTGCTATTTCCTTAGAACAAGAGCAAACTAAAATCACCAGCTTCCGAGAAAAACGCGATGGTGATGGTGCTTGGGTAAATGGTGGTTATTTTATTCTAGAACCAGAAGTTATTGATTTAATTGCGGATGACACCACCATTTGGGAGAAAGAACCATTAGAAAAGCTGGCTGATATGGAACAGTTATCTGCTTTTAGACATAATGGTTTTTGGCAACCAATGGATACCTTACGCGATAAAAATTATCTCGAAGACCTATGGCAAAGTGGTAAAGCTCCTTGGCAAGTGTGGTAAAAAAAGTATGAAGTATGAAGTCTGAAGTCTGAAGTCTGAAATTTCATCCTCAAGCTTCTACTTTCAGCTTTTTGACAAATGACAAATGACAAATGACAAATGATATGTACGATTTTGCTATTGTCGGCGGTGGAATAGTAGGCTTATCAACAGCGATGTCCTTGGGTAAACGCTATCCACAAGCACGCATTCTAGTATTAGAAAAAGAAAGCAACTGGGCATTTCACCAAACCGGCAATAATAGTGGTGTAATTCACTCTGGTATTTATTACAAACCAGGGAGTTTTAAAGCTAAATTTTGCCGTGATGGTAGTCGCTCAATGGTGGAATTCTGCCAAGAGCATGAAATTGACCATGAAATCTGCGGTAAAGTTATTGTTGCTACCGATGAACAAGAAATACCACGCTTAGAAAATCTCTACAAACGCGGCTTAGAAAATGGTCTACCAGTCCAGAAAATCAGCCCAGAAGAAGTAAAAGAAATTGAACCTCATGTTAGTTGTGTAGCTGGCATTCGAGTATTTTCAACTGGTATTGTTAATTACAAGCAAGTTTGTTTAAAATACGCCCAATTAATTCAACAACAAGGTGGAGATTTACGTCTCAATACCAAAGTATTGAAGATTGCTACCAGTGGGAAAAATCAGGTATTAGAAACAAATCAAGGCAAATTTGAAACAAAATTTGTGATCAATTGTGCCGGATTGCATAGCGATCGCATTGCTAAGTTAGGTGGAGTAGAACCCAACGCTAAAATCGTACCTTTCCGGGGCGAATATTACGAACTCACCCCCGAAAAACGTTATTTGGTGAAAACTCTCATTTATCCAGTGCCTAACCCCGATTTCCCCTTCCTCGGCGTTCACTTTACCAAAATGATTGATGGTACAGTTCATGCTGGCCCAAACGCTGTTCTCAGCCTCAAGCGGGAAGGTTATAAAAAAACCGACTTCGACTTGAAGGATTTTGCGGAGGTGATGACTTATCCAGGTTTCTGGAAACTTGCAGCTAAACATGCTGATGAAGGTATTCAAGAAATCATTCGTTCCTTTAGCAAAGCAGCATTTGTCAAAAGTTTGCAAAAACTGATTCCCGAAGTCCAAGCCGAAGACTTAGTTCCCACCCATGCGGGAGTTCGCGCCCAAGCTTTAATGGATGATGGCAAACTAGTAGATGACTTTTTGATCATTCCTGGTCAAAACTCCATTCATGTCTGCAATGCACCTTCACCAGCAGCCACATCTTCTTTAGAAATTGGTAAAGCGATCGCTTCTCAAGTTCCCCAACAATCCCATCTGGAGACTGTAGTCATTGCCTAAGTATGGGAATAGGAAGAGGTGTAAAGACAATATCATCTCTTAAATCTCTTATCGGGTGGGCATTTTGTCTACCCGAAAAACACACCCCACAAAAATAATCAACACCAAATTCAGAATTCTGAATTTTCTGAAAGCAATTTTATAGGAATTTCCCACAATGAAAATATTAGTAACTGGAACAGAAGGCTATCTAGGTTCTTTATTGCCTCCTCTGTTAATTGAACGTGGACATGAAGTCATCGGCGTTGATACGGGCTTTTATAAAGTTGGTTGGCTATACAACGGTACAGACATTACAGCTAAAACCCTCAACAAAGATATCCGCCACATCACCCCCGAAGATTTAGAAGGTGTAGAAGCGATCGTTCACATGGCGGAACTTTCCAATGACCCCACGGGACAATTAGCACCAAATATCACCTACGAAATCAATCACGTAGGTTCTGTACGCCTCGCTAACTTAGCCAAAACAATGGGCGTGCGACGCTTCGTCTATATGTCTTCGTGTAGTGTTTATGGGGTCGCTACCGAAGGCGATGTCACAGAAGAATCTCCCGTGAATCCTCAAACCGCCTACGCCGAATGTAAAACCCTTGTAGAACGAGATGTTACACCGCTGGCTGATGACGATTTTTCCCCTACATTCATGCGGAATGCTACAGCCTTTGGCGCTTCCCCCAGAATGCGATTTGATATCGTGTTGAACAACCTCGCCGGGTTAGCTTGGACAAGCAAAGAAATCAAAATGATCAGTGATGGTACACCTTGGCGGCCATTAGTCCACGCCCTTGATATTTGTAAAGCCATTGTTTGCGCTTTAGAAGCACCGCGTGATATTGTACACAATCAGATTTTTAATGTTGGCGATACTGCTAATAACTATCGAGTCAAAGAAATTGCTGAAATTATTGCTGATACTTTCCCCGGCTGTAAATTAAGCTTTGGTCAAAATGGGGCAGATAATCGCAGTTATCGCGTATCCTTCGAGAAAATTAACAGCATTTTACCTGGATTCAAATGTGATTGGAATGCTCTATTAGGCGCACAACAACTGTTTAATTTATTCAGTCAAATTGATATGACTGAAGACACCTTTTTGTTTAGAGGCTTTACTCGCTTAAAACAGCTAGAGTATCTCATTCGTACTGAACAAATTGACAAAGATTTTTTCTGGAATAGAAAGTAAGTCCTGATATTGGATAAATTAGATACCCGAATTCTTAAAGAATTCGGGTATCTAGATATTACAAGTAAACCTTATTTTGAAATTGATTTTTGTTCTAAAAAAATGAATAAACTACTTACCATTGCTATACCTACATATAATCGCGCTGAACTTCTAGAAAAGCAACTCTGCTGGTTAGCAAAAGCTATTCAAGGATTTGAAGCTGAATGTGAAATTATTATTTCTGATAATTGTTCCACAGATAACACTCAAGAAATCATTAAAAAATGGCAGTCTATCTTTAGTAAAACAACATTTAAATCTCAGAGAAATCAAGAGAATATAGGTTTAATGCCTAACATTGCTGCCTGTATTCAAGCTGCTAGTAGCAAATATGTTTGGACAGTGGGAGATGATGACCCAATCCAGGAAAATGCTCTAGCATTTTTGTTCAAAAAAATCCAGCAGCATCCTGATGTAGCACTAATCTTTTTAAACTGCTGCGGACGAGATAAATTAACCAATCAAATCACTGTAGAACGTTGGTTTAATAGTGATAGTGACGCTCCCCTAACTGATGGTAAAGCTGCATTACAACGTTATCTGAAAGAAAGTTTTGGTGGCGTAATTTTTATGACAGCAACTGTCTATCAAACAGCATTAGTCAAACGCGCTTTACAACAGTGGACATCTTCTTGTAAAAATTTAGCTTCTCAAGCATATTGGACAGGATTTTGTGCGATTCACGGCAGCGTGATTGTTACTAAAGATAATTATTTAGAATGTACAATGCACGCTAGTTATTTAGAGCAAGATCCAACATGGTCAATCATGATGAGATATATTTATATCCCGGAAATATATGCAAAACTTTTAGAGATTGGATATTCTCAAACATTTTGTCTGCAAATGATTTTGCAGAATATCATCACCAAGAGTGACTGGATAATTTTCTTGGGAGCTTTAAGAAGATGGCCAGCTTTAGCAATGAATATTATTATTGCTTATCTCATTTTAGTAATTGGATCTACACGTAACTTGCTGTTTCTACCAAAAGCAATTAAGTCGAGTTTTCAAAGCGAAACATAGTGATATTTGACGAACATTATTCCTGAAATTATGAATAAATTACTGACAATTGCTATACCTACTTATAATCGGGCTGAATTGCTGAATAAACAGTTAGCATGGTTAGCAAACGCAATTCAAGGTTTTGAATCTGATTGTGAAATTTTAGTTTCCGATAACTGTTCTACAGATCATACTCAAGTTGTAATTGAAAAATGGCAAGAAAAACTGAGTAATATCACTTTTAGATCTAATAGAAATCTTGAAAATTTAGGCGTAATGAAAAATATTATGTATTGCCTAAGTTCTTCTACAACCAAATATGTTTGGACAATTGGCGATGATGATCCAATTCAAGATCGAACAATTCCTTATATTATCAATAAGCTCCAAAATAATGAAGATTTAGGCTTATTATTTCTCAACTTTTCTGGACGTAATAAAATTACTGGTGAACCAGTACATCCGCCCACAATTGTTGGAAATCGCTGGTTTGATGCTGATGCAGAAGATGGCGCTGGAAATAGTAAAGCCATATTTGAACATTGTTTTTCTAAAAGTGTTGGTGCAGTTATTTTTCTGACTGCTAGTGTTTACAGCAGTGACTTAATCAAACGCGCCTTGGAAATTTGGCCAGATGCGGCGAGTAACTGGATATCTTTAGCATACTTAGCTGGTTATTGTGCTGCACATGGCAAAATAATTGTCACTAAAGAGACTTACTTAGAATGTATTGTGGGCGTGAGTTATTGGCAAAAAGAGCCTCAATCTGCCTTGTTAATGCAGTATAAACACATTCCCGAAGTAATTTTGAAACTGGGAAAATGTGGATATTCTAAAGAATTTTGCCGACGGATGCTGTTACAAAATAGCAAGGAAGTTAATTTAAAAGTTTTCTTAGGTGCTTTAAGAAGATGGCCTGTATCTGCTATTAAGGTAGCGATTCCCTTTGTAGCTTTAGTGAGTCTTTCTGCTTTTGATGTCATGGCTTTAAAAGACTTGAAACTTGCCGAAGCTAATGAACCAACACCGCAAGAAGTACGAACAGCAAATAACAGGCGATCGCAACTTAAATCAATTATCAAAACCAAGTAATTATCTTATGCTAAATAAACTTACAGGCAAAATGGCAACACTGAACGCAGAGTTAGCTTATAGAATAAAACTCTGGCAATATGCACCCAAACTACCAGCACTAGAAGAAGGCGATCGCCAAATTGTTAAAACACTCAAACGGGAAGGCGCTTATGTAAACTCACTCACTGACTTAGGCTTAACATCCACCCCAGAACTGTTAAAAGCTGCTTATCAACAATTAAGCAGAATGGCAGATGTCAATAACACTCATTTGAGTGAAAAATTACCACAAATTTATACAGTTACCGATGTACCAGAATTTTTTAATTGGGGACGAGACAACAGACTATTAAAAATAATTGAAAACTACATAGGTTTACCTGTCGCTTTCCACGGTGTCCATTTACGCAAAGACTTTCCCAATCAACACCAATTCGGCACATTATTGTGGCATAAAGATTCCGAAGACCGCAAAATGGTCAAGGTAATTATTTATCTTCATGATGTTGAAGATAAGCACGGGCCATTTGAATATATTCCTTTACATTTAGCATCTTTTCCTCATTTAAATTCCTATCGAGTTGATTACAAACTTTGGCAGTCAGGCTACTTAGGAATTAACAATGAACAAATACAAAAAATTATTCCCAAATCAGCTTGGAAATCTTGCACAGGTGCAGCAGGTACAGTGGTGATTGCAGATCCTAGAATGGCTCTACATCACGGTACTATTCGCACAGAAGCTCGGTCAGCACTATTTTTTGTCTATACCGCTAACCCACCCAAGCGCCCAGAACTTTGTACTCAATATTGGGATGATACTTTTAGCAAACCAGAAATGCTGCAAGAAATTTCTTAGTAGCATAGAAAATTACTCAAGTAATTCCCAATTTTTGACTCACAATAATTGCCATTATCTAGTCATGCTGAAGACAATTAAATACAAAATATCTTCTCTATACTCCGATTTAGTTTTTAGCCTCAAACGTTGGCAACATACAAAAAATTTACCTGCATTAGAAAAACGCGATCGCCTAATTCTTGAGGCGCTACAAAAAGATGGCGTTTGCGTGACAACATTAGCAGATTTAGGCTTAGATTCCACCTCAGAACTACTCAAAGCTGCTTACGAGCAATTGTCTCGGATGCAAAATCCCAACAACGAGCATCTAGCAGAAAAGTGGCCGCAAATAACCACAGTTACGGGTTTACCAGAGTTTTATAATTGGGCAACCCAGGAAAGACTGCTAAATATTATTGAAAATTATATTGGGTTTCCCATTACTTTTCATGGTGTACATTTACGCCAAGATTTTCCTAGCGATCATCAATTCGGTACTTTGTTATGGCATAGTGATGCAGAAGACCGCCGCCTGATCAAAATCTTTGTTTGCTTGAACGATGTAGAAGCAAAAACTGGGCCTTTTGAATATCTTCCTCGTTCTTTAACCCCTGTATTTAGTTGGAAGTATTGGAGACTTTACTACCAACTTTGGAAATCAAGTTATATGGGGATTGATGATGAACAAGTGAAAAATATCATTCCTAAATCAGCGTGGAAATCTTGCCCAGGGCCAGCAGGTACAGTCATTTTTGTCGATACCAAAAATACTTTACATCATGGAACTGTCCGCACCCAAACGCGGTCAACACTATTCTTTTGTTACACCGCTAATCCACCTGAAAGACCAGACCTTTGTACCCAATTCTGGGATGATACCTATCCCAAAGCTGAACTTTCTCTATCTGAAGTAGATAAAGTTATTGTTTAACTAATTAGCCCACATTAATATCGAGGTAATTCATGATTTTCACCGCTACCAATCTCAAAGATGCTTACATTATTGATTTAGAAGCAAGAAGCGATCATCGTGGTTTTTTTGCTCGTTATTTCTGCGCTCAAGAATTTGAAGCTCACGGTTTAAAGCCAGTTGTTGCTCAATGTAACTTGTCTTATAACTACAAAAAAGGTACTTTGCGGGGAATGCACTATCAACTGCAACCCGCAGCCGAAACAAAATTAGTTCGCTGCACCAAAGGGGCAATTTATGACGTAATTATTGATATGCGTCCTGATTCTCCGACATTTTTATCTCATATTGGCGTGGAACTAACCGCAGATAATCGCCGGGCTTTGTATGTGCCGGAAATGTTTGCTCACGGCTATCAAGCATTAACAGATGATGCGGAAGTAATCTATCAAGTTGGTGAGTTTTATACACCAGGATATGAAAGAGGTCTGCGTTATGATGACCCATTTTTTAACATTGAATGGCCTGTAGAAGTCACAGAAATTTCTGAGAAAGATTTAAATTGGCCTTTGTTAAGTATGATGCGTGTGGGAGAAGGTGAGGAAGTTGCAGCAAGTGTATAGTTAGTAGTTTATTAACTGCTGATAATCTGTCTGTTTAATACATAAAAATAGCAATCAGAGGAATTTCATGATTATTATTGATAATGCTTTAAAAGCTCGTGCCGCAGCTGGTAATCCCATCAAAGTGGGAATGATTGGTGCTGGTTTTATGGGGCGAGGAATTGCCAACCAAATTATTAATTCAGTACCGGGAATGGAGTTAGTTGCTATCTTCAATCGCAGTATTGATGGAGCTAAACGAGCTTATACAGAAGCTGGGATTGAAGATATTCAAGTTATTAACACTGTGAGCGATTTAGAAGATGCGATCGCCAGCGGTAAATATGTCGTTACAGATGAGGCTAAGTTAATCTGCCAATCAGAAAGCATCGAAGCAATTATTGAAGTGACTGGCGCAGTTGAATTTGGCGCTCATGTTGTCATGGAAGCGATCGCTCATCGCAAGCATGTCATTATGATGAATGCCGAACTTGACGGTACAGTTGGCTCTATCCTCAAAGTCTACGCTGACAAAGCTGGCGTGATCCTCAGTGCTTGTGATGGCGACCAACCAGGGGTAGAAATGAATCTTTACAGATTTGTACAGAGCATAGGTCTGACACCATTACTATGCGGTAACATCAAAGGATTGCAAGACCCCTATCGCAACCCCACAACCCAAGAAGGCTTTGCTAAACGCTGGGGACAAAAAGCCCACATGGTGACAAGCTTTGCTGATGGTAGCAAAATTTCCTTCGAGCAGGCGATCGTTGCTAACGCCACCGGAATGCAAGTCGCCAAGCGCGGAATGCTTGGCTATGACTTCGCAGGTCATGTTGATGAAATGACCAATATGTACGACATTGACCAACTCAAAGAATTAGGCGGAATTGTTGATTATGTAGTTGGTGCTAAACCCGGCCCTGGTGTATTTGTCTTCGCTACTCACGATGACCCCAAACAACGCCACTACCTCAACCTCTACAAATTAGGTGAAGGGCCTCTCTATAGTTTCTATACTCCTTATCACCTCTGCCATTTTGAAGTTCCCCTGTCTGTAGCGCGTGCTGTTCTCTTCCACGATGCTGTTATGGCTCCTATTGGTAAACCATTGGTAGATGTAGTCACAACTGCCAAAATCGATTTGCCAGCTGGCGAAACACTTGATGGTATTGGTTACTATATGACTTACGGTCAATGTGAAAATTCTTCCGTTGTCCAAGCCCAAAAACTATTACCAATGGGTTTAGCAGAAGGCTGTCGTTTAAAACGAGATATTCCTCGTGATCAAGTCCTAACTTACGACGATGTAGAATTACCCAAAGGTAGACTTTGTGACCAACTTCGTGCTGAACAAAATGCTTATTTTGCATCGGAAAAAGTTCTGGCATCTGTTGGCTAAAAGTTTGTTTTGATATCACTAGCCTCAATCATTGTTAGATAAAGAGATACCCGAATTATTGAATAGTTCGGGTATCTGAGCCTTTCTATATTCAATTGAATCATTTGTGAACAATTAGATACCAATTTGAAAAATAATTGCGCCAGATTGAGTGCTGAAAAGCTTACCAACAAAACCTTTCACAATCCAAAATCCGTCTTGAAAAGTTTGCTCAAGTCGGGAAATCCGCCCACGCAGCTTTTCGCAAAATCTAAAATCCAAAATGGTATGAGTCCCTCAATTTTTATAACTCTCGGTTTATTCTATGCCTAAAGGAATATTTTTACGGAACAATGATTTTTAGTCAGAATTAACTATTATAAATAATTTAATCAAGTTTAAATATCTGATAAATATTGCCAAAAAGTATTCTAATTAACTAATAACTTAATTGCAAAACTTTATAGTGCTAAACACGAAAGTTTTAGTAGTAATTGACTAAAATCTTTAGCTGAAAAAATTTAGTAGCAGATTGAATAAAATCTATGAAAATTGCTCTCGTCCATGATTATTTAACTCAGCGTGGAGGGGCAGAGCGCGTATTTGAATTATTATGTAAGCGCTACCCTGAAGCAGATATTTTTACTTCTTTATACGACCAACAAAAAACCATTGATTTACGTGAGAGGATAGTCAACACAACTTTTTTACAAAAAATTCCGGGTGCAGCTAAATATTTTAGAATGATGGCACCATTTTACTTTCCTGCCTTTCGGGCTTTAGATTTACAAGACTACGATTTAATTATCAGCAGCAGCACTAGTTTTGCCAAAGCTGTACGCAAACGTCTTGATGCTCGCCATGTTTGTTTTTGTCATAATGTCACCCGTTTTTTGTGGGATACAGAAACATATTTGCGAGAATATGGAGATTATAGATATTTTGCACCATTAATTGAACAAATTTTCCAATTGATGAGGAATGTAGACCTGAAATATGCTCAGGAACCTGATCTTTACATTGCTAATTCCAGCGTTGTTGCTAAAAGAATTCAACAGATTTATGGCAAACCAGCAATTGTAGTTAACTATCCAATTGATACCAGTAACTTTGTTTATTCAGATACCAAAGAAGATTATTTTTTGGCATCTGCACGGATGATCAGTTATAAGCGACTAGATATAATTGTCGAAGCTTTTAATTGGTTGGGGTGGCGGTTATTAATCTCAGGTGACGGCCCGGAACAAGCACGTTTAAAAGCCAAAGCATTAGATAATATTGAATTTTTAGGTCATGTGAGCGATCGCCAACGTAAAGACTTATTTTCTAAAGCTAAATCGGTGATTGTTGCAGCCTTAGAAGACTATGGATTAGTCCCTGTAGAAGCCAACGCTAGTGGTACACCAGTAATTGCCTATGGCGCTGGTGGTGTTTTAGATACCCAAATCAACGGTACTACTGGAGTATTTTTTAAAAGACAAACACCAGACTCTCTACAAGCTGCATTACTAGAGTCCGGACGCATCACTTGGAATTATGAAAATATTCGTAATCATGCAGTGAATAATTTTTCAGAACCAGTGTTTTTCCAGAAAGTTGAGCAACTTATTGATCAAACTTGTATAACTCATTAATTATTTATCTGGCTTGTTAGTTGTTCGTGTAGCGTCTCGCAGAGAAGGATAATAAAAGTGGTTCAGACTAGTCTTAATCCCAGTGTAAATACAATTGCTGACACAGAGCCGGGCTATGGACAAATATTAGCAGTTTTTATTCGCAGGTTTCCTTGGTTTATCGCAGTATTTGTGGCTTCAATTGCTATGGCAGCAATTATGACGGCTAAGACAAAGCCTACTTATAAAAGCTCAATGCAACTGCTAGTAGAGCCTAACTACCAAGGTAAAAAAGAAACAGGTGGAGTAGAAAATCAATTCACTGAATCTAATGTAGAGATAGACACAGCCACTCAGCTAAATCTCATGCAGAGTTCAGGACTGATTCAAAAAGCAGTTGATAAGCTGCGTCGAGAATATCCAGATATTACTGTAGGTGATGTTAAAAGCGCTTTGGCATTAAACCAATTAAAAACCAAAGAAGATAATGTCGCCACAAAGATTTTCCAAGTAGAATATACTGCTCAAGACCCAGTAAAGACACAAAAAGTGTTGACGGCTGTTCGGGAAGTTTATGTAGAATACAATAAACAACAGCAAGATGCGCGTCTGCAAAAAGGTCTACAAATTATTCGGGAACAGTTGAGTAAGGCTAGTGAAGAGGTAAATGCAGCTGAATCTAACTTGCAAAGATTCCGCCGCAACCAGAACTTAATCGATCCCGTGGCTCAAGCCAAAGCTCTAGAAGATGCTTTGAATAATGTTGAGCAAGAACGTCGTACAACTCGCTCTCAATATCAAGAGGCGATCGCACGACAAAAATCTTTAGAAGAACAACTTAATCGTTCTCCCCAAAATGCCCTAGTGGCTTCACGGTTGAGTCAGTCTACTCGCTATCAAGGGTTGCTCAACGAAATCCAAAAAACAGAACTCGCACTGGCTCAAGAACGCTTGCGCTTCACAGATGAAACGCCCACTGTGCAGAAGTTGCAAGAACAATTGATTAGCCAAAAAGCTTTGTTAGAACAAGAAGTAGGCCGGACTTTAGGTACAAAGTCCTCTGGCGTAGTTAGTTCTAGAGACTCGTTGTTAGAACAAGGACAGTTTGGCCAAATTGATTTAAACCTTGCTAGTTCATTAGTAGAAACTCAAACAACTATAGTTGCATTGAGCGCCCGCGATCAAACTTTGGCACAAAAAGAAACTCAATTACGGCTGGAAATCAAACGCTTCCCGCCTTTGTTAGCTTATTACAATCGCATTCAACCACAGCTGCAATTTAGCCGGGAAAGGTTAGAGCAACTGTTAAGAGCCGAACAACAATTGCGTCAAGAACTAGCCAAAGGTGGATTTAATTGGGAAGTTGTGGAAGAACCCCACAATGGTGTGCAGTTAGGCCCCAACTTACAACAAAATCTCTTATTAGGTGCTGTTGTGGGGTTAATGTTGGGCGGTATTGCGGCCTTCTTACGAGAGGCTTCTGATGATGCTGTACATACAACTGCTGAGTTAGAGAAGCAAGTAGCTTTACCGTTATTAGGCACAACGCCCAAACTTCCGCCAGCCAAAGCCAGAGATTCAATTATCAAGTTACCTTTTGGTAAGCCAGAAACGTCTGCACCTTGGACAATTCAGGTGCTACAGTCGCCACCACGTTGGGAATCGCTGGATTTAATTTACAAAAATATTGAACTGCTCAACACTGTATCTAGTTTAAAGTCTTTGATGATTACTTCAGCGTTACCCGATGAAGCGAAATCTGGTATGGCGTTGGGTTTGGCGATGAGTGCGGCGCGGTTACACAAACGAGTCTTACTAATTGATGCCAACTTACGCGATCCCAGTTTGCACGAACAGCTAAATCTGCCCAATGAACAAGGACTATCAACTTTGCTCAGTAGTGAGGTGACATTACCAAATGAGATTGGGATTCAATCTTTAGGTTCAGCCTACATCGATATTTTGACGGCGGGGCCGAAACCTACCGATCCGGCTCATCTGTTGAGTTCTCCCCGGATGATACAACTGATGCGAACCTTTGAAGAGAATTATGATTTGGTACTGATAGATGCTCCACCAGTCTTAGGATTGGTAGATGCAATGTTGACCGCATCCTCTTGTCGGAGTGTGGTCTTGGTAGCCAGTATGGGTGTTGTGACTCGCAACCAACTTGCTCAAGCTACAGGGATGTTGAGGAAGTTAAATCTGATTGGGGTTGTCGCTAATGGCGTTTCTACCTCTGACAGAAGTTTTGTCCAGTATCCTAAAGAATATCGTTTGGCTTTGAAACAAGCAGTAGAAAAATAGTAAAAACGATACATCTTAGATATGTGCGATCGCTCTTTTGGTGGAGGCGATCGCACATATTTTTTTTGCATATTTTTGCCTGGATAAATGTCTTGATTAAACACTTTAACTGTTAAATTTAAATCTTAAGTACTGAGTAAAAATTAAGTATATTTATATCAGCTTTATAATTATGATGATTAAATCGCATGATTTTAAAGACTAAATAAAGAATTAAGTTCAGTATATAGTCATTTCTACAGACTCTTATATCCTAGAGATTAAAGCTCCTTTCAAGCAGCTAAAAGACAAAAGTGGACTAGTTTTCTTCGACTCAACAAATTAACAACCAAGGTAGACCAAATCTCACAAACTTATCAAGGATGGAGCAAAAGAATAATTGGATGATTTACCTCTACATCTATCCAATATCTTTGCTACCTAAAAAACAGCGAGTTTACCTGCAATATTTTCCCAAATATTGATTGCTATCTACCTAGTACAACAAGGCAAAAGTAAAAAGTGAGCCACTGCGGTGAAGCAGCCCCCGTCTTGGCGGTTCCCGTCGTTCGCGTAGCGTCTCCGTCAGGAGATGGCGGACTGCTGAACCCGAAGGGTGGGCGGGTTTCCCGACTTGTTCGTGTAGCGTCTCCGATTAGGAGAAGCAAGTGGCGTTAGCGACGCAGGAACGTCACTCTGAAGGAGTCAAAAGGAAAAAAAAGAATAGTGATACCACAAGCCTTTTAGCAATTCCATATACTCTGTTTATTTCCGCCAACCTGTACTAGTTATTATCTTTGTTATTTCGCCATCTTCAGAGCAGCAAACTTCTGCAAGATGGCTATTTGAAGCATATTTTTGTCATCAGTCATCTACTAAGTTTTATAGCAATACAAGATTCAGATCAAAGTCTTTGGCATGAATCATCTTCGAGATCAGCAATTTACTATCGTACTAATCCAAAGACACATGACTAGCTCATTAGTTCGTACTCTACAGACTACTTATAGTGAAACTCCGCAAAGCACTCCATACTGCACACTACAATGGCGGCGTGGTCAGTTATTAGTCAAATCTCCCGATAAACTGCAACAGCCATATTTACCAGCTTTAGAAAACAAGCAATTATTAATCGATTGCTTAAAATATTCCCCGGTTAATTTGGTCAGTGTAGACCCTAAAATTGGTGAGACTTGGGTAAAGTTTTGGGCGGATGCTTGTAAAGAAGCTCATAAGCCGATGTTTCTTTACGGATCTTCAGAAAATTTACTGTTTAAACAAAATAGCCAACCTTGGGGATGGTTCCTGCGAATCATTGATTGGATTGCAGCTTTAGTCATGCTGCTATTACTAACTCCAGTCATGGTTATCTTGCTTGTCTTGTTGCAAATTACCTCATCAGAATCGCTATTTTCTGGTGAGTGGTATGTAGGAGAACGCGGTAAACTCTTTCGAGCTATTAAATTCTCCACCACAACCAAGCGCAAAATTACACCGTTAGGTCGTTGGATGCGTCAATATGGCCTCGAAAATTTACCACAGTTATTCAATGTACTGCGGGGTGATATGAGTTTTATCGAATCTCGTTGTTGGACTTTAGAAGCAGCAGTCCGATTGAGTGCAGAAGCACAACTACAACTTAATCAATTACCTGTCATTACAAGTTCCTGGCCAGTCCAGACAGAATCAAACTTAATAATTAATAATTCATAATTACTAATTATTGACTGCTATCTTCTCTCTTTAGCTCAAAATCTTTCCCAGCAGTGCGGTAATTGATGACTTCATTTGCCGCACTTAAACTAAAGCTAAATAATCACAGAGCATCCATAGCAACCTGTAGGAATTAGGAAATATTTGTTCAAAAACTCATGCTTGTTAAACTAAAACAACAATTAAACAATTTATTTAAGACTAGTAAATTCTGGCAAGAAAACTACCTCATATTGCGAGAATTTAAACATTTCCGCAAAGTTGCTATATTTGCTTTAGTATTTTCATTTTTAGCAGCTACATTTGAAGGTTTTAGTATTGGTTTTTTGCTTTCATTCTTGCAAAATTTAACTAATCCCAATGCTAAACCTATTCAAACTGGTGTCGAGTGGTTTGATATTTGGATTTTAGCCGCCAATACTTCGGCAGTTAGTAGACTATATCGAATATCTTTGCTGATTTTATTGAGTACCTGGATACGGGCTGGCTTTAATTATTTAGCGCAAGTATATACAGAAAGCACTCAACTGTATTTAGCCGATCGCCTGCGGAAGCAAATTTTTGAGCAGTTGCAAAATTTACCTTTAAGCTACTTTGCAACAACGCGTTCTGGGGAACTGATCAATACAATTACTACAGAAATTGAGCGCATTAAACAGTGGTTTAGTGGTGCGGCTTTTTTGATGACTAGAACTATCACTGCCACTGTCTACTTTATCTCAATGTTTTTATTATCATGGCAGTTGTCTATCGTTTCTCTACTTTTATTTACCTTAGCCGGTGTAGGTTTATCAACCCTCAATGCGCGTGCCAGAGAAACAAGTTTTAGTACTTCTATTGCTAACGGTCACTTTACCTCCACAGCCATAGAATTTATTAACGGAATTCGCACGGTACAGGCGTTTGGCACTCAAGCTTTTGAGCGACAACGTTTTTACCAAGCTAGTGATAATGTAGTCAGTACTTCCAAAAAAGTTATCTTAATTTGGGCATTGGTGAGACCTCTAGCCGAAAGTATAGCTAGTACAATTCTCATCGGGATGATTATTTTTGCCTTTACGGTGTTTGTGGTGAATGGCACACTCCAAGTTGCATCATTACTCACATTTTTCTTTGTGTTGTTTCGAGTTGTACCCATTATTCAAGATATTAATGGTACAAGAGCGCATCTGAGTACACTTGTAGGTGCAGCAGACAACATCAAAGATTTAGTTAGGACTGATGATAAAACCTACTTACAGAATGGCAACATCAAATTTGCTGAGTTAAAACATTCTATTGATATTGTTTCTGTAGATTTTGGTTACGACCCCAATCATTTAGTGCTAAATAACGTCACTCTGAGCATTGAAAAAGCCAAAACAACAGCGTTAGTCGGCGCAACTGGCGCAGGTAAAAGTACATTAATTGATTTAATTCCGAGATTTTATGATCCGACAGAAGGTCATGTGATGATTGATGGGGTTGATATCCCAAAATTTGACATCACTTCATTACGACATAAAATTGCAGTAGTCAGTCAAGACACATTTATTTTCAACACTTCTGTTTGGCAAAATATTGCTTATGGGACAACCGGCGCAACCGCAGCAGACATTCGAGAAGCTGCACGTTTAGCAAATGCGCTGGAATTTATTGAAGACATGCCAGAAGGTTTTGACACCAAATTAGGAGACCGAGGCGTAAGATTATCTGGAGGACAACGCCAGCGAATTGCGATCGCGCGGGCTTTGCTACGTGACCCAGAAATTTTGATTTTAGATGAAGCCACCAGCGCCTTAGATTCTGTCACTGAACGCTTGATTCAAGAATCATTGGAAAAACTCTCTGTAGGTCGGACAGTAATTGCGATCGCTCATCGTCTTTCTACTATCGCCAACGCCGATAAAGTTGTTGTTTTAGAACAAGGACGCATCGTTGAACAAGGTAAATATCAAGAACTCCTAGAGCTAAAAGGTAAGCTTTGGGAATATCACAAGACTCAATACGAAATGGGTCAAGCGGGGTAAAGAAGTGTGAAGTGTGAAGTATGAAGTATGAAATTTTATACTTCATGTTTTTCTAGCATTACTCATTTACAGTTAATAATTTTTCTATATTTTTGAGGTAAATTTAATGGTAAATATTGGCTACCATGCTGCTAGAATTCAAGGGCAAGTTATCAGCAATTTATATACGAAATTAGTTGCTAAAATTAGCAAATTTCCTATAAAACAATCTCGCCAAGTTGATATCAACGTTTATTCTTTTTCTTGCGAACGAGATTTACCAGTACAAGTTGCCAGCATTCGCTCATTTATTCGCCATGTTGGCATTCCCAATAAATTTACCGTCATTTCTGATGGTAGCTATACAATAAATTCTCGGAATGTATTATGCCAAATTCATCCTTGTGTAAATGTTGTTGATTGGAAAGACCTAGCTAATCCACAAATCCCTCATTATATTTTTGACTATGCCTTGAATCATCCCCACCGCCCAACGATGGCTATGTGGAGAAGATTAGCGGCATTGATGTCACTCGATATTACAGAGCCAACAATTTACACTGATGCTGATATTTTGTTTTTTCCTGGAGCGACGGATTTAATTAAATTATGTGCATCTGATGATAGCTCTACTTGGTATTTACCTGATTGTAAACCTTCTTTAGATGAGCGCATTCTTTTAGAAGCTACTGACAAACTCAATCCGGTAAATGCAGGCTTTTTTATTCTCAAAAAACAACTAGATTGGTACAAGCCACTAGAAAGAGTAGAAAAATTTGTCGATTCACCTATCTTTTATACAGACCAAACTGTAGTGCATTTAGCTATGCACAATGACGATGCTAAACCATTAGCGGCAGATAAATATATTATCAACGTAGATGACCAATTTGTTTATCCTGATCGTTATGCTGCTAAACATATTGCCTTAAGACATTATGTAAACGATGTCAGACACAAATTTTGGTTTAATGCCGGTCTATAAAATGAGCAAAAACGTAACCAATATACAAATGATTCATCACTGTACTAACACTAATATAAATGGAGGAGGAGGAATAGAAACTTATGTAGCTTCTTTAGTAAATGCTCGAATTATTGAAGTTAGCGATCGCCCTCTGGATTCTATTCAGACAGTCGATCAAAAGCAGTTCAAATTACTGCATATTCACGACCCAGAATTTTTAGCAGATTTACGCGAAGAATGTCCGGCAATTTTTACCCTACACAATCACTGTAGCTACTGTCCCAGTGGGACAAAATATCTAGCAGACCGCGGCAAAATTTGCGATCGCGTTATGAATCCTCTTGGTTGTGTTTGGGGACATTTAGTCGATGGTTGTGGGAGTCGGCGACCACACAAAATTCTGGGTAATTGGTGGAATGCTGACAATCCGCTGAATAATTTGAAAAAATTGAAAATTCCCGTAATAGCTAATAGTGAATATGTGCGTCAGCAAATTATTCAAGCGGGCATATCACCAAAGCGAGTAATGACCCTGCGCTGTGGTGTGCAATTACCTAAAGTTGCGACAGAACCTTTGAGCCGGAAAATTTATCAAAATCAGCGTATTTTATTTGCTGGTCGGATTGTTCCCGATAAAGGTTTAGAGTGGCTACTCAAAGCCTTAGCCAAAACTGAACGACATATTCACTTAGATATTGCTGGTGATGGTTGGGATAAGGCCAATATGGAAAAATTAGCTGATGATTTGGGTTTAAGCGATCGCATTACTTGGCATGGTTGGTGTAATTCTGACCAATTAGAAACCCTTTATCAACAGTGCTTATCGGTGATTTTTCCTAGTCTTTGGCCGGAACCTGCGGGACTTGTGACGTTAGAAGCTTATGCGCGTTATCGTCCTGTCATTGCTAGTGCTGTTGGTGGAATTCCTGAACACGTACAAAATAACAAAACCGGGATTTTAGTTGAGCCTAATAATATTGCACAGTTAGCAGCGGCCATTAATGAATTAGCCACAAATTATGCCAAAGCTAGATTAATGGGTGAAAAAGGCGCAGCTTGGTATCACGAAGAATTTACGATGGATGTTCATATTCAGCGTTTGTCAGAAATTTATAGTAAAACTATCGCTGAATTTCATACTCGTGCAGAAAGTCTCAAGTCTGACATGAAAAAATACTGATATAGCAATCATCAATGATTTACAAATATCTCTACCTGTTTGTTTATATATCAAATATGACTGCTATATTCAGATTTTTTAGCTATTGAAAATTGCGCTTTATTGACCGGAAACGTACTAAAAATAACAAGATAAATGTATGTCAATAAATTTTAAATCAGCAGCACCATTGGTTAGTGTTATTATTCCTACTTACAATCGCCCAGAGTATTTGAAGCAAGCGATCGCTAGTGCGGTTAACCAAACTTATAAACAGATTGAAATCATTGTTTCTGATAATTGTAGTGATGAAAATCCCCAAGCAATTATTGACTCTTTCAAAGATGTACGCATTAGATTTATCCGGCATCCAGAGAATATTGGGATGTTAGCTAATCAAATGAATGCTTTTAAAATGGCACGGGGCAAATATGTTGCCAGTCTCCACGATGATGATATGTGGAATGAGGATTTTTTAGCTAAACTTGTACCAATTCTCGAAGCAAACTCTAATTTAGTTTTAGCTTTTTGTGACCAATATATCATCGATGGTAATGGCAATATTAATTATGTGGGTACAGAAGAAAACACCCGTGGTTTTAAGCGGAATGTCCTAGCACCAGGTATTCATCAAGATTTTGCCAAAATTGGGTTAATTGATAAAAGTATTCCTACTGCTGCATCTTGTTTAATTCGCAATCATGTAATTAATTGGGATAGCATTCCTCAAGAAGTAGGGGGAATGTGGGATTTATATTTAACTTACCTCTGCTGTATTTCTGGTTATAGTGCTTACTATTATCCTGAAAGATTAACGCGTTATCGCGCCCATGAGCAAACTGACACTATGCTCAGTGGTAGTAAAAATGCCACAGCTAAAATTCGCAAAGCCCAAAGCGAAATATTTTGCTACAAAATCTTTATGGAAGATTTTCGATTGCAAGAATTTCACAAGTATTTTCAAGGTAAATACTCAGATGCTCATACAACTTTAGGGATTGGTTTACTGCGGAATAAGCAAATAACAGCAGCCCGTCCTTATTTATGGCAGGCACTAAAACAACAAAAATTGAATTTACGAACTTTAGCGGCGCTGATATTTAGTTTTACTCTGCAACTATTAGCTAATCAATTGGTGGGAGTATCAGAATAAATGAAACTTTGCATTGTTACCCACAAAATAAAAAAAGGTGATGGGCAAGGAAGAGTCAACTATGAAGTTGCTCAAGAAGCGATTCGTCGTGGTCATCACCTAATATTATTAGCCAGCGAAGTTGCGCCAGAAATTGAGCAAAATAGTCAAGTTACTTGGGTTCCTATTGCTGTTGATAGCTATCCCAGTGAGTTTATTCGTAATTTCATCTTTGCTCAAAAAACTGCCGCTTGGTTGCAAAAACATCGCGCTGAAATCGATTTATTAAAAATCAACGGTGCAATTACCAAAGTTGCGGCCGATGTGAATGCTGTACATTTTGTCCACAGTTCTTGGTTGCGATCGCCTGTACATATTTCCCGCATTCGCCGCGATGCTTACGGTTTTTATCAATGGTTGTACACCGCCTTAAATGCTCATTGGGAAAAACAAGCTTTTCAACGGGCTAAAGTTGTTGTCGCCGTTTCCGAGAAAGTTGCCCAAGAGTTAACTAATATTGGTGTACCGCGCGATCGCATCCGAGTAATTGTCAACGGTGTAGATTTGCAAGAGTTTAGCCCTGGTATCCCTTCTCGCCAAAAATTAAACTTACCAGAGAATGTAAATTTAGGATTATTTGCCGGAGACATCCGTACACCACGGAAGAATTTAGATAGCGTTCTCCAAGCTTTGGTGCAAGTTCCTAATTTACACCTAGCGGTGGTTGGGAGTACCGAGGGTAGCCCTTTTCCTCAGTTAGCAGCCGATTTAGGAATTAGCGAACGGGTACATTTTCTCGGCTATCGCCGTGATATCCCGGAAATTATGCGGTCAGTTGATTTGTTTGTGTTCCCCTCCCGTTATGAAGCTTGTACCTTGGTCTTGTTAGAAGCCCTCGCCTCTGGATTGCCTGTGATTACTGCCACAGCTACCGGGGGTGCAGAGTTAGTTACACCCGAATGTGGAATTGTTTTACCAGATTCAGATGATGTTGAGGCCTTAGCCACTGCTTTGTCATCTTTAGTAAGCGATCTCACTCTCATGCAGCAAATGGGTCAAGCCGCCCGCGCCGTCGCTGAACAATACAGTTGGTCAACTATGGCTCAAACCTATATGGATCTATTTGAGGAGTTACAAAAGCATGAAGAACACAGTTCTCATCCCGACCTATCGCCGTCCTCTAGATCTATCTCGTTGCCTTTCGGCACTGCAAGCGCAAACTAAACCAGTCGATCAAGTCATCGTCGTTGTCCGCGATACGGATACCCAAACTTGGCAATTTCTCCAAGAATTTCCCTTAAATAACTTGCCTTTACAAACTGTCACCGTCGCGATCCCCGGAGTAGTAGCCGCCCTCAACGCTGGACTAGGGGCAGTTGAAGGAGATGTTTTATCAATTACAGATGATGATGCTGCACCTCATCCTGATTGGTTAGAGCGAATTAACGCTCATTTTTTGGCAAATAGTCAAATTGGCGGTATTGGTGGACGCGATTGGATACATCACGGTGACAAAATTGAAGATGAATCTCGCGCCGTAGTTGGTCAATTACAGTGGTTTGGGCGGATTATTGGCAACCATCACCTCGGAGTTGGTCAACCGCGCTTTGTTGATGTTCTCAAAGGTGTGAACATGAGTTTCCGCACCCAAGCGATCGCCAACTTACGTTTTGACGAACGAATGCGAGGTACAGGCGCACAGGTACATTTTGAAATGGCCTTTACCCTCACCTTAAAACGCGCCGGTTGGCAGATGATTTATGACCCACAAGTTGCAGTTGATCATTATCCCGCCCAGCGGTTTGACGAAGACCAACGCAATAACTTTAATGCGATCGCCCAAATTAACTTAGTTCATAACGAAACCCTAGTTTTACTAGAACATTTATCACCCTTGCGCCGCCTCATCTTCTTAGTGTGGGCAATTTTAGTTGGTACAAGAGATTGTTTCGGCCTCATCCAATGGCTGAGATTTTTCCTCAATCAAGGCCGACTCGCCACCCGCAAATTATTCGCCTCTTGGCGCGGTCGCTGGCAAGGATGGCAGACATGGCAGGTTACAGGTGACAGCTTACAGGTGAGCCACTGCGGTGGACAGGTTCCCTGGCATAAAGCAAGTGGCGTTAGCGCAGCGTTAGCGATGCAGGAGCGTCATCCGAAGGGTCATAGGTGACAGGTTACAGGTTTAAAAAAATCAGGAAATGCACAGTGATTTCTCAATCTTTACTGTTCAATAGCTTTTTACAAACTCCATTTTCACCCCGACAGCGATCGCTACAAGGTTGGATCGTCATTCTCGGCTTTATCTTGCTGAGTGTAACTTGCTACTTTGCTGGTGCGGCGGGAATGTTGCGCCTAATTTATCCCGCGACAGCTTTAATCGTAGCGATATTTTTATACTTACGCCATCCAATTTTATACATCGGCTTTACTTGGTGGATGTGGTTCCTCACACCCTTAGTAGCCCGTTTGATTGACTATAAGGTTGGTTGGGATGCCACCCGGCAAATTTTAATCGCGCCTTACTTGGTCGTATTTGTGACAATCGCCACATTCTTACGCCACTTTCCTCAAGCCTCTCGTCAGGGAGGTTTACCGTTTATTTTGGCTTTTATCGGCGTATTTTATAGTTTTCTTGTCGGACTAATTTATAATTCACCAGTTCCGGTGGCTCGTGGCTTACTCGACTGGCTGAGTCCGATTATTTTTGCTTTTCACCTATTTATGAACTGGCGAGATTATCCCACTTATCGCCAAAATTTACAGCGGACATTTTTATGGTGCGTATTGTTAACTGGCGCTTACGGCATCTATCAATTTGTCGTCGCCCCGGAATGGGATAGATATTGGCTTATCCAATCAAAATTATTTACCAGTTCTGGCAACCCTGTACCCTTTGGGATGCGTGTCTGGAGTACATTACACTCAGTCGGGCCGTTTGGTGCGGTGATGCAGACTGGGTTACTGCTGTTATTTACAGCTTCCGGCCCATTAATATTCCCAGCTTCCGCCGTTGGCTACGTCTCGTTTTTACTCGCCCAAGCCCGGACTAACTGGGGCGGCTGGTTACTCGGCGTAATTCTGATTATGGGTTCAGTCAAAGCCAAAATTCAAATGCGCTTAATTGCGATCGTTGTAATTATGGCACTGTGTGTAATTCCCTTAACAACTATCGAACCCATTTCTGGGGTGATATCAGCCCGGTTAGAAAGTTTTGCCAATCTAGATAAAGATACTAGTTTTAAGGATAGATCTGGAAGTTACGATCGCAACTTAGGTCTAGCACTTTCTAATGTTCTAGGCAATGGTTTAGGCAATATTTGGAAAGTCAACGAGAAAACCGGACAAATCGAAGTATTTGTCATTGATAGCGGGATTCTCGATATGTTTTTCACTCTAGGCTGGTTTGGAGCCAGCTTTTATTTAGGTGGATTAATTCTGATTCTTTTCAGTGTGATGCAGTATAACGAAGCACGGTTTGATAGTTTCGTCAGTGCTGCCCGTGCCATTGGGATTAGTTCCTGCGCTCAATTAATCATCGGTAGCGGGATGTTGAGCGTCTCCGGCATGATTCTGTGGGGATTTTTAGCAATGGCAATGTCGGCGCATAAATATTATCAGCATGAAAAAATCACTGGAAATCGGTTGTAGGGGAAAGAATTAACTTCTTTCAATCCCATATTTCCAATAACGTTGGAATTTTTAGATATCCCCAAACCCCTTAAAAAGCTACCGTGTAAACACAAATTATCTGATCCCCCTAAATCCCCCTTTTGAAGGGGGATTTGAAGAAAATTCCCTCATTTTTAAGGGGGGTTAGGGGGGATCGAAACACTACTAGGCAACTTTATAAGACTTGTGTTGTACACGGTAAGAGGGGCTTATGAGTCTCTTTTACCTCCTTTTTAAGAGGGTCGCCGCAGGCGGGGGGATCTGATGCCTATACTCTTATACACTTATTAAAAAATTATGAAAGCTATAGTTATCATGCCCCTAGGTGAACAAAAAGGTGGCGGTGAAATGATGTTTTTAGACTTGATGCAGCAAGGACGTAATGCTGGTGTTGAGTGGATAGCCATCTTTTTAGAACCCGGCCCAATGGTGGAACAAGTTAGAAAATTGGGCATTGATGCGCGAGTTCTTGAAAGTGGCAGATTACGGCAAATTCATAAGTTAATTATTACTGTATTGCGAATAACGGCGATCGCTCGCCGTGAAGGTGCAGATATAATTGTCAATTGGATGTGGATTACCCATTTTTATGGCGGTATCGCCGCTATGCTGCTAGGTTTACCATCTGTTTGGTATCAACTGGAAGTCCCCCATGACAAGTTTTGGTTAGTCCGTCTCGCCACAGCATTACCAGCCCGTGCTGTTATCACCCTCTCAGAAGATGGCAAGCAAGCCCAAGCCCAGATTTGGCCGCATCGTCCCACACCTCTGGTTTATCCTGGTGTCGCTTTAGATAGATTTGAACCAACTGCGTTACCTTCACCCCAAGCAGCACGGCAAAAACTCGGCTTACCATCACAGGGGCCACTCATTGGCATTGTGGGCAGACTCCAACGCTGGAAAGGAATGCACGTCCTCGTTCAAGCAATGCCAAAAGTTTTACAGAAATATCCTGATGCTCATTGTGTGGTAGTTGGTGGTAAACATGATTTAGAGGCAGATTATGAAGAGTTTCTCAAATCAGAGATAGCGAATTTAGGGCTGCAAGAGAAAGTAATTATGCCCGGACTTCAGCGCAATATTCCCGAATGGGTGCAAGCAATGGATGTCTTTGTTCATGCTTCTGATAAAGAACCATTTGGCATTGTGATTATTGAAGCGATGGCGCTGGGTAAACCTGTCATTGCTGGTGATGCTGGCGGCCCCACCGAAATTATTACCGATGGGATGAATGGCTTATTAACACCTTACGGTGATTCTGAAGCATTAGCGATCGCAATTCTCCGTTATCTAGATGAACAAGACTTTGCCCAAAATGTCGCCGTCGCTGCACGCCAACGCGCCCTCGATTTCTCTACCCAGAACTACGCGCAAAACTTTATCAATACTCTGCGTTCTCTGATACCTAGCGTTTCGTAAATATAGCTAAATATCGACATACTCAGATACCCGACTTTTGTAAAAAGTCGGGTATCTTATCTTTCATACATAATTTAGGAATACAAACCTTCAGCTTGACAATAGATTTTTGTCGGTGCTTGCTCAAAATATTTAAATAATGCTGGACATAACCAACCTTCCAGACTTTTTTCCCGCCACAAATACCAATTACCGTTGTACTCCTCACGTAACCATGTTAATTCTGCTTGATAACCAGGGAAAGGACTAGCAGAAAACAGGAGTTTAAATCCTTCATCCACATTAGCTATACCTTGAACAAAAATATCAATCATTTCCGGTACACCACTCACAAACGGTTCTTGCACCAAATCTAGACGCTCATCATCAAATACCCATGTTTGATTATGCCTATATGGAAAAATCACCATCATTGAGTTAGTCATGAGCAATTATTTGTTAAGTAATTGGTAAATAATTTTGTAGTCAAGGTTACTAATTACTAGAGAATAATATAACTTGAGAAAATTGTAGTGCATCAGCAGGTTTGCAGGGTGAAGCGGGCAAGTATAGGGCAAACTCATTTACAATTCAGGAAATTCTCAGCAATCAAGCTTATTCTGTAATGCAATTGGGAGTAAATACTTTTATCATGTGCCGTTTACTTGCCTATCTTGGTTCGCCTGTTTCCTTGGAGCATCTTCTGTATAAACCAGAACATTCTTTGATTGTCCAAAGTTATCAACCCCGTGAAATGACTTCTGGTGTAGTAAATGCAGATGGTTTTGGTATGGGTTGGTATCATACTCACAAAGATACTGCTCCCTATATTTATAAAAATACATCGCCGATTTGGAATGATATTAACTTACCTCATCTAAGTCGTTACGTTGAATCAAAGTGTATTTTGGGTTATGTACGCAGCGCCACCATAGGGCAAGCTGTAGATTTTACCAATTGTCAGCCATTCAATCACGAAAATTGGCTATTTTTGCATAACGGATTCATTGAAAATTTTCGGCAAACATTACATCGAAGAATTCGTAGCACTTTAACACCCGATTTTTACGACAAAATTTATGGAAGTACCGATTCTGAACATTTATTTGCGTTATTACTTTCTCAACGTCAAATTCACAAACATCGTCCGCCAGAATATGCACTACGCGCTACTTTGTTAGGTATTGCTGAGTTAGCAAAACGTCATCAAATCAAGGTTTTAGCCAACATAGTTTTAAGTGACGGAAAACGCCTGATAGCTTCCCGTTTTTCTGTTGGTTCACCAAATCCATCTTTGTACTGGATACGAGATGATCTGAATTTTCCGAACTCTGTAATTATTGCTTCGGAACCTTTATTTCCTGGTAAATGGAATCCTTGCCCAGAAAATAGCATCATCAGTGTGGGAGAAGACTGTGATATCCAAATTGAACAAATCTAGCACCAAAGAATTTATTTATTATGCTTTAAATGATTGTCGGAAAAAAACTTTAAAGCTAATTGATGAATTAGACGATACGACATTTCGTAATCAGTATCATCCTGATTTTAGTCCTGTTGGCTGGCACTTGGGACATATTGCTTACACTGAGTCGTTATGGTTGCTAGAACACAGTGCAGGTTTAAGATGTTTATTTCCGCAATACCGCAAGCTGTTTGCAGCCGATGGTTTACCCAAATGTGAACGTGTTCAACTGCCAAACTTAGCAGAAATCAGTGATTACTTACAGACAGTTAGAGACAAAGTGCTGGAATATTTAGAAGTCGCTGATATTGAACCGCAAGAACGTCTCTGGCGGTTTTTAATTCAGCACGAAAGTCAACACTGTGAAATTCTCAGTTATGTGTGGGAATTGGCGAAGAGAGGAAAGGGCGTAGGGGGGCAAGGGAAGAACATCACACTCAACACTCAACACTGGCTAAACGCCCCGCTACCGCTAACAGCACGGGCTAAACGCCCCGCTACCGCTAACAGCACTTCTATGGTAATGATTCCCGCTGGGGAGTTTGAACAGGGAAACAATTCTCTGGATGCGTTGGATAATGAAAGTCTCTGTCATCGAGTATATCTAGATACTTATTGGATTGACCGTTTCCCGGTGACTTGCGGGCAGTATAGGGAATTTATGGCGGCGGGAGGCTATGAAAATACTGAGTGGTGGTCTGATGATGGGTGGCAATGGTTACAAACTGAAAGAGTAACACAACCACTTTATTGGCAGAGCGATCGCAGTTATGATAATCATCCAGTCTGCGGTGTGAGTTGGTACGAAGCTGAAGCATATTCGCGGTTTGTTGGCAAGCGTTTACCCACAGAAGCCGAATGGGAAAAAGCGGCTAGTTGGGATGCTCAAGCTAACCATCGGCGCACCTATCCTTGGGGTGAAGAAATGCCCACACCTAAATATTGTAATTGCGATCGCCTGATATCTCAGACAACCCCAGTTGATGCTTACCCTGAAAGCAAAAGCGTATATGGCTTATTTGATACTCTGGGTAATGTTTGGGAATGGACAGATTCTTGGTTTGCGCCTTACCAAGGTTTCCAAAGTTACCCTTATGTGGGTTACTCCCAAGTTTATTTTGACAATCAACACCGGGTGTTAAAAGGTGGTAGTTGGGCAACTCGTCCGTGGGTATTACGTGCTAGTTTTCGTAATTGGTATCATCCTAACGTACGTCAAGTATTTGCAGGTTTTCGCTGCGCTACAAGTTTTAATTAACGAAAAGTTATGGTGTTTTTAGTGGTAAATACGCAAATTTAGTGTTAAACCTTGAGTAATCTAGCTCAAGCGTGATGTTATCAGCTATGGCTGTGTGTTTCACTAGCTAGAAGAAAGTTTGTGCTGATCAAAAATCTACTACTGGAACTCTGCGGAGGTTAAATGACAATATCTAAAGCTGTCACCAGCAAAGTTACTTCCCTCAAAAGCATTGAAGAACGGTTGCAAATACAGCGTTTGATAGAAGCAACACGAGTAGTTACATCAACTGCGGGGAGTGATGTAGTCAAGGGATTAACTCAAATCCCCAAATCCTTACCTCCATATTACTTTTATGACGATCAAGGATCTGATTTATTTGAAGAAATCTGTGAGTTACCAGAATATTATGTCACTCGCACAGAAACAGCTATTTTAGAACAGTGCGCTGGTGAAATTGCCAAACTTACGGGTGCTTGCGAATTAGTTGAACTTGGCAGTGGTAGTTCTACAAAAACCCGAATTTTGCTGGATGCTTACCAAAAGCTAGGTTATCTTCAGCGCTATTTGCCAATAGATGTTAGTGCGGGAATGTTGGAAAATAGCGCGAGAAAGTTACTCAGAGATTATCCGGGATTGCTAGTTTATGCACTGGCTGGAACTTATGAAATGGCTTTAGCTCAACTCCCACCAAAGCATTCACCCAGTAGGATGATTGGCTTTATTGGTAGTTCTTTAGGAAATCTCAACCCCGAAGAGTGTAATGCTTTCTTTTTACAAATTACCAATGCTCTGCAAGTAGGAGAATATTTCTTACTAGGAGTAGATTTACAAAAACCAAAAGAAATTTTGGAACCAGCTTACAACGATCGCCAAGGTGTGACAGCAGCATTTAACATCAATATGCTGGAGCATTTAAATCGCAGGTTTGAAGGCGATTTTGATACAACCCAGTTTGAACACTGGGCGTTTTATAATGAAACCGCCCATCAAATTGAGATGCACTTGCGAAGCTTGCGATCGCAAACTGTACACTTAAAATCTCTCAACCTCACAGTTAATTTTGCCCTAGGCGAAACCATCTTGACGGAAATATCGCGCAAATTTAACCTAGAAAGTATTCAACAACAACTCAAAACACAAGGTTTAGTTCCCATTCAAACCTGGACAGACTCAAATCAATGGTTTGGTTTGTTGTTGTGTCAGTTGCAATCTGTCTAACTCTTGTTGAGAGCATTCTAATACAGTTCAGTTAAGATTTTACGTTTTTGCAGATCCGCCCAACCCCCTTACAAAATAGGGGGGCTAATAAGCATCTTTTATAGCAGTAGTCAGGTCTGTTGGGACAATTTGAAAGCTTGAACGCCAGGAATAATAAGACTTTTCCTTCTGCCTCCTGCCTTCTGCCTCCTGCCTCCTGCTATATTTAAGATGTCGCCACAGCGATAACTAAACAAATGAGTAATAAACCAACTAATAATAGCCAAGTTTGATTACGTTTTACCCAACCTTGAAAAGTTGTGCCAAAACTGCTGTTATGATGCTGCTGTTCTTGCTGTAACTTGTATTCGGCAATGTTTTGATAAAGGGTACATTCTTTGGCGTAGGGACGCTGAGGAAAGTTGCAAGTATCGTCTGCGTGGTAGGTGCAGCGATCGCACAAATACTCGTCCCCGGTAGCACGATACAATGGAATACCGGGATGGCCGAAGGCTTTGAGTGTGGTTCGGCAATAAGGACAGGTAATAGCCTGACTCTCAACAGTTTGATGGCAACGGGGACAAGATATAGTAGCCACAACTTGACCACATATAAGTAAACACTCTGATCTTAGCGAAACTTTAGGTTATCGGGGCAAACAGGCAACGAGGAAATCTACTTCTTACTTTTGCCTTTTTACTTTTTACTTTTTACTTTTGCCCTTTGCCTTTTACCTTTTTACTTTTTACTTTTGCCTTGTTGTACTATCCCAAAAATAATTTATATGCCAAATTTTGGCTTTCATCCCAATACTGATAACCAAGGGTATCGAGAAAAGCTTGCCATTTTTGCATTTCATGAGGTGGTACCTGCATACCTACAACAATGCGCCCATAGTCTGCGCCGTTGTTGCGATAGTGGAACATACTGATATTCCAGTTGGGACTCATGGAACCGACAAACTTCATCAATGCACCAGGACGTTCGGGAAATTCAAACCGATACAGTAATTCATTGTGGGCGAGGGGTGAATGTCCGCCTACCATGTGGCGTAAGTGTAATTTTGTCAGTTCATCATCGGTTAAATCGATTGTTTTAAAGCCGCAATTTTCAAAGGTTTCGATCATCTTGGCTTTGTCGGCGCGGTTTTGAATCTGCACACCGACAAAAATATGGGCTTCTTTTTCATCGGCGATGCGATAATTAAACTCAGTTAAGTTGCGTTGACCAATACATTCGCAAAACTTCCGCAGACTACCTTGTTCTTCGGGAATGGCGACTGCAAATATCGCTTCGCGGCGTTCGCCTAATTCGGCGCGTTCAGCGACAAAGCGCAGGCGGTCAAAGTTCATATTTGCACCGCAAGCCACAGCAACTAAAGTTTGTCCTTGAATTTGTTCGCGTTCGACGTAGGCTTTAGCCGCTGCGATCGCCAATGCCCCCGCAGGTTCTAAAATAGAACGCGTATCTTCAAATACATCTTTAATTGCCGCACAGGTGTCATCGGTATCCACCAAAATAATTTCATCTACATATTCTTGGCACAGGCGGAATGTTTCTTCCCCGACTTCCCGCACTGCTACCCCATCAGCAAACAAACCAACTTGCGACAGCCGCACCCGTTTCCCGGCTTTTAATGATTGGTGCATCGCGTCAGCATCGACAGGTTCCACACCTATAATTTTAATTTCTGGACGCAACCGTTTCACATACGCCCCAATTCCCGAAATCAAACCACCGCCACCAATAGCGACAAAAATTGCATGAATGGGTTGCTGGTATTGGCGTAAGATTTCCATCCCGATGGTTCCCTGTCCCGCAATCACATCAGGGTCATCAAAAGGATGAATAAAAGTTAAGCCTTTTTCGGCTTCTAATTGTCGCGCGTAAGTGTATGCGTCATCGTAAGTATTGCCATGCAAGACAACCTTTCCACCCCTAGCTTTAACTGCATCTATCTTTACCTGGGGTGTTGTAACAGGCATCACAATAATAGCAGTTGTTCCTAAACGACTGGCTGATAAAGCTACACCTTGGGCATGATTTCCCGCCGAAGCCGCAATGACACCTTGTGCTAACAAATCCGGCGGTAAGTTTACCATCTTGTTATATGCACCCCGCAGCTTGAAAGAAAACACCGACTGCATATCTTCCCGCTTTAATAGCAGCTGATTATTCAGCCTTTGAGAGAGATTCGGGGCATACTCCAGTGGGGTTTCTTGGGCAACATCGTACACACGGGCGGTCAGTATTTGTACTAGATAGTCGCAAAGCATGGTGTCAAAGGTTAGCAGATGCCATATAGATGTTAATTTTACGGCACTTGTGTACTCAGATTCCTGACTTCTTTGAGAAGTCGAGGATCTTTTCGCTCGAAAATAGTTTTTGTAGAGATACAAAAACTAAATTGTGTCTGGGTCTATATCTAATTCTCGTAATTTTGCAGCTAAACGTTCTGCAACTTCTTCTGGTGTCGGAATTAATTTGCCTGAAGGTGTAAAAAATCGCAATAATCCTTGATGAATTCCCAAATATAAATTTAACTGTTGACTCCACAAATGCCCTTGAGGGTTTTGTTCCAAGGGTTGATACACTCCATCTAACAAATGATACCCGGCAAATTCTAAACTCTCTGGGTCAAACCAAAAATAATCAGGAGTACGAAAAGTATCTTGATAAATCTGTTTTTTTAAACCTTTATCAGTATCAGCAGTTTTTGGCGAAAGGATTTCGACAATTATGTTAGGATATTTGCCCTCTTCTTGCCAAACTACCCAACTTTTTCGCGTTCGGCGTTCAGTTCCCAGCACTACAAAAAAATCTGGGCCGCGAAAATCTTCTGATTTACGTTGATTCGGGCTGTAGTAAATTGTCAGGTTAGCCGCTGCGTAAAAGTCTTGTCTGTCCCGCCACAACCATTCCAGACATTTCAAAAGTAAGATGATCTGTCGTAGATGTAGTTCAGTTTCCAACGGAGGCTCATCACTATATAAGTCACCAGGGGGAAAGATAACATCTTCTGATGTGTCTTGACGAGTGTTGAAATCTTGAGCAAGAGACATGGCGGAGATAAAGTGATCTGGAGTATGTGTCTAGTGTAATGGCTAGTCATGTGGTGCGATCGCTATACTAACTAACAGTGGCACAGCATCATAGAAAATCAATGGGTGCAGCAATTATTATTTTTCTCATCCTGGGGTTGATTGTAACAGCAATTTTCATCAGTCCCATTTTGACAAAACAGCGACGAAATCGCCTGAAAAAGCGTCTTTTTCCGCCATTGTGGAGTGCTGTTATTGAAAATAATCTCCCAATTTACTTACGTCTAACTCCCGAAGAACGCCGACGACTTCAAGGACATATTCAAGTATTTTTAGCCGAAAAACAATTCATTGGCTGTCAAGGCTTGCAAGTCACAGCAGAAATGAAAATTACGATTGCGGCTGTTGCTTGTTTACTACTGCTAAATGAACGCGGCGCATACTTTCCTAAATTGCGTTCAATTTTGATTTATCCCAGTACTTATTTTGTCAATCAAACTGTAGCTGTAAGTGATTATGTTGTCGAGGAAAGACGCGATGCTCGACTAGGGGAATCTTGGGTAAAAGACCAAGTAATATTATCTTGGGAGCAAGTGCAACAAGACACCCAAAATTGGCATGATGGACATAATGTTGTGCTGCATGAATTTGCCCATCAATTAGACCAAGCAGATGGCAAAGCTGAGGGTGTGCCGATTTTAACCAACAAATCAGATTATCTTGTTTGGGCGCAAGTAATGACAGCAGAATATCAACAACTCTGCAACGATATTCAACAAGATATCAAAACTGTAATTGATAGTTATGGCGCGACTAATCCCGCAGAATTTTTTGCCGTAGCAACAGAGACTTTTTTTGAAAAGCCACAGCAGTTATTGAAGGAGCATTCAACGCTTTATGAGTTATTAAACAGATACTATCAAGTCAATCCTGAGTATTGGATTTAATCAAGATATCGTGCTATTCAATCAATATTCAGTCTGATGATTTTCTAGGATGCAGCAGCGCAAATATTTATTTTTTGCAGTCCATTACGCAGATATCTTACTAAAAAGCTATTATCGATAATATAAGTTGTTGCATAATTTTGGGGAATAAGCTCTCTTACTTGTTTAACCAAATTGGTAAAGTTTTGTGGTGGTTCATTGGATACACTTCTACCAAGCCATATCAAGGCTATTAATTCTGCTTTTTCTTCCTCGGAAAATCCCTCAATATATTTGTGTAGGATGATTAATGAATATTTTCCGGTGATGTGGAAATCATCTAAATAATTAGACAATTTATCTAAAAATGTTTCCACTGGTTTTATTCTTCCAGATCCTCTTGATACATGAATTAATTCAGCTATTTCTAGAAGCTTGTCTATTTTTTTATTGACAATAAAATCATATATTTATGTTTAGTTTAAATTCAAAAATCACAAATAAAAGTTTAGTATATGCGTGAACAAAACTTTTTCAATGCAAAAGTATAATCACTAATTCATTTTGCAGTTTCTACTTAAGTATTACATTTTAGTGTTTGAATTTAAGTCTTACCAACAGTTTGAAATGTATAATATGACGTATAACGTTTGAGTTTGTCACAAAAATTCAAAAACTTGAGAGGATCTCTAGGATTTTGTATAACTTTCAGGTAGTAAAATGTTGGTATCACAGAGAAAACAATAAGATTGCAGATATTAATAAAAGTTAAAATTCATGATCTGGGGAGCAGGTTTTTTGTCCTATGGTCAAGCGATCGCTCCAAGCATCACTTAAGGGAATTCAAGAGGCTAAAAAAGCATTTGTACGCAAGGGGTGGACACAAGACAACCTAGCTGGAGAAATTAATATTAAGACTAGACAACCGATTTGGCGATTTTTTAGTGGTCGTCCGGTTGAGCGTCATACCTTTATCGAAATTTGCACGGTGCTGGAATTAAATTGGCGGGAGATTGCAACTCATCCCCCCGCAGAATTTCTTGACCGAGAAGAATTCCGCCAGCCCCCTGTCTGGGATATTGATACACTAGTGCAACAAGTGCGATCGCAGCGATTCGAGAAAATTCAAGACCAGTGTGGTATTTTGCAGTTATTGGACATCAGCCATCCCGTGGCGATCGATGACATATATATAGATGTGAATATCTTGGAGGACATTCCTAGTTTTCAGTATTTAGAAATTACAGAACTGCAAAACCTTGATCCCAAAAAATTTGATCGGGTTGGCTTAGGTGAAGTATCTCAGAAACAAATACCGGGTAAACGAGCCGTTGAAACATACTCTAAGCTAAGAGTACTCGGCAAACCAGGGGTAGGTAAAACTACTTTTTTGCAACATCTGGCCATTCAGTGCAACCAAGGCGCATTTGCAGTCAATCAAGTACCAATCTTTATCACACTGAGAAATTTTGCCCAAGAGTGTAAAGTTACTAACGAGTTCAGCCTATTAAATTACATCCGCCAGGAATTCATCACATCTGGCATTTCCGATACCTCAGTCATCGAAACCTTACTCAATGCAGGCAGAGTATTATTGTTGCTGGATGGTATGGATGAAGTTCTCAACCAACAGAGCAATGCTGTCTTAAGCGAAATTCGCTCGTTTTCAGATAAATATCATAAAAATCAGTTAGTCGCAACCTGTCGTACAGCAGCTCAAAGACTGAGACTCCGAGGCTTTACCGATGTTGAAATTGCCCCATTTACCTCAGAACAAATCGAAGCCTTCGCGCAAAAATGGTTTGTAGCTTTTACCAAAACCAACACTGAAGATGGTCAAGCCCAGTCCGTTGAGTTTATTCAGAAACTAGACTTAGATGAAAACTGGCAATTCCGCCAACTCATCGTTACACCTTTATTTCTGCATCTTGCCTGCTGGGTGTTTCACGGTCAAGAAAAATTTCCCACCAAGCGCACTGATTTTTATAAGCAAGGTTTAGATCTGCTATTGGGTAAATGGGATGAAGCCAAAGGTGTGGAACGGGATGAAGTTTACCGAGGATTCTTATTACCGCAAAAGTTCAAGTTATTGAGTCAAATTGCCGCCGCCACATTTGAGCATGGTCAGTACTTTTTTGAGCAACGCGTCGTTGAGCAGTACATTGGTGACTATATTCAAAATCTCACTAGCGTGTCGATGGATGCAGATGAACTGCAAATAGAAAGTGAAGCGGCGCTGAAGGCGATAGAGGCGCAACATGGATTACTAGCAGAAAGGGCGCGGGGAATTTTCTCCTTCTCCTATCTGGCGTTTCAAGAATATTTTACAGCCCGAAAAATTGTTGCCAGCCATAACTTACAGGCATTTGAGCAAGCAATGGGAGGATTGGTCAGTCACATCACTGACCCACACTGGCGCGAAATCTTCTTATTGACAGCTACCATGCTGCGGAGTGCAGACTCTTTGGTACAGTTAATGAAGCAAAAAATTGATGCCCTAGTTGCCCAAGACCCTTATATACAAGAGTTTTTAACTTGGGCAAGCCAAAAATCTCGCACTATTCCCAGCCAACCAAAAGGTGCGACAGTCAGAGCATTTTACCTCGCCTTGAGTCGGACTCCCCGCGTAGCACCTCACTTTGTCTTAGCCAGCAGTCTTGACCAAGGGATGTTTCTCGATGCAGCCTTAGATAACCTGCTACTAGAGTGTGCAATTGATGAAAGTCAGGACTTTGCCCACTTCCACGCCTGTGGAGATGCACTCTCAAACATTTTGGGTATTGTTCTCGATGTTGGACTTTCTAAATCTCTGCAACAACTCTCAGATCAATTGCCTAATTCTCATAAAAATCAAGCACGGTTTCGCCTGTGGTTGCAGACTAGCTATGCGGCCTGGGCGGAACAGTTGAGAACGACAGTCATGAACTATCGCAATATTAATCACCAGTGGCAGTTTAGCCCTGAGCAACAGCAAATACTACAACGCTACTACGATGCTAATCAACTACTACTCGATTGTCTGCATAGCAATTGTGAGGTAACTGCTGCTATTAGGCAAGAAATTGAAGCTACTTTATTGTTGCCGCAGAAAGAACTGGAAGATAGGGAATGGCAATAGTTTTTTTCGTTAAATTGCTCAAAAATGATCTTAAATAAGTTTTGTGTCGTAGTTAATCAATTAATTCACAAAATCAAACAACACCAAATCATAGTGTAGGAGCAGAAAGTAATTTTCTCCTACTTTTACGCGAGTTCGACGAATAGAAGAAACCCCTCTCCATAGCTTGCTTCTCTTACGAGACGCTACCGCGAACCCGCAGGGTACCTCTCCCCGACAGGGAGAGAGGCTTTGGAAACCTAATTTTTTGTTGAAACCGCTGAATATTTCTGCCTCTATCAGCATCGGAGAGGCGTTAGGGAAAGATTTGTCAAACTCACACTATATTTTGATTTGACTATCTGCTGATTTAGCCCCTTTGTAGTTACGGTTTTTTCCATCCTGCTTTGCACTTGAAATCCTGATTGTAGGTTTTATTATGAATCCAACTATTACTTCTCTTTCCCAGGTTGGAACACTCAAAGGTGTGCAAATACTCGTTGTAGATAACGATATCGATAGTGGAGTCCTACTTACTATCTTTCTCTCATATTTTGGTGCAAATGTGATCACCGCTGGCTCTATCAAGGAGGCGGTAAACAGCCTGACCTGGTTCTTTCCCAATATCATCATTTGTGAAATAAGATTTTTGGGTGAAAATGTCTATGTTTTACTAAATAAATTGACTGAGATAGAATCCTTAAGTAAGAATTATATTCCAATTATTGTGACTTCCACCTGTGTCAATGGGAGTATTGAGCAAATTCCAGAGATAGAGTTTGAAGGATATTTACTTAAACCAATCGACCTGGATAAATTATTGGTGATGATAGAGCATCTAATACCACTCGTCAGAAATAATTTATTGGCTGATAAACTCAAACACTCCTTTATTAATGGTCTGGCTGTAGCAGATAGCTTATTAGCAGGAATCAAGGAACATTATGAATAAAATATATGGGTCGCATAACTTTGAGAATGTAAATTTGTCCGACGATACAAAAGACTTAGATATTTTGCCAGAATTGACAATTTTGGTAGTGGACGATGATGAAAATATGCGTCTTTCTCTTACCGATATATTTGAAATCTGTGGAATTAAGGTAATGACGGCCTCCAATGCTTTAGAAGCATTCGATTTAGTGGAAAAATTTAAGCTAGATCTCTTAATTAGTGACATTAATATGCCCGGAGAAAATGGCTATTGGTTAATAGAGCAAATTAGGAAAATTACATCTCCAAAAAAAAGTGAAATTCCAGCGATCGCTTATACTGGCAATACTGAAGCTAACGCACAAAAAAAGGCGCTGGCTTCTGGGTTCCAAACTTATATCCAAAAGCCTTCAAAGATACAGCATTTACTAACAGAAGTAACAAAACTGCTGAAATTTAGTCAAAAATTACCAGGAAATTAGGCGATCGCATCGCTACATTGAATACGTCTTAATCATGGACTTAGCATTTCCGCAAGATTTTTGTTATACTTATTTACATGATTAATAATTTAAACTTCCAATCTCCTGAGCTATTTGGTTCTGTTGTTTTCACACCTGACTTTAATAGCTTTAAGACTATCAATCCTTCACAAGCATGGTCTTTATTCTTCACAGGCGGTAGAGAAGATAACAAACTAGATTCTAAACCTCGAATCAGCCTGTTATTTACTATGACTGTGCTGGCTCTCGGTATATCTGGATTTGCCAGAACATTGATTATCCAAGCTTTTTTTCCTGGTTAAATGCTTGACTAATAGTTAATAATATCTTCGGTGAACCACCAACTTCTTGGTGGTTTAAATTTTTGATGATTAATAAGATAACGCTGCAACTTTATCTCAAACCTAACCCCTTGCCTACAAGGGAAGGGGAGAAAGAATCAAAGCCTCTCTCCGTTGCAGGGAGAGGAATGGAAGTGGGTTTGCAAAAATAAGTTACACATCGAGTAAGATAGTTTCGGTTATCAAGCAACAAATATTTTAAAGTCCTATATCCTTTAGGATATGGGAACAAATATTTATCTAAAATTTGGCAATTTATCCTAGTAAAAATCATGTTAGACTTCAACACTTTGACGCTATTTTCTAGCAATTACTGCATTAGTATTTGTGCCTTTCTCATTCCAGCTAACTTAATTGCCACCTCGTTGACAATAGGTTTAAGATTATCATCTCGTCCAGCTATTGAGATTTGGCAAAGTGCTGCAATTGCAAGTATCTTTGCTTTATTAATGATACTCCATGTATTTGCTTGGTTTATGATTGGAGTTGTCATGGCTCCCACATACATTTTATTGGGACTAGGAAGTATTTGTCTGTTGGCAAATTTAGGAGCCATTCTTTTAGGCAGACGCTTATTTCTCCCCACATAACATAAGCTAATACTAGCTTTTCTCCATCACTTTAGGCTATATCGTTTTGAGCAAGGTCTATTCCAGATGGCAAAATTGAAAAATAATTTTTCGTAACAAACCACAGATAAACATAGATGAACATAGATAATTTAGCGGTGTTTATCTGTATTTATAAAAATGAATTTGGGCAAGATTTCTCTAGCAGCAGGCTTAGTTTTAAGTCTTTCAGACTCTCGTGTACTAACTTTTATAGATACCCAAAATTATTGGGGAGAAGCTTGTGTTCAACAACTGGGAGAACGGAAACTAATCACAGGTTATCCTGATGGCACATTTCGCCCTAATTCTACCGTCACCAGGGCAGAAGCGGCTGTACTGATGCTCAACGCCTTTCCTGATGCAGCAGTTAAACGCAGTGCCACTAATTTTAAAGATGTACCTGCTAATTATTGGGCAGCAAAAGCAATTTCTACAGCTTATCAAAAAGGATTTTTTTCTGGTTATCCGGGTGGAGTATTTCAACCTAATCAAGCAATTCCGAGGGCGCAAATTATCGGTGTTGTAGCGGGTGCAAAAAATTATAGTCTTCAGCCTAACCCAGCACAGATATTACAACGTTATTTTACAGATGCTCAACAAATTCCCAATTACGCTCAGAATGCGATCGCATCTGCCACAATTAACAGTATTGTTGTTAATTATCCCAATGTTAAACAGCTAAAACCGCTGCAAAGTGTTACCAGAGGCGAAGTTGCAGCCTTGATGTGTCGGGCGTTAAATATCTACACTGTTCCCCCAGAATATATTGCAGGTGTCCAAGTATCCCCCCAAGAAGTGCGTTCTTTACCAGGACAACTCGATATTATTCCCACCTTTAACAGCAACAGTCCCGAATTAGTCACAACTGAAGGTATTTTACTTTCAACTTTCCCCTCCGACGGCAAACAAGTCAAGGAAGCGCATTTAAACTACCCATTCCAAGGCAGATTTGATGTATTTGCCCATCATATCGTTAGGGCAGAAACACCAGCCCAAAACCGCACTGTTTACCAAGGGATAATGGTTCACAACCCAGGAAATGAACCCGCCACATTGCAGGTACTACAAGCAGCCAGTTACCAAACCAGAGAAGCACCGTTTATTGATTTGCCTGATGTGGCGGATAATCCTCAAAGTACAGTTTACGCTGGCCCTGGTAGTAGAACCATGAACGATGTGTTGCGGGGTGTCAGACAAGCAAATTTTCCCGATAAATTAGTCATAGAACCGGGAAAAACGCAAATATTGGCGAACTTACCTATTCCTGTACAAGCACCTAGTTCTAATGGTCGAACAACAATGATGCGATTAGTGAGCGATCGCCCAATTTATCTGGCAAACTTAGCAAAGAATAGTCAAGTTCCGCCTTCTGTAAGTGAGTGGCAAACACTTTTAGATACAGGTAGTCTAGCAGGTAAGCGTGACCCCATTCCTACACCTCTCGACCCTCCTAGAGAACCAACAGTTTTTAGTCGAGTTGCGGGTGTGTCTCAAGGTACACAATGGCAAGCAAAAATTACAGATAATTCTAATGTATCTGAGTTGACGATACCCCAACCAGGGAAAGCATTCTCTTATCCCTTGGGAACAGTGCATTTAATTACACTCAGCACCGGACAAATTCAAAGTGCGCCAATGCTGAAACGCTACAACGATACAGCCTACTTTGCTCACAGTAACTATGGTGTAGAATACAATCTCACTTTGCCGCTACACAATCCCAGTAACCAAACTCAGACTGTAACTGTATCAATAGAAACGCCATTAAAAGATGAGGGTGGTAAGGACAGACTGCTGTTTTTAAATCCCCAAGTTGAACAAGTATTTTTTCGCGGAACAGTGAGATTACGTTACACCGATGATCGTAAAGTAGAACAAACACGCTATGTTCATTTAGTTCAGCGACGGGGACAAGTAGGAAAAGCTTTGATAACTTTGCAGATGCCAGCCGGAGATCAGCGCCAAATTCAAGTAGACTTTTTGTATCCCCCTGATGCTACCCCGCCACAGGTTTTAACTGTGAGAACGCAGATGTGAGTTTTGCAGCAATGCCCACCTTGAAACTCCACTCAAACAAAAACTAATTGATTTTCCCAAAAGAGATTTAATTGGCCTTGTTGTTTTTCGCCCCGATTTTAACAACTTTGAAACTAACATATCTGACTACCGCTCTAATTGAATAGATTTATAAAGAAGTCCTAGTTACTGTAACCAGGACTTCTTGTAAATCTATATCTTTTTATTTTCTGCTGGCAAAACTAGCATGGCATCACCAAAAGAATAGAACCGATATCGAGAGGCGATCGCTTCTTGGTATATTTGCAATAATCTTAGTCTGCCAATTAAGGCACTTACCAGCATTAGTAAACTCGAACGCGGTAGGTGAAAATTAGTAATTAACCCCTCCACTACCCGCCATTGATAGCCAGGATAAATAAATAAGTTGGTTTTGCCACAAAATGGTTGTAATTCCCCCAATTGGGCTGCACCTTCTAAAGAACGTACCACTGTTGTACCGACAGCAATAACTCGCCCACCAGCGGCTTGAGTGGCACGGATTTGTTCTACTGTAGCCACAGGAACTTCAATCCATTCTTCGTGCATTTCGTGGGTGGTGACATCTTCCACTTCCACAGGGCGAAATGTACCCACACCAACATGGAGTGTGACAAATGCTTGATGGATATTGCGATCGCGCAATTTTTCTAGTAACTCTGGAGTAAAGTGTAACCCAGCCGTTGGCGCTGCGATCGCACCTGGTTGTTCGGCGTATACAGTCTGGTATTGTTCATCCGCCGCATCTGAAGTAGTGATGTAAGGCGGTAAAGGAATCTCACCAAATTTATCTAACAGTTCTACCAAAGATTTTCCTGGCGGGACATCAAATTGCAACAACCGCCCGCCAGTCGCTGCATCGGTTTCTAAAACTCTAGCTGTGAGTTGGGGCGTGGGGGAGTTATTTTCTAGTCCTTTACCAGAAAAAATAATTTGGGAACCTGATTTAAAACGCTTTCCTGGCTTAACTAATGCTAACCAACAATTATCTTGCCTCTCTTCTAAAAGTAATACCTCAACTTCGGCTCCAGTAGATTTATTACCGTACAGTCTGGCGGGTATAACTTTGGTATTATTCATCACCAACAAATCACCAGGACGCAGGAGTTCAGGTAAATCGCGGAAGATGTGGTGTAGAGGGGCGGAATTATCGCTTGTGGCGGCGGAGTTGACGACTAATAATCGAGAACTATCTCTGGGAACTGCCGGATTTTGGGCAATCAGTTCTGGAGGTAGTACGTAGTCATACCCAATTAATGAACAATCTAAGTTTACTTCTTCTACTCCTGTGGCAGTCACTTTATTAAAATTTCCTTGCGTTATTGGTGGCTCCATTGAAGGTTATGCTAAATTTTACGAGTTTGTTAGTAGATATTTTCTAGGGAAAACACAACTTCATTCATAGGGTTTTCCTACGGGCATCATTAAGTAATACCTAATGATGAGTCATAAATATGGGTAAAACTCCCCATCCAAAGACGGGGGCTTCTACCCTACCGGGAAACTGATCTATTGAGGATGATAGAAGTGTAGGATTGGCTTTGATCCCAAGCACCAACATGGAATATTTGTATTATCTGGCAAATGCCAGTCTAACATTGCGGGTCGTTCAACATCTGCACGCAACGCCCCAAATACCAGTTTCGTTCGTTACCGTAATTCATCAAATTGATGGCTGGGTGGTTAGGGTCAAACTTAAAGGTCAAGTCTCAGCGCAACAGGATGGAGACTTTCGGGCTTTCCTAAATGAATTAGGAATTTGCTACGAGCCACCAATGCGTGTGCAAATGGCACTTTGGAGTTTGGAAGCTGGCCAGTGTCCTGTAGACGTAATGCGCCGCTATCAAGTAGCGATCGTTTCTCATGGTAGTCCAGAGAGAGATGAAATCGAAGCATTCCGCCAACAGTTTGTCCGTGGATTAGGTTACTGTCCTGAAACTTTAGCGTGAAACTCTTTATTGTGAGGGCGACTGCAAAGAATTTGTAATTGCTGACAAAGATATTGAAGTTGTGATCAATTATTATTCGCCCTCACTTTAATCAATTCAAGAATCAAAAGCTGCCGGGATATATTCTTGCAGATGAAATTTGTATCCCGCAACTGATGAACTAAATACAGCATCTTGAACTGATTTGATCTGAGTTTGTAACTGAGATATTGGCTGATAACTCACAATAGCTACATCAAACCGACAAGGATAATCAGCTTTGTCGGGATATTGAGCTAAAAATATTTCGGCTGTACGCCATAGTTTTGCCTGTTTTTGCGGCGTGATAGCGTTTCTTCCACCTGCATCCCAATTGCCTGAACTGCGGGTTTTCACCTCGACAAAAGCAAGTGTAGAGTTTTGAGTAAGATATTCTTCCCCTTGTCCTCCTGGATATTGAGCAATAATATCAATCTCTCCCCAACGGCAAGAAAAGCGCCGATGTAGAATCAACCAACCTTTAGACTGTAACCATTGTGTAACTAAATCTTCACCTAGTTGACCAATATCGAGATAATGGGATGGAGGATGATTCGCCATTGGTTAAAAGTACGATGAATTCTAGGTTAAGCGATCGCATTTGGGCAGGTATACTCAGTGTATTGCTGTGGGCAGTTTTTAGCATCACAGCTAATTTTACTTATACGCCAACAGCTTTAGCACTCGAATATAACAAAGAAATATTAGTAGATGCTGATTTTTCTGGACGTGATTTAACAGATTCTAGCTTTACCAAAGCTAATCTCCGGCAAAGTAATTTTAGTAATAGTAACTTGCGTGGTGTGAGTTTCTTTGCTGCTAATTTAGAATCAGCGAATTTACAGGGAACTGATTTGACAAATGCTACCTTAGACTCAGCGAGGCTAATGAAAGCCGATTTGACTAATGCAGTTTTAGAAGGTGCATTTGCGGCTAATGCTAAATTTGATGGCGCAATTATTGATGGAGCAGATTTTACTGATGTGCTGCTGCGCCCAGATGAACAAAAAAAGTTGTGCAAAGTGGCTAAAGGTACTAATCCCACCACAGGACGAGACACTCGTGATACTTTGTTTTGTCCTTAGTGGAATGAACTTATTTTTAGGACTTATTGTTTTTGCCAAGAATTCGGAGAAAAGAGAGTTCAGACATCAACTTACCCTCGTAAAATTGCGAAGGTATTTTGTAAATACATCACGTCTCTTTTCGTTTTCCAAAATATGCCAATTTGTAAATATATGAGCAAAAAATTAGTAGACAGGCTGCTGCTATTTTGTTTCACATTTGTTCTTGGCTTCACATTTACTATTCATAATGTCCAAGCCGAATCAGCACCTTTCTATTGGGAATTTATCAATGTCGATATTGCCGTACAGCCTAACGGTGATATGTTAGTCACTGAGACACAAAAATATAATTTTACTGGAGAGTATAACCATCTGCGTTCCCGGTACATTCCTTTATATAAGGTAGACAGAATTACTGAAGTTTCTGTATCCGAAAATGGTCAAGTGTTACCCAGTATAACAAGTACAGTAAATAATCTATTTTGGATTCGTTGGGAACATCAATTGCAACCACCAGAAAGCCCTACTTTCGTGTTGAAATATCGTGTTATTGGAGGATTGAGCGTCAATCATAACTATGCTCAAGTATATTGGGAAGCGATATTCTCTGACCGTAAAGCCCCTATTAAACAGGCGCAGGTTAGGGTAGAATTTCCTGAAGAATTTACTAATAAAATTAAAATATTCCAAAGCTTTGGTGTAGTTGCAAATATTCGCCGAGTCGATACAAAAACTATTGAGGCTGTTGCTAAACAATCTCTAGAGCCAGGGGAAGGGTTAGAAATTCAGGTGGCATTTGATCGTACAGGTACTAAGATTGAAACCTCTGGATGGCAAAGTTCACAATTTTTTTATGAGAGGTTATTGTGGATTTTGTCGGGATTGCTAGTCTTTGGTATCCCTCTTCTCCTCATTATTGTCTCTAGGACTGGGACTAGTAGTAGCTACATTGGAGACAGTAGCAGTTATTACTATGGCGGTGGGGGTGATTATGGTGGCGGTGGGGGTGATTATGGTGGCGGTGGCGGTGGCGGTGGCGATTAACTAAATAAACGCTGTACACATCAAATCTAATTACAGTAGTTAAGTATAAATATCGAGGATATCCAGGAGGTGACTGTGGCGCGTAAACGTTTAGTAATTGAGATGGGGATGGGTGTAGATCAGCATGGACAAGAACCAACTGTAGCAGCTGCAAGAGCAGTACGCAATGCGATCGCTCATAATGCTTTACCAGGAGTTTGGGAAGTCGCTGGTTTGAATGATCCCAATGAGATGATTGTGGAAGTTCAAATAGCAGTACCTTATCCCGAACAAGTGAGAACAGATGAGGTTCTTGCAGTATTACCTTTTGGACGCAAAACTATCACTGTTGAGTCTGGGGGAATGGTGGTTGAAGGAAGAGCGATTCCCTCTCTCAATGATAAAAACGATGAAATGTTAATTGCGATCGCTGCGGTGACAGTTTTGATCGAAACAGACTAAACCTGTTGTTCTGATTTCTGTATATCCTCAACCGCAGAAATTGAGGCGAGGGGTTGAGTGGGCGCATCTAGCTGTGGTGTTTCTAGTGATGCAGCAATTGATGTGTCACTGAAGTAAGAACCCACAATTTTGTCATAATTAGAAGCAACTGCTAAAAACGCTCCACCTAAAATATAAATCGGCAATGGTAGAGAAAATTCTTGTAACCAGTCAAACAGTTCTGCCAAGGCGAATACTAGCACAAAGCAAGCCAGCCAAATTCTCATGTTTCCATCCCCCTCAATCAAATAGCTCTACTAGTTTACTAATAGGTTAGACAGATTGCATGATACCTGATGTGGACTGAAATACATATCCCAGAATTTTGGAGTCAGAGTTCAGCAGAAGAATCGACTCTCTACCTTTTCCTGAATAGGAATATGTCATATTTCTGGGAATTGGTGTTGGCGATCGCAGATATCCTGTAATATTTTTTAAGCTAGTACAACACAGCCTAAATCAAGCACCCATTATAAATTGCTGAAAAGCTGACTATATGGATTTCTTTATTTCCGCCTTTGCGTACTAGTGAATTTGACAGACGATGATGAAAAACAATAAAGCTTTTAATAATGCTGGAAAATTGACAGCACTTTTATGTTTAATTACTATTTTCCTCACGCCTTGCGTAATAGTTAACGCAGGGGAACGTGGCGTATTAATGAAGTTTGGCGAAGTTCAAGAGCAAATATTAAGCGAAGGACTTCATTTAATTATCCCGATAGTCAATACAGTAGAAAAGTTAAGTATCCGTGTGCAGAAACAGGAAATATCTACTGAAGCTGCGGCTAAAGATTTACAAGATGTTTTCACTGATGTGGCACTAAATTGGCATCTCATCCCAGAAGAAGTTAATATTATTTTTCAACAGATTGGTAGTAAAGAAAATGTAATTACTCGAATTATTAACCCAGCAGTTGAAGAAGTCATTAAATCTATTGTTTCTCAATATACAGCAGAAGAAATTATTACTAAAAGAGCAGCAGTCAAATTAGGAATAGATACAGCATTAACTAAACGTTTACGTAGTTATCATATCGCAGTGGATGATATTTCTTTAGTTCATGTGCATTTTTCTGAGCGCTTTGGTGAGGCGGTAGAAGCAAAGCAAATTGCGGAACAAGAAGCTAAACGAGCCGAATTTTTGGCTTTGAAAGCAGTCAAAGAAGCTGAGGCGAAAGTTAATTTAGCCAAAGGCGAAGCTGAAACTTATAGATTACTACGCGATGGTTTAACAACTGAATTACTCCAAAAACAAGCAATTGAAAAATGGAATGGTAAGCTACCATTAGTTATTGGAAAAGAAAATTCTAAAGTTTGGGATTTTAGTGCATTACTTAAAGCTTATAATTAGTAACTCAGGAGTTCAAATTGTTAATATTTCTCCTGAGTTCTAGCAATCCAAATTGAGTTATGAGAAAACATGTAGATTGGAAATCAAAGCTAACAGTCATATTTTATTCATTCCTGGCGATTAAAAATCGCGTCCATACAAACAAAACCCGCCTGCGCTGTTATTTTATTAAGTACACATAGCTGAACTTTGTTTATGTAGTAGCAAATTTTATTCGTCCAATTAGTTCTAAAATTGAGCATTAACTCTTGGCAAACAATACAGGAAAATCAAGAATCTTCAATTGAATCAATACAATAATCACCAGAGTATAAATTGTGGAAGAAACTAAACCTGATAACAATTCTTTTTTGAGGTTACGCTCTTGAGAATCTTTTTGAAAGATATCCTTAGAGCCATATTGTATCAACAGGATTCCCACAACATTGGAGAGCCAGTAACCTATAATGGAACAAGGAATGAGCAATTTCGGGGAAAGTAAACTACATAAGTACCCAAAAAAGTAAGCAATGGGTAAATTGAATAAAAGGTCATTCCACCAACATAAAGGGGATAATAAATATCCCAAAACCAGTAGGAATCCACCTCTGAGCTTTTTGAAGATATTTTTTGGGGATTCGTGAGGAACAGTCTGTGGCGATCGCTCTGGGGCTGTATTTACTGATAAACTCAACTCTTGACTAGCTTTTTGGGCGCTTTCCATAAAATACACTATTTCTATCGATTTAGTGTATTTTAAAGGCAAATTGGATATAAAGTCTATCAAAATCTTATAGCAGTAGTCAGGTCTGTTGGGACAATTTGAAAGCTTGAACGCCAGGAATAATAAGACTTTTCCTTCTGCCTCCTGCCTTCTGCCTCCTGCCTCCTGCCTCCTGCTATATTTAAGATGTCGCCACAGCGATAACTAAACAAATGAGTAATAAACCAACTAATAATAGCCAAGTTTGATTACGTTTTACCCAACCTTGAAAAGTTGTGCCAAAACTGCTGTTATGATGCTGCTGTTCTTGCTGTAACTTGTATTCGGCAATGTTTTGATAAAGGGTACATTCTTTGGCGTAGGGACGCTGAGGAAAGTTGCAAGTATCGTCTGCGTGGTAGGTGCAGCGATCGCACAAATACTCGTCCCCGGTAGCACGATACAATGGAATACCGGGATGGCCGAAGGCTTTGAGTGTGGTTCGGCAATAAGGACAGGTAATAGCCTGACTCTCAACAGTTTGATGGCAACGGGGACAAGATATAGTAGCCACAACTTGACCACATATAAGTAAACACTCTGATCTTAGCGAAACTTTAGGTTATCGGGGCAAACAGGCAACGAGGAAATCTACTTCTTACTTTTGCCCTTTGCCTTTTATAGCTATAGCCAGTTTTATTAGGACGCTGCGTGCTTGAGAACGAATTCGATAGCATCACGTAAATGATCACAATTGTGTAATTGTTTGCGAATCCTACTTTTTAACCATGCCCAACACTTCTCAATACGATTAAGGTCTGGTGAATAGGGAGGTAAATAAACAAGTTCACAGCCTGCATCATGTATGAGTTGGGCAATTCGACCACCATGATGAAACGTCGCATTATCCACAATTACCCACTCACCGGGACGCAAAACCGGAATCAAACATGTTTCTAGCCAGGTTTCAAACACTGTGCGGTTACACGCCCCCTCGACTGTAAATGGGGCAATCAATTGATTATCCCGATACCCAGCAATCATGTTAATGCGTCCCTGTCGCCGACCGGATTTGAGGTCGTAAAATCGTTCCCCTGTTGGTGAGTACCCATAGCCGTAGTTATCTCGTTCATCCATTCCCGATTCATCGACATAAACCAAGTGTGGTGCTTTTGGGTTCTTCAGTTGTGCTAGAAAGGTTGCTCGTTTGGCTTCATCTCGTTGACAGTAGCCATATGTTTTTTTTTACGGGTGTGTCCAATTTTCTGCAATGCCCGTGAAATCGTGCGTTGACTAATCTCTCCTTCCCATAACTCTACCATTTGGACTTGAGTTTTATCACCATTTGCTTTGACAAATGCGCGAAACTTCTCCCAATCATCGATTTTGCCACCCCTTTGGCATTCCTGCCTCGATTTGACCTTGATATCACCCGTTTGGGCTTTTCTTTGACACCACAAGTTAATCGTATTGCGACTGATATTGAACAATTGGCTCGCCTCACTCTTTTTGAGACCGTCCAACTCAATTGCTTGCATCACCTTTTGCCGGAAATCATCACTATAGGGTTTAGCCATCTGAGTTTGAATCGCAATACTAGGAATACTTCATAGTTTATGTCCTAATCTTATTGGCTACAGCTATAATATCCATTCTTAATAGACAACTTTTGCCTTTAAGTTAAGCAGAAAAGTAGGTTGGGTGGAGCGATAGCGTAACCCAACAAAGTATGCTCGGATGTTGGGTTACGCTTCGAGAAGCCGCGCGGAGCGTGTCTACGTTCCTCAACCCAACCTACGCCAGAATTGGTTTTTAGTCTTAACTGAACGGTATTGGGATATAAAGTCTATCAAAATCTTAATATCCATTCTTAATAGACAACTTTTGCCTTTAAGTCTTGTTAAAAATATGCTCCTACCAAACTATAAGTTAAACTCGCTAATACCAACAGAGTTACAACTATATAAGTTAATTCTCGTTTGAGTATAAAAGCCAATAAAGAAATAATTACACGTAAAATTGGTGTGGCGATTAATAGTAATAATCCTAATTGAATAATTCCGCGACGGCTACCAGATAAAACTGCCTTGATTACACCTTTTGGCGAGCGAAACTCTGATGGTTCACTGTGAAAAACTTGATATGTCGCAGGCTCTGAACCGTGGTGAATTAAATATAAAATTCCGCCTAACAAAACAACAGAACTAGCTATTAATACACCATACTTTAAAAGATTGCTGAGTATGTATTCTAATTGCTGTTCACTGGGGGTTTTGCTGACTATATGACTGGCAGTGAGATTAATGCCAGTGTGTTGTTCTTCTAATTGTTGAATATCAGAGTCTGCTTCTGCTGGTGGTAAGGTAATTGCCACCACTTCAGCTTCTGGTGATGCTGATGACTGCCAATGAAAACTAGAATTAACCTCATATTTATACATTTTACAGCCCCCCTATTAGACTGTTGTAGACCATTTTAAAAGCCATTACCACCAGCACAAGACTAAAAATAATTCGTAAAATCTGCGTTTTAGCGCCTATGAGTACTTTTGCTCCTAAAAAAGCGCCAGGTAATACTCCTAACATTACTGGCATTGATAATCCCGGATCGATGTATCCTCTGGCTAAATAAACGCCGGCTGATGCGGCAGCGGTGACACCAATCATAAAATTGCTAGTGGTAGTTGAAACTTTAAAAGGTATACGCATGGCTTGATCCATTGCTAGTACCTTGAATGCGCCTGAACCAATACCCAGTAATCCAGACAATATTCCAGCAACAAACATCACACTAAACCCTGCTGGTACAGAATGAACTTTGTAAGACATCAATCCATCTGGCGTGGGATAAGTACCATTCAAGTGGAAATAATCGGCTAAGGGATCTGCGGGTTGATTTTGATCAATTTCAATTCTTGGGCGTTGTGAAAGATATGCAGAATATATCAAGACGATCGCCAAAACAATCGTTAACATTTTTACAGAGACAAACACCGCAATCATCGCCCCGATAATTGCCCCAATTGTGGTGGCAACTTCTAAAAACATACCTAAGCGCAAATTGGTGTAGCCTTTTTTGATATATGTGGAGGCTGCACCCAAGGAAGTAGCAATCACAGATACCAAGGAAGCACCAACAGCGTAGCGAATATCTACGTCAAAGACTGAAGTTAATAGAGGAACAATGACTACTCCGCCACCTAAACCTGTTAACGCACCGATAAAGCCAGCACTAAATGAGCCAAGCCAAACTAGTAAAGAAAATTCTAGTATGTTCAAATCTCATACCTCTTATGCAAAAATTTAAGGAATTTTGCGGCGATCGCTATTGGGGGTGATTCAGGAAAGTTTGGGTTTCTTGGGTAAAAAATATCATAATAAATTGTTTAAACATAGCTACAGTGTTTTAACTGATTTATCTGTTTTCTGATTTATTTAAGTAAATATCAGAGGGTAGCTCACCAATCATATTCACTCATTAGCGGTTAACTTGTCCTGTTCTTCTGGGAGTAAGGTAGTTTCTAACGTAGGCTGTGCGCCAGGGACGGGTACAGTTTTCGTCAGATAAGGTTTAATAATCATACTCACACCAGTTGCCCAAGCGATCGCCACCATCCAACCTGCGATAATATCACTGGGAAAGTGAACTCCCAAATAAAGGCGTGTCCAGGCAATAGTGAATACATACAAGCTACCAAAAATACATACCAACCAGCGCCATGAACTTTGCCAAGCTAAAATCAACACAATGATAGCCAGGGTAATACTTGTCATAGCATGGCCGCTAGGAAAAGAAAAATCTAACTCTGGCGCGAGGGATGTCCAAAAATCTGGGCGGAGACGATGCCATAATTCTTTGGCTGTGCGGTTGATGAAGGCGCTTCCCAAGGCAGTCATGAGTAGGTAAACTAGCGATCGCCAGCGTTTTTGCCAGAGTAATATCAGGGCAACTGTAGTTAAAATTGGTAACACAGTCCAAAATGACCCTAACTTAGTCAGCACCACCGCCAGAGTATCTAACTGTGCATTAGCTGTAGAGTGAACCGCCAACAAAATCGGCACATCCCAAGGCAAGCCAGCTTGATATTGCCAAACTTGGATAGCCAGCAGTTGAAATGTCTGCAATGGTAAATATACCCCAAGAAACAGGAGTAAAAGCGATCGCCCACGGGCAACCAGCAGATTTTTGATAAAAGAAACAGGTGTCTTTTTCTCTGCATCCATATCAACTTTGCGCCTTTGCGCGAAATTTCTCCAATTATGATTGCAAACGAATAGCCACACTCCCAGCATGGGCTGGCAAACCTTCCGCATCAGCTAAAGTCACCGCAGCTTTACCAATTTCTTGCAACGCGGCTTGATTGCATTCTAAATAAGTAATGCGTTTGAGGAAATCGTACACACTCAACCCAGAAGCAAACCGCGCCGAACGGGAAGTTGGTAATACATGGTTGGGGCCACCCAAATAATCGCCAATGGCTTCTGGGGTGTAGCGTCCTAAAAACACACTACCGGCGCATTTAATTTGACTGGCGAGTAATTGCGGGTTATCTACACATAACTCGACGTGTTCAGGAGCCAATTGATTCAAGAGTGGGATACTTTCTGCCAAATCACTAACTACAATAATTGCCCCATGATTTTGCCAACTAGCCGTTGCTACCTCTTGAGTAGACAGCTTGGTGAGAACTAATTCAACTGCTGTGATAACTTGCTGGGCGAAAACTTCCGAATCAGTAATTAAGATTGATTGGGCGCTGGGGTCATGTTCTGCTTGCGATAATAAATCCCAAGCTATCCACTCTGGGTTATTTTGATCATCAGCCACCACCAAAATTTCTGAAGGGCCAGCGATGCTGTCAATACCCACAGTTCCAAATACCTGACGCTTGGCTTCCGCAACATAAGCATTACCAGGGCCAACAATTTTATCTACAGGCGTTAGAGTTTCTGTACCATAGGCGAGGGCGGCTACTGCTTGCGCCCCACCAATACTATATATTTCCGTTACACCAGCCACTTGCGCCGCTGCTAACACAGCCGGGTTAATTTCCCCATGAGGCATTGGTACTGTCATCACAATGCGTTCCACCCCGGCAATTTTAGCTGGGAGGGCATTCATCAACACCGAACTGGGATAGCTGGCGCGTCCACCGGGGACATAAATCCCCACTTGGGAGAGAGAAATCCAATTTAAACCGAGTTTCACTCCTGTTGCGTCGGTGTAACTAATATCTTGGGGCAGTTGTTTTTGGTGAAAGCTACCGATGCGTTCTGCGGCTAATTCCAAGGCGATTCTCACATCAGCCGGACATTTGGCGGCTTGGGCGGCGATAAAATCGGCACTCAGATGCAAAGATTCTGGGCTGAAATGGTCAAAACGTCTAGTATATTCCTTAACTGCGGCATCACCTCGCACTTTTACATCAGCCAAAATGCCGCGTACTGTACCACTAACATCAACCGTGGCTTCCCGGCGATTATTGACAAGTGCTTGGAATGCGGTGGAAAAATCTGTGTCAGTTGTTTTAAGTAGCTGCATGGACAGTATCTTTGAAATCAGTGCAGGTTGGCAGTCAGGATATTAATTAGTGTAGAGTATGAGGCGATCGCCCGGTGGGGTTGCTGGTAAATACTACAATAATTGCATACACACAAAGGTTATCTGTGGGGACTGGGTGTATACAAGCAACCTTTACACCTTTGCATAAACCCTCTTTTCCTCTGTATCTTTTTGCAGCGGCATTTTTAATTTTTCTGGCTGTAGTGGGTACTCTGACTTATAGGATCTCACTACAAAGGCAGGGTGCCATTTATGTATAAACAGCATCAAATTCGTCAGTGGTATTGCGGCTTTTCTAAGATAGCGTTTCATCAAGTTATCAATTGGCGGAATTCACATTTAACAATTATCTCAGCGGCCTCGGTGTTTTTGGTGTTAGCTGCGCCATCCGTAATAGATTTACCAGGAAGCAGGTTATTGGCGGAGAATGTCATCTCTCAAGATTTGGATGCAGCGATTTTTTACCAAAAAGGAGTGACACTATATAACCGCAAAGACTTAGACGGTGCAGAATCTGCCTTTCGTCAAGCGTTAGAACATGATCCCAATATTGGGATGGCGCGAAATTACTTGGGGAATATTCTGTTAAGACAAAATCGCCTAGATGTAGCAGTCCAAGAATATAGCGAAGCGATTAGAATAAACCCGAATCAGAGTGAGGTTTATTACAACTTAGGATTAGTATTACAACGACAAGGGCAGAAAGAAGCCGCTGTTACAGCTTATCGCCAAGCTTTAGTCATCGAACCGAAAATGGCCGCCGCCCAGTATAACTTGGGTGTAGTGCTGCAAGAACTAGGGCAACCGCAAGAAGCGATCGCCGCATATCAGCAAGCAGCTAATCTGGATAGTGGTAATGTGAGTACACATTTTAATCTGGCGATCGCTCTCCAAGAGCAAGGAAAATTAGAAGAAGCGATCGCCGCTTATCGTCAAGTTATTCAGCTAGATCCCAAAAATATTGTTGCTTACAATAACATGGCTGGTTTGCTGGTAGTTCAAGGTCAGGCTACCGAAGCAATTACTGTTTATAGGCAAGCAATTCGCCAAAACTCTAAAGATGCTGCCGCATACCATAACTTGGGCATCACTTTATACAATCAAGGTGAACTCAAAAAAGCGAATGCAGCCTTGAAAAATGCGCTGAATAACTACCGCACACAAGGTAACACCGAACAAACTGCCAAAGTTGAACAATTAATGCAGCAAATTACACAGCAAATTGCTCAACTGAAACTACAAGAACAACAGCAACGTCAAGCTGGCAAAAAACCGGCACCGACTGAGAATGTAGCCACACCAGAACAACCCACTCCAGCGACTCCAGGCACAACACCAAGTAATTCCAGTGATGTACCTGTATCTTTAGAACAATCAACTAATTAAAAAAAGTGAAGTCTGAAGCATCAATTTCAGCCTTCAGACTTCATCCTTCATCCTTTTTTTGGCTAAGAGGCTATTTATAAAGTAAATCTAAAAGCGAAAAGAAAAGAGTTATGACAACGATAAGATACATTAAACGTAGTGTATTTACATAGTTAGGTATGGCGCGAAAGTCTTACCCCACAGACTTAACAGATATGGAGTGGGAAATCCTAGCCCCCTTGATTCCACCAGCGAAAGAAGGAGGACACCCGCGCACAACTGATATGCGGGAGGTATGCAACGCTATCTACTATCACCTGAAGACAGGATGCCAATGGAATATGCTTCCGGGAGACTTCCCGCCCAGCTCAACTGTATACAACTACTACCGCAAATGGCAGCGCAAAGGGGTATGGGAAAAATTAAACCATTCATTACGCGGTCAGGTTCGCTTAAAATTAGGTAAATCAACACAACCCAGCGCCCTCGCCGCAGACAGTCAGTCAGTTAAAACTGACCAAAAAAGGGGGATGTGTACGGTTTTGATGGCGGTAAAAAGGTAAAAGGGCGAAAGCGACAGACTTTGGTTGATAGCCTGGGATTATTGTTGAAAGTGGTTGTAAGTGAAGCAAATGCCCCAGAGCGAGTGCTTGCTGCCTATGCTTTGATGGAATTGTTAGAGGAGCGTCCTGAATTACTTGAGAAAGTTGAAGTTTTATGGGTTGATTCCGGTTATGACGGTGATAAGTTTGCTCTTTGTGTTTGGTTGATGATCCAAGCTCATGTTGAAGTCATACGGCGTACCGAGTCAGAATTTCAGGTTTTACCGAAACGTTGGGTAGTCGAAAGAACATTTGGGTGGTTTAACCAATATCATCGTCTCAGCAAAGATTATGAGCGCCTACCCGAAATGAGTGAAGCTGCTATATATGCTGTTATGACTCGGATTATGTTGCGTCGTCTTGTCGTCTAAAGATTTACTTTATAAATAGTCTCTAAATGGCATTTCCGCATTAATTTGCTCGATTTCCTGCTGTTCTAGTTGATTCACTTCTCTAATATAAGGAAGTAAAATTTGCGCTAAACGGTGATTGTAAAAGCGATGCAGGCTGTAATTGGGTGCAGCCGGAAATCCGCGCCGTTTTTTGTGCCTTCCACCCGCACCAGGATCGAATAATTGGATATTATGAGCGATCGCCCACTCAATTGGTGCGTAATAGCAAGCATCAAAATGTAGGCAATCGATTTCTTGAAAACTCCCCCAATAGCGCCCATATAATCTATCGTCTTTATAAAGGCAAAAAGACATACCCACAGGATGGCGATCATCCTGTTCGCTGTAAGCGGCGAAAAATACTACCCGATGGCGATAATCTGCGTGTAGCTGTTCAAAAAATTGCTTTGTTAAATACTTACTCCCCCACCAGCCGAACTTATCACAAGTATCAGCATAGAATTGGTACATCAACGGAAACAAAGATTTAGGAATTTCATCACCAGTCAGTGGTTGTAGTCGTAAACCCGCCTTCTCTACAGCTTTGCGTTCCCGTTTAATATTCCGGCGCTGATTGGCGTTGAACACTGTTAAGTAGTCATCAAAAGTATTAAATCCAAGATTTTCCCAGATGTAGCTGTGGTGTAACCAAGAACTAAACCCGTTGCGTTCTAAAACAGGCCGCCATTCAGGATCGACATAGAGAAAGTGACAGCCAGAAATTTTATGTTTAGTGCAGAAAGCATCAATTTCATGCACCATCATAGCAGTGATTTCATCTTCATCTTCTCCCGGTGCAATTAAGAAGCGATAACCTTCCGCGGGGGTAAAGGGAGCCATACCCAAGAGTTTTGGATAATATTGGACACCGATGCGATCGCTTAATTCTGCCCATTGATGATCAAAGACAAATTCACCGTAACTATGTCCTTTTAAATAAAAAGGTGCAGCAGCAATTAAGGTTCTGTCTCGCCACAGGGTTAAGTGATTGGGCAACCAGCCAGTTTTATCTGTCGCACTGTGAGAAGTTTCTAGATTTTTTAACCATTGCCACTCTAAAAATGGAGTCTTCAAAGGCAGTGCTAGAGCATCCCAGGCGTTTTGGGGTACTTCAGCAATTTTGTTAATCCAAGCAACAGAATAGCGCGGCTTCAGTTGTTCCACCATCTTTGTAGAAGATTAGGACTTGCAAGTTAAAGAGTAAAACAAGCTTTTGACTTTTGCCTTTTTACTTTTTACTTTATTTAGTTTAATGTCGTTGCACCTGATAGTGTAAAAAGACTTCTTGCTCAACTTGTTCAACTTCCAGAAGTTTGAGCCGAGGAGCCAAATTAGCTAGAAATCCCTGTCCTTCTACTGGTGTTGGTGCTGTAATACCACCTAAAATCAATGGGCAAATAGTCAACCATAATTCGTCTATTAAATCTGAGTGAACCATAGAAGCTACTAATTGACCACCACCTAAGACTACTAGGCGTGTTATATGTAGATATGCCAGATATTGCAACGCAGCTGTAGTGTCAAGTGTTCCTGTTGAGGTTTCAAAAACTAAAATCTGTTCAAATTCTGAGCGTCCTTGCCAAGCAGTTGCTCCCGCTGTTGTTGTCAATAACCAACGTGGGATAGGCTGTTTAAAAAACTTGATTTCCGGATTAAAATCCGCAGATTGTGTAATGACTATATGAACCGGTTGAGGGGTCTTACCCTCTTTGATTCGATGTTGCAGCAGTGTTGGATGTGATACGGTAAGTGTCGTACCGTAAGCACGGAGAGTGCCAGCACCAAATAGAACGGCATCAGAGGCAGCGATTTGTTTTTCTAGGTGTGATTGATCAGCCCCGGAGCCAAATCGAGCAGGCGATCGCCTAAAATCTGCTATTTTGCCATCTGCACTCATTGCCAAAACTACTGTGGTATGAGGACGATGTTGCGCCATTGGGTTGGTTTGATAGTCTAAAGTATTTTTCTTGCTAGTGTGTTGATTGTAAAAAATCTCTGCCTAGCAAGCTACTGTTTACCAATTTCATCACTTGATTTTTATGCAACATAAGTCGCAATTACATCTCGCCCATAAGAGTTTTGGTATAACACATTTCTTTTTATGCCTTCAATGTTTGATACTGTTAGGGGTTGTTAACAAAACTCTCCCAACGTCACAGAATGTCTCATTTAGCTAATCTAATTGCATATTGTTTGCTGTTGTGGTTTGCAGATATGAAGTGAGACACCCGATGGCTAATTCCCGTCAATCGTCATTTAGACGTATTTTAGTAACAAGAATTTTGCTGCTGTTTGTCCCAGTGTTACTACTGGGGGAAATTGTAGCTTTGAATAAAGCCCGTTCTAGCCTACTGAACACTGCCCGTCAAAATCTTACAGAAAGTGCAGTTCTCAAAGGTGAAAAGATAGTTAATGCGATCGCTGCTCTCAAAACCAGTGTACTAGTTACTAGTCAAACATCTATACTGCGATCGGGTTCAGAGGCTGAAGTCCAAGACTTTATCAATCAGGTAGTCAAAGAACTACCAACCTACATTGAGTGTGTGCAATTAAGCAATCTGCAAAACGGCGACATCATTGCTAGTAGTTGTGGTGACAAAGTAATTAGAGAACCGAAGTTGCCTTTTTTGGCTGAAAATCTGGAAATCCAGGCAATATTACCACCCAAGGCAGGTACAACTGGCCAAAGAGATCCCGAAAATCAACTGCAAATAGTACTATCTGCCCCTGTGTACAGTCAAAATGGGCAATTCAAGTATGTTTTCAGTATGCAGTCGTCACTATTCAAGCACACCAAAAATCATCCAGGTTCATTGGCTGGTTCCACATTGGTAATTGCTGACGATGGCACAATCCTCGCACACCCAATTCCAGAAAGGATCAGCAGTAATATTCAAGATTACCCTGATGCCAAGCAATTACAAAGCATTATTAAAAATGCCATCACAGGGCAAAGTAATTCTGTCAACTTATCGTTTCAAGAAGGTAAAGAATTAGTCGCTGGTTACAGTGTGATTAGCAATCCCATCGCTCAACAGCCACAACAATGGATTATTTTAGCTGTGACTAGTGTGGATAATGCACTATTTGGTTTAGAGGAAATTAAATTAATCTTAATTGTCTTGACAGTTGGTTTAATTGGTGCAACTTTGTTGGCATCGCTATATTTGGCTCCTTACTTGGCAGCCCCTGTAGAAGAATTGCGAGATTATGTGCTGAATATTCACAGTCATCATGCAGCCCAAGCAGTCCCGCAAAACTTTAAAATTCGGGAGTTTAACCAACTAGCACAAGCAATAGATCAAATGTTTGAAAGGCTCAAAGCTTGGGCGGAAGAACTAGAAATTGCTTGGAAAGAAGCCAAAACTGCCAACCAAATTAAAAGTCAGTTTTTGGCTACAACTTCTCATGAGTTACGTAACCCCCTGAATATCATTATTAATTGTGTGCGGCTAGTGAGAGAAGATATGTGCGATAACCGCGAAGAGGAACTAGAGTTTCTCAAACGCGCTGACGAAACCGCCATCCATTTACTAGGCATTATTAACGATTTACTGGATATTTCTAAAATTGAAGCGGGTAAACTCTCAGTTGTTTCCGTACCAATGGATTTGCGACAAACTTTGTTAGAGGTAATTAACATCCAATCGGTAACTGTGCAGCAAAAAGGTTTACAGTTGAAAATAACCTTGGGTGATGAGCCGATTCCAGTCAAGGCAGATGCAGCTAAACTGCGGCAAGTATTAATTAATATTATTGGTAATGCCACTAAGTTTACCGATGAAGGCAGTATTGCGATCGCCGCTACCATTGAACAATACAATAGTAATTCTCAAGTCATTGTTTCTGTAACCGACACAGGTTTAGGGATTGAACCTACTCAACAACACAAATTATTTCGCCCCTTTGTCCGAATAGATGGTGCTTCTACACGTAAGTTCGATGGTACAGGATTGGGATTGGCAATTTCTCGCAACTTAATTGAACTGATGGGTGGTAGCATTTCCCTAGAAAGTGCTGGTCTTAATCAAGGCACAACTGTCAAAATTATTTTGCCACTCATCAGCGAAAATGGGGAAGATATGAAAGTTACCTCTGAAGACGAGAAAACCTCAGAGGTAAACTCTAACGAAATAAATGCTCAAGAAGATAATTATCAACTACCATTAGTAGAAAAAATCTCCAAAAGTTGAGCATTAAATCTTAAACGCTATTACAAGACTTTGACACAGCCGTTTTTGATTTCAATTTTGGCATCGTCTTTCACTTCGACTTTTCCGCATGAAGTTTCAATGACCGCATCCTTGCCACTACCTTGAATTGTTGCTGCCCCTGATGTTCTACTATTAAATGTTACTTTTTTGGTTGAGCCGTCCATCTGAACTGTCATTTCATGCTTTTGATCGTCATGATTTGAGTATTTGATGTAAACAGAAGCAAAGGAAGGACTGGACAGACAAAGAAAGGACATTATCGTAATTGGTGTCAGTAAAAATATTTTTTTCATAGTTTTTGTCAGAAATTTTGCACAAACTAATGGAATCACGAGAGCAAAGTACAGGATGAACTTGCTGTAGACAATTGCTCAATTGTTTTAGTTTGCCAAATATGTCGGCTAAATTCATACCCTGAAAACACTGGATTAATAAATTTAGCACCTCCAAGAATTTGCGGTTTTCTTGATTTGTGATGTATAAATTTCTCTTGAGCGAAACTACTTAACCTTTTATTCTATTTTTCTTAACCTTCAGAGAATACTTCAAAGTTTATTTAAGTGATATTGCCACAATATTTACTTTTGATATTTGGAGATTGGTCTGATGAAATCAACCAGAAACTTAGGCATTGCTGCTATTGCCGCTACTATTTCTATTACTACTATTGGTGCTAACCCAACACAAGCTGCTTTAATTAAATACGATTTCACTGTAGATGCCACATCTGGAAGTAATCCTGGTCAGTACGTTGGTAACTTTCAATATGATGATGATTTTTTAACTGGTTTAGGACTAGAAACAATCGGCGTTGAGAACGGATTAAGAGTGGCATTCAACTACTTGGGTACTAACTATACAGAAGTAGATGATGAATCCTTTGATTTATTTCCTATAGCCAGCTTCAATAATGGTCAGCTTTTGGGACTTAGCTATTTTGTGAGAGATCAGTTTATTATTGGTGGTGATCTGAACACTCCAGATGTAGGAGGAAACAGATTTTACTTGGTTAATCAATCAGTATTTACGACAGAAGTAGGTTCAGTAACTTATGCTAAAGTACCCGAACCATTGACTGTTGGTGGAACTGTGATCGCTGCTACTTTAGGAATATGGATGAAGCGTAAGAAAAAAGCCATAGTCGCCAAATAGAACCAATCTTAAAAAAGATTGCAAGCATGACAGGTTTGATACCTGTCTTTTTTTGTTGGATAAAAAAAATATAAAGAAGTTGCAGTGCAACCTCTCTATACGAACTAGAAAAATCAAAATTTGAGATTACAAACCACCAATAACGCCACCGTCATTGCGGGTAATCACTACTGTTGATGAACGTGGGCGACCAGATGGGCCATAGCCTTGAGTGTAAGGCCAGTTGCTAGTCAGTGTGGGATTGGTCGCGGGTGAACCTTCACCTGGGTGTTGGATATTGATAAACATCGCTCTACCATCAGGTGTAGAGTGAATACCAGTTACTTCACAATCTTGAGGACTGGTCAGGAAGCGTCGAACCTGTCTAGTGTTGGGGTCAGCACAAGACATGGTGTTACTACCGATATTCACCAAATTACCCACACCATCGCCAGCGTGGTCAGTTTGAACCCATAAACGACCGAAATCATCAAACCACAAACCATCCGGTGAACTGAGGTCATCACCATTAATGTTGCCTTGAAGATTTGCTTCAGGTCTAGTACTGTCACCAGCTTCAAAGAAAATATCCCATCTAAAAGTAGTGGCTGTAACTCTCTGTCCATCTTCACGCCAGCGAATAATGTGACCGTAAAGGTTACTAGGACGAGGGTTAGCAGCATTTACAGGAGGACGAGCGCCGTCTGCCGCTGTTGTGCCATCTGGACTATTGGAAGAAGGTGGTTGTGTACCACGACGGCTATTATTGGTCAATGTGCAGTAGACTTCAATCTCTCTAAATCCACCAATTCGAGGACGTACAGTTGTCCACTCTGGTCTATCCATAGAAGTTGCACCAAGTCTATCCGCCGCCTGACGTGTCTTAACCAAAACTTCAGCTTGGCTATTGAAACCGTTCTCAGGTGTCAGACCATTTTGACCATAAACCAGAGGTAGCCATACACCAGTGCCATTATCATTGAATTTAGCAACGTAAAGAACACCGGTATCCATCAAATCGCGGTTAGCAGCAGGATTGCCAGGAGTTAAAGGTTGGGCGCAAACAAACTTGTAGATATACTCGTTACGTTCATCATCACCCATGTAAAAAGCAACCCGGTTATTGTCATCAACAACAACTTGAGCGCTTTCGTGCTTGAATCGGCCAAGAGCAGTCCGCTTCACAGGTTTGTTGGTTGCAGGATTAGTATCGTAAGGATCAATCTCAACTACCCAGCCAAATAAATGAGTTTCGAGGGGATTTGTCCGGTTATTGAAGCGTGGATCAAGTTCATGCCAACGATAGCCAAATCCGTTGCGTGTAACGCCATACCGTCTTTGTCCATTCGCAATATCCGCGCTATCAATTCCAGGAATTGAAGCTAGAGGCTCATCCTGGTGGCCAAAGTAACCGTTCCAGTTTTCTTCACAGGTCAAATAAGTACCCCAAGGTGTGTAACCGTTGGCGCAGTTGTTGAGCGTACCGTAAGCGGTGTAACCGTCATTGGTGCCAATTTCAATTGAGCCAGTTGGGGTGATGTCAAACTTCTTGGATTTTAACAACGCACTACCCGCTGCCGGCCCAGAAACTCGCATCTCAGTGTTGCCAGTAATCCGGCGACCAAAGCGAGAATTGCGATTGTAAGTCCAAGTATTGCCGTTTTTGAAAATTTCAACAACAGACACACCATGAGAAGCTTGAGACTTCCGCACTTTTGCAATTGAGATGGGATTCAGACCTTCTGAACCATGCAAAATTTCTTCGTGGGTATACTCGTGGTTGACACACAACAAGCCGTTATTGATGGGCTGATTTAAGAAGCTTCTTAATGATCTGGCTTGGGAACTAACTGTCCGAGCAACAACATTCCCTGGTGATAGAGGGAAGTAGTGCATCCCATCAGCGTGCATCCCAAACTGCATTGACTGAGCCGCTGCATCTTGAGAAGCATCTGCTAACCAAGTGGGTGCGCCAGGCATGATTGGGTCTCCCCAAGCAATCAAGACTCTAGCTGTGTAACCTTCAGGAACAGTTACCAAATCTTTTTGCAAACGTTCTGTAGCTGGGTTGAGTAGGTTTGGCGGAACACTCTTGAAGCCAATGCCACCAAATCCTGTTCCTCTGGGAATTGGTGCAGCCTCAACAGTTTGGAGAAAACCACCGATAGAAACTTCACCTAACACTGTTAACGCTGATGCGCCAGCTGCTGTCATGATGAACTTCCGACGACTCATGCTAACACGATCAATTACGTCACGAATTGATTCGTTACGTGATGGGTTTAGCGTGACATCGTTCTTGGGATGAAAGCGTCCTTTCACTCTTGTGTCTCCGTATTATGTTAAGGATTATCGGGTATGGATTTAAGTAAATCTTGCAGATTTTTTGAGTTTCCCTCATTCTTAACAGCCAACTATTACTAGTTAATGCCAAGTTAAGACTGCTCAAAAAGCTATCAATAATGAATATAAGAAAATTTACGCAGTGAGTATTAACAAAAGGTTATGTATTGATTAATTTAAAATTTAAATTAATCAAATATGCGTGAATAAGTTCTAGTTAAAGATGCTTTGATGAAGCTAATTGTTCAATCAGCATCCTAATTTTATTAGGGGTTAAAAAAGTTTTTAGGAAATGAATGTATCTGCTATATTTGTTGCTATGAGGTGTGTTATGCGATGTTGTCTGGTGAAATCTATATACATAGTTTTTAATTTTGAGATTATTGATGATTCCTCCAGAGACCGTCAGGCGGCTAACAAAAAGATCCCTGACTGCTTCAACAAGTCGGGGATCTGAGATTAATATTTGCTGTGAATGAGTTGGGATAAATAGAAGTGTTTTTATTGACTAGAAGCTGTAGTGGGATTGAGAGGAATTAAAGGCTGCTTAGACATTGTGTCTAATCCTACCGATCGCAAAATATCATCCCAATCACGCACTACAGTTAAATCATTGGGATAGGCAGCACGTAAATCAGCCAGTGCTTTTAAGGTGTCATGCCAGTAACCATTTTCTGCATAGATGAGTAAACGCTGTTTAGGTGTTGCTTGTTGTAACTTGTCTGCTAAAGATGTCGGTAGTTCTACTCGTTCAATCCAGCCACTAGCAATAGGATCACCGCTGCGATCGCCACTGGTAGCATCACACAATAGAGAAAAGCGCCATTGATATTTCTTCCCCACTTCTAATCCTGCAAAATCCCCTGGTAAGCTATAGCTCATAATTCCGGTGCTGGCTGTTAAGGGTAAAGTTTTGTCGAGTAATTCTTCTCCAGCTTCATCCCTGAGTAAAAATTCGGCTTGCTGGGCTGAGGTTTGGGGAACATTCACAAAAAATGCCGGGCGATCGCTAACTGTTAATTCTACAGGCACTTGATTAGCTGCACTCTTGGGAGGTTTGGGTGGTAAAACACCACTAATATCTTGTGGACTGCATTTTCCCCGTGCTGCACCTGCTTCTAGATTGCGAGAACCACGAATTCCTGGCACTTTAAATCTTAATAGAGAACGGCGACGCGGAAATAGTCTGGGTGTGGAACGCGGAATGCTTAGTTGAGCAACATTATTAATAGGTGCTGCGATGCTGGGGATTCCACCTAGGAACAAATCTGGAATGAGAGTTAAACCGAGTGTAATTAATAGTAAGTTTTTTTTGAGCATATTTTTTACAATATGTATGTCTATATTAATGACTATTTCATAGTATTTAAAGTTTCATTTTGTGAATCTCTCTGCCTAAATTTAGTGAATTTAGGATTAATATAACCTCAGTGAAATCACTATAGCACTTCTAGATAACGAGATTCCTGACTGATTAAAGAAGTCAAGAATCGCAGTCTATACATCAATTTCATATAGAAATATTAAATAACCAATGACAGCATGAAGAAAAACAGGTAATTTGGACGCACATTAACTAAATATTTTTTACAAAAAAAATCATTACAGCCAAATTTTTTTGGGGAAATGAGCTATTTTTTAACATTTACACTTTAGCTAATCAATCAAGAGGTAACACCAATGCTTGGTCAAGATTCCCAACACCGCAATTTCCGTCAAACAGTGTTAAGCATTGGCGGGACAGTAGTTGTCACCAGTGTAGCGATCGCCGGATTGATTTTAGGATTGCGCGAATTGGGTAGTTTGCAGGGAATGGAGTTAGCTGCATTTGATTGGTTAATGCGATCGCGTCCAGATGAAGGGATAGACAATCGCTTTTTAATCGTTGGTGTCGATGATACAGATATCCAAACCCGCAAAGAATATCCCATTGAAGACGGCACAATGGCGCAGTTATTAACAAAACTCGCAGAACACGAACCGCGCGTCATTGGGATTGATATTTTGCGGGATGTGAAGCAAGGTACAGCCACAGGTCGTACAGACTTAATGCAAATATTATCAGCAAACGAAAATATTGCCGCTGTCTGCGTCGTGAGTAAAGCCGATTCTCCTGGTATCGCCGCAGCACCAGGAATTCCCGAAGACAGAGTTGGAGTCGCGGATTTTCCCGTAGATGCTGGGGGTACAGTCCGTCAAGGGATGATCATTTCCATTCCTAAAGCTTCCAAACTGCCAAAACCTAGCGAACATATCTGCAATATCGCCGATCCTGAAAACCAATTACCATCTCTGAGTTTTCAAATGGTGGTGCGTTACTTAGCTGCCCAAGGAATTGAACCAGAACTGACAAAATCTGGGGAATTACAGTTTAACTCTACTGTTCTCAAACGCTTAACGCCAAAATCGGGTGGATACCACAAAATTGATACATCAGACTACCAAATACTACTTAACTATCGTTCTGGAAAAAACGCTGTCAAGCAAGTATCCCTCAGCGATGTTCTAGCAAATAAAGTTGACCCAGCGTTGATTAAAGACAAAATTGTGATGATTGGCTACACTGCCCAAATTGTCAAAGATACTTTTTATACGCCTTATAGTGCAGGGTCAGCGGATAGCCAAAAAATGCCAGGGGTAGTAGTTCACGCCCAAAATGCTAGTCAGATATTAAGTGCTGTTTTGAATAAACGACCTTTATTTTGGTACTGGAATGAATTACAAGAAGGCTTATGGGTATTTGCTTGGTCATTAGTCGGCGGATTTTTAGCTTGGCGGATTCGTAAACCCTGGCTGTTAATCTTGGGTGGAGGAGTAGCGATCGCTATATTATTAGGAACCAACTATATAATATTTATCCATGCTGGTTGGATACCTTTAGTACCACCAGTTTTAAGCCTTTTCGGTAGTGCTGTTGCTGTTATTTTAATAGATAGATATGCCGCTACAATTGTGAAAACAGTTAAAGGCTTTCTCAAAATTAATATTGATATTGACGAAGACAAAAAAAATCAAGAAGTCGCTGCCATTACCGAAAGTAACTACTTCTTAGAATTACAGCAAAAGGCTAAAGATTTGCGGGGTCGGGATGAATTAGAAAACTTGCCAATCACAACTATCCCTGTTGTTAATAACTTAGAAACAAATAATTTTTTACCTGATACAATCATTACTCAACCTGCCAATACTGAACCTATAGAAATAGATTATCTACAGCAAGTGCGCGACAAACGCAACCAACTTAATTCCCAAGAAACTGTACTTCCTCAAAACCAAAATAATAACTTAGAAATAACCACAACACCAACGACAATTGAAGAACCAGACGAATTAGAATACCTAGCAGATTTACAGCGTCGTAGCAAAAAATTGAAAGAAAATAAATAATCATCATGAATCATCAAGAACCTGCCGAATCATCACATCAAAACAGTCAGTTAAATATCCTAGATTTACCTGATGAACAGCGACAACTGATTAATTGGATAACTCGCCAGCAAACAGCTACTGTATCAGAAGTAGTAACTTATCTAAATATTTCTGAAGAACTGGTAAAACAGCATCTTCAAACTTTAGTTAACCAAAGATTTATTCAAGAGTTAAATGATGGTGAATCAGTTTACTATCGACCTCTATTTACTTCTAAACAAAAAAGTAAGCTGAATTCAAAGATATGGGATAAATTCTAAAAATATTACTCTGTAATCTCTGCGTCTCTATGGTTCGCTTACCAAAATCATTTTTATCATGTCAAAAATTGTATCTATCCACTCATTTCGCGGCGGTACAGGTAAATCAAATTCCACCGCTAACCTAGCAGGAATAGTTGCACGTTCTGGTTATCGGGTTGGGATTGTTGATACAGATATCCAATCTCCAGGTATTCATGTTCTGTTTGGTTTTGATGATCAGAAAATCAAATATTCCCTTAATGATTATCTTTGGGGACGCTGTAATATTGAAGAATCTGCCTACGATGTTAGCTCAATTTTAAGTCAAACAACAGGAGCCAAAGGACGTATTTATCTCATCCCTTCGAGTATTAAAGCTAGAGATATTACTAAAATTCTGCGAGAAGGATTTGATTTTAATTTACTCAATGAAGGCTTTCAAAAACTATTGGTTGCTTTAAAATTAGATTATCTATTCATTGATACCCATCCAGGACTCAATGAAGAAACCTTACTTTCAATTGCTATTTCTGACATTTTAGTTCTGATTCTCCGCCCCGATCGCCAAGATTTTCAAGGTACTGCTGTCACAGTGGAAGTAGCCCGCAAATTAGAAGTCCCAAAAATGTTGTTATTAATTAATAAAGCACTTCCAGCCCTAGATTTTGATGCACTCAAGCAACAGGTAGAAAAAACATATAACGCACCTGTAGCTGGTGTTTTACCACTTTCCGAAGAATTGATTCAACTGGCCAGTAGCGATTTGTTTTGTTTACGTCATCCAGAACATCCCTTAAGTCAAGTTATGGCTAACGTAGCCAAAATGATTATCCAATAGACGTTTTCTAATTTTATTACCAAGGATTACCAATCATGGTAAAAGCTGCCCAAAAATAGGGATGAGTTAACTTTCTATCACCAAGTTCTAGTAGAACTGGTGGTAATGCTACATCACCACGCGCAGTTCTCAGTCTACCCATTTCTATCCGCACTTGGCCTTTGAGCATGGCGACTTGCGCTCGTCGCAGAGCTTCGGCTTTGATAGGCGCTTGTTTCAACTTTTCATAAAATTGAGTCATTAATCCGAGAGTACCTTCATCGGAAACATACCATAAACTCGCCAATGCAGACTTTGTACCAGCTTGCACTGCAAAGCCTGCAAAACCTAATTCTGCATCTTCGTTACCCAAGGCTGTACGACAAGCACTCAGCACAACTAGTTCTACAGGTGGGTTATTCCAGCCGAGTTGACGGATTTGATCCATTCTCAGTTGCGTATCCCACAATTGAATATAAGAGTTATTTGGCGCACCTGAGTTAAATTCTCCGTGAGTAGCAAGGTGAACAATCCCGAAGGCTTTTTGCTGTCGCTGGGCTTTGAGATTTGTTAAAGTGAAGGCCTCGTTTAAGAAAGCTCTACCAGGCCAAAGCTTTTGAGTAATAGTAGTTAATTCTGAAGGTACAGATGGTAATGGGTCTTGATTCATAAATTGCGATGCGCCCATCCCTAAAACTTCAGATTTTTTAATATCAATATATTGAGTATCTGTCAGGCTCAGACTTGGCATTAAGCCAACACTATAGTTTTCGATTAGATACTGTTTACCATCATAAAGGGCGGCTATGGGCATAGTTCGCAAACCCGCATCTACAATAAAAACTAGATTATTAATTTGCCGTGCTTGCAGGTTATACTTCAGGGGTGCAATTAACCAGTTGTATAATTTTGTGGCAGGAGTAATATAGCTGTTTAACAAAGTTGCTTGGGTAACATTGTTGGTAAACTGTTTACTTATAGCTAAGACTTGCGATCGCGTCACATTAACTACTTTCCGAATCGGCTCACCCTTACCTGTAACCACTAATAACTCTAAAATATCATCGGCTTGAGGTGTGAGTTTTTGTTCCGGTAAAACATTCCGTTTGAGTGTTTTAGGTATAAAAGAAACATAAATTAAAGCAGGTTTCACCCCTGTAGAATTTTCAATATTTACTAAAATCTCACTAGCTTCTTTAATGCCTTTAATTGGCGGTGTAGCTGTACCTAAATATTGAGCAAACTGGTTAGTAAATCTGGCATCAATTTTAGCTATCTCTTTATCTATATCTACATCTAGCAAAGACTGATCTTTTTCCACAATTGGAATACTAGCCATTTTCTTTTCTTCTGTCTCAGAATTAACTACATTATTAGTTAAGTCAATATTTAGCAGATTATTTGTTCCGGAATGGAAAGAATTATTCGTTTCTACGGGAGGAGAATTATTTGTTTCGGGATTAGGTGAGGGATTATCTGTGTCAGGATTAGGTGGGGTAATAATTATGGGTTGTCGCGTAATATTAATATTGATTGATTGCGGTGCAGATTCAGAAACACCATCACTCGCTTTAATATTAAAAGCTGGGATTTTACCAACAGAACCTCGTTGGGGAGTATAAACTAAAACAGTATTTGCACTCAACACTGTTCCTGATGTAACTGGTGTTCCATCTTGAAATGATACAGAGCCAGATAATATACCATCAAAAATTATTTGGCTGACATCATTATTAACATCATTAGTATTGATATTTAATGAACCAAAAGTAAATGTAATAGGTCGATTTTGGCGCGTATTAATTACACTATAATTATCTAATATAATAGGTGGTGTGTTAACAGAATTAATAGAAATTAAGCTAGGAGTACTTTCTGATCGTCCGCCTAGTGGAAGGACAGGAAAAATGTGAATTGGTGATGTGGGTGCAATTTGGGAATTGTTGCTATCTAGGATGATATTTTCAATAGTTGGATTTTCATTAAAAAGACTAACCTGACTGACATTAATAGCTGCTTTTGTACCATTCAAGTTAGCATCACCCACAATAAATGGAACGTTATTCACACCGCCGTCATGTTGAATCTTGACAGCCCCAGGTTGAGTAAATGCGCTGGTCAAAATTGAATTTCCGGTAAGCTGACCATTATCAATAATTTCTCCTACTACCCTAACTGTTCCATTGGCTAAAAGATTAACATTACCACCTTGAGCGAATGGGGGTGTATTGGGCAACAAAATACCAGCTTGATTTGGAGAATTTGCATTGAGCAATTCAATTTGCTCAACATCAATACTAATCGCACTTGTATTGATGCTGCCCACAGTAATGTTACCATCAGCTATTAAATTGACTGCACCTGCACTAGCCGTCCCTAAAATTAAAGCTGCTGAAGTGTCAATATTATTAGTTGTAATATTACCGCCTGCTGTTAAATTAACGGCACCTGCCATAGCAGTTTCAAAACGACTAAAAGCTGAAGCATCAATATTATTAGTTGTGATATTATCACCTGCTGTTAAATTAACTGTACCTGCCAAACCAGTAGATTTATCATTAGTGATGATATCTTGAGTTGTGATATTAGCTGCTGCCTGAATAGTGACATTTTGAGCAACAATGTTAGCTGTACTAACAACATCACCATTGCTAATAGTCAAACCAGAACCAGTTAACTTCACCTCACCATTTGCAATTTGTAAGCCAGAAGCATTCCCAACATCACCACCAGTTAACAATGCTGGTAACGAATTTGATGCTAGATTATTAGTGGAATTCAGCGGTTGAATTTCTAAACTCAAAGGATTCCCTGCCATACTCAATTTGAGTAAATTACTGCCAGGTACTGCCGCAATTGTGACATTACCGCCAGGCGCTGACAAAGTTCCTGTACTCACGACTGCGCCGCCAAATAAACTTAAATTATTACCATTTGGTACAGCTAAATTACCTTGATTGAAAATGGCACTAGTAACACTAGCATCAAAAGCGAAACTATTGGGTGTACCAATAAGTTGGCTGTAGTTGTTGCTGCCCACAGCATTTAACCAGTTATTATTACCAAAACCCAGACGATTAGCTGTGGTAGCTGTGAATGATGCTGGCACATTTAAATGGGCATTAGCACCAAAGATAATACCTGCGGGGTTGATTAAATATAAGTTGGAATTTCCACCACTAACACGAATGATGCCGTTAATTATCGATGCTTCACCACCTGTGACTCTACCTAAGATGTTTTGAATTGATGGTTGCGATAAAAAGTTGGCTGTTTGGTTAGCATCTAGTTCAAATTTGCTGAAGCTGTGGAATAGGTTGGATTTGTCGCTACTGAGCTTACCACCACTGATGTCACCTTGGGAGTTAACAGTTGTGCCTGTACTATCGTTGGCGGGAGTTATGTTTTGGGCTTGGACTTTTGCAGGTATTAAATATAATCCTAAAATGATGTTGATAGCTGTTAATATTTTGACTTGAGATAGAGCTTTTGCCTGATTTTGTTGAAAAATTATTGGTAATTTGCTTGTAATTTTTTCAACCTTAATATGCAAAAAAAAACTGCTAACATACTTATTTTAAATTAAAACTCTATGTAAACTTATAGATGATTTAAAGTATACATGAGCTAGTGTGCGTTTAAAAGCTTTTTGAATATTAAATTTTGCATCTTGCCAAGTAGTTAACTTCAAAAAGTTAAGAAAAAATAATTTTTTTATATAAAATTTTTCCATTACTTCTGAATCCATAAAAGCCCAAATTATTTAAACGAGAAATTGCACAACTTATTTAGGATTGCCATATCAGAAATTTGGCAATCTCATCTGGAGAATGGGCAATAAAATCTGCACCGTGGGTTTGTAACTCTTGCTCAGTGCCATAGCCATAGGTCACACCAATTGTAGTAATCTGATGGTGCTTGGCTCCAATTATGTCGTGTTTGCGATCGCCTACCATCACCGCATTCGCAGGTAAAAGATTTTCTGTCACTAAAATATAATGAATTAAATCAGCTTTGACACTCCGCACTCCATCAAGTTCACTACCATAAACACCATCGAACAGCAGCGATAAACCAAAATATTCAATAATCCGCATCGCGTAAATATAAGGTTTAGAAGTTGCCACAAAGGTTTGATAACCAGCACAACGAATAGCTGTGAGAGTTTCTAAAACTTGGGGATAAAGAGTATTTTCAAATAAGCCAATCGTAGAAAAACGACTGCGATATAGTGAGATGGCTTGTGCCAGCATTGCCTCATCTGAAGTCTTCAGCAACTGAGAAAAACTGTCTTTAATTGGCGGGCCAATACACCAATTCAATTCATCAGCTTCTGGTGGTTTGTGACCGAGTTCAGACAGCGCATACTGAATACAGCGAGTAATTCCCGGCTTAGGGTCTGTCAGTGTCCCATCTAAATCAAACAGGATAGCGTTAGTAGGCATATCTTATACCAATTAATCATATTTACTTAAGAAATTCAGACTTTATAACTAACTATGCCTCTCTACACTTAGCAACACAATTCCTAATGTCACCACACCAATTCCCACACTTTGAATCACGCTTAAGGTTTCTGCTAATTGTTGCCCAGGCGACTAATGATTAAGATAAGCAGTAGTGATGCGAGTTTCACTTAAAATAAATCCGTTATCAGTAGCTAATGTTGGCATTTTATTCGCCGGATTGTAATTGAGTAATTCGCTATGACGATCGCGTACTGTAACTAGTTGCAGTTATACTTGTTCAGTTAAATTTAGTTCAATTATTGCCACTTCACTATAGAGAGCTTTGGCAAAGGTTCAATACTTGGGTGTTTAATTACTTATGCTGTGAGGATGTAATCAGGATAATCACTGATAATTTTCCTGCAAATGCACAATTTAGCGTCATTTCTCAACATCTTTACAATGTTTTCATAAATATCTTCTATATCCGTATCTATCCCAGTGACAATCAACATCTCTCCGTTGATACTGGGTGAATAAGATACCAAATTATAGGGTTCCAGGTTTAGTCATCTGGGCAGCTATCAGGGGGTAGGTGCTTCGCCGCAAGGGAATGTCATCTATCCCTTTAATTAATGTAGAACTTACCCACCAAGATTATCTGTGAAGATTAGGTGTAGAGGTAGAATAGCACGCTTGTAAAACTTAAATCAATTATGTGACTGAGCTTTGGGTGTCAGGGGGTAGGGGTATAAGGGAAAGAATAAAAACGATCAACATAGCATTTCCTAATCTGCTGAAGTACTAAATACATTGCTAATAAAATTAGGCAACCCCACCGAAGTTTGCTTGGAGGGAAACCCTCCTGGCAACTTCTCTCTGCCTCAACTTTGCGCTTGACTCTGCGCCCCTCTGCGTTGAAAAACACCCGATTGGGTGACGGTTGCGTCCCCCAAACCCCCTGCAAAATCATTCTTGCGTTTTTGGTTGAGTAATTATTTGTTGGTTCTGTTTTGATTTAGTTTTCTTATCTGAACCGTAGTGCCTCATACCCTTGTTAAAAACCTTGATTTTTCGGTTTTATGCGTAAGTCCTAATCTAAAAACGATAGCCTAATCCTGCTTGGAAACTCACAGCATCAGCATCACTGTTTTTGTAAGCATCAATGCCCCATTTAGCATCACCATAGGCGATGATGTTTTTGCTCACTTCAGATTCTACGCCCAAAGTCACTACAGGTGCATTGCGATTACCTAAAGGGGTGTTGTGACCTTCATCAGTCAAAAACGAATAACCACCACCAACATAAACATTAGTGTTTTTGGCAATAGGCGCATCGTAAGTCACTATAGGCATCAAGGAAGTTGTATCACCACCGAACAAAACGGCTCCCCGCAGTGATACAGGCGCATTGGGTACGGCGTAACGTCCTTGTACGTTACCACCAAATTGAGCATCATCATTTCTTTGTCCGCCACTAGTAGCTCCTGCTGCAACACCAACACCGATATAGCTACCGTTAGTACCAGCTGTTTGAGCAGCAGCAATTCCAGCTGAGAGGACGATAGAAGCAACTACAAATGCAGAAGTAGTTAAAGTTCTGAGTTTCATAAGTTTTTCTCCACTAGAGTTGAGTGCAATCAATGCTCTCTACTACTAGAGTCGCTTTTTTAACCAGTTTTACCCTCCTACACTCAAGTAGCCGAGTGAGTGAAAAATCTTTCACCCAATTGGGTGAACTAGAGAAACAACCCAGATTCTCGAAGTTATTTTTTTAAGAAACGCTGGCGCATACGGATCACAAAAGTATTTACTTCTGGGATTTTCATAAGTGAAGCGATCGCACCAAACACAACTAAACCCACTAAACCAGAAATTGACAACTCTACCAACTGAATTATTAAACCTTTTGTACCTAATAACTGCTGTAAACCAAACAAAGTACCATAGCTGGCTATTCCAGCGACAACACTACCACCAGCTAAACCCAAAATTGGCAAACTCCATTCCCGCCAAGGTAAACCGTTAAGTTTGCGATCGAGTAACCATAACAGCATTAACATCGAACTGCAATTAACACCAACAGTTGCTAATACTAAACCCGGTGCGCCAAAGGGTTTAACGAAAAAATAATCAAGTACAACGTTCAACAGAATGTTGAAAGTGCTGATGCGAAAAGGGGTTTGTCCATCTCCCAAGGCGTAAAATACTCGCACTAACACATCACGCCCTAAGTAAACAAACATCCCGATACCATAAGCGACCAATAACGAAGAAACTAACTGTGTAGCTTCTTGCTTAAAAGCGCCGCGTTCATATACTATCTGCACAATTGGTACAGATAACACCACCATCAAAGCCCCCAGTGGTAGCATAGTGCAGGCTGTGAGTAATAAACCTTGGCGAATGCGTAATTTTAAATCAGGCCAATTGTCTGGTTCCGCTAGTTTGGCGAAGATGGGCAATAAAGGCAACAAAATAATATTAGAGATAATCCCTAAAGGTGTTTGAACTAGCAGATTAGCATAGTTAAAACCAGCCGCAGCACCGGGGATAGGACTGGCAAAATAAAGGTCAGTAGCAACATTAATCGGCATCATTCCCGAAGAAATTGTTGCCGGAGTCATGATTTTAATGACTTCTTGAACGGCAGGGGCTTTAAAATCAAAGCTTAGCCGCAGTGTCCCCAGTCCTAATCGCCACTGCACAATTAACTGCACTACCCACTGAAGAATTGCGCCAGCTAGAGTTCCCCAAGCTAACACCATACCACCCATAAAGGCGTATTCTGGCAGAATTATGTCTTTGCCCAATTGCAAAGTCAAAATACCGATTCCTGCAACTACGGTAATACTAGATAATAAAGGGCTGATAGAGAGTAACCAATATTGATTAGCTGCATTGAGGGTACCGAAGCCAATGCCAATCAAACCGGAAAATAACGCCATTGGGGCCATAATTTGCAGTTGTTGAATAGCGATCGCGCGTGTAGTCGCTGACAAACCATGACCGACAATATCAACAATCGTATCGGCTAAGAAAACCTGAGCAACAGTCACCAATAACAGTACTCCACCTACCAGCGTTGTTACTGTTTCTACCACAGGCGCGGCTTCTTCTCGCTGGCGTTTGGCTAAAACACTCACAACAGCGCTGTGTAACGGCCCATTCACACCACCCAGTAATATCAATAAAAAGCCAGGAATAATATAGGCATAGCTATAAGCAGTAGCAGCTGCACCAACACCAAAAGCGGCAGCGATCGCTTGCTGCCGTATCAAACCAAATACTTTACTAATTAGCGTGGCTGCGGCAACAATGCCAGCAATCCCAGCGAAAGAACGAGAAGATTTTTGTTCTTGATTAGTCACAAATAATACCCGACAAGTCTGAAGACGGATGAAATTTCTAGGCTAAAAGCTGAAATCCCAAAAATAAATATTTAATTAATATATTTCATACTTCAAACTTCACCCTTCATTCTTTTATTTACAACCCAAACTCTCTCTAGTTGCTACACCCGTAACCGGATTTACTCCATCAGCCCTTTCACACAGTAAAGAAATTTGATAGCGGTCAATTAACGCATCTGTAAAATCCGCGCCTGTAATGTCAGCATCGTAAAAACGGCTACGGGTTAAAGTAGCTTCTGTGAAATTAGCATTTTTTAAATTAGCACCATCTAAAGTCACACGGTCTACTAAAGCACCTGTTAAGTTAGCGCCTTCTAAATTAGCCTTTAATAAAACACCTTTAGTAAAAATGGCGTTTGTTAAATTTGCTGCTTGGAAGTTTGTACCCCGCATTTCCGCTGCCACAAAAGTTACACCTGCTAAATCGGCATTGGCAAAGTCGCGGTTTTCTAAATTGGCATTGCTGTAGTTAATTGTATTAATTTGTGCAAAAGCTGGTCGTGGGCTAAGTATTACCCACAAACCAGCTAAAAGCAGAATCATAATTAAACTTAATAATTTCTGCCAAATCTTTTTCATAACTTTACGTACATCATTACTTAATGATGAGGACTGATTGAAATTTTATTGTGCCAAAATTAATAATCTCAGCCAAATCTTTTTCATAACTTTACTAACTTCACTAGTGAGTTATGAGGAATGGGTTAACTTTGATTGTGTTAAACTTGATAATCTCGGACAAATCTTTTTCATAGCTTTATAGTCAAGAGTCAATAGTCCCTAGTCAAGAGTGAGTATCACAAGTAGGCTAACAAGTAATTAATAAGTAAAAACAATTGACTAATGACAATTGACTAATGACTACTAATTATTTCCAATCTTTACCAATCCGAATTGTGATATCAGATTCCAAATCTCCAGATGTTGAGACTTCAATTTGACCTAAGCCTAAGACTTTTTGTAAGTCAATTCCTGGCTGTCGGCTACCTCTTTGGACAATAATCTGGGTTTGGCGCTGGCTGTCAGGCCAATCTGATACTGTGTAAATATTTTTAAAGCCTTTCTCTTTGAGATAAGCAATAACTTTTTCGGTTACTTGTGGTTGATTAGAGGCATTTTGAATAGCAATTTTGAGGTTAGAAACCGGACGTGTATCTGGTTTGAGTCCAGGTACATCTACCCCAACATAATTATTCAGTAGATTCTGTTGCCCAGTCATATTCAGCCAATAGCTATTAGGGTCTTGACTGAAACGGCTGAAAGTACCAGGTACAGTGGTCATTTGGAAATTATCCCGCTCTACATTTACGGAGAAATTTACCAATGCCATCATTTCTTCTATCTTTAAGTTGGTATCAAAATACTTCCGCATAATACGGGTTAATTGGGGCAATTTCGGTACGACAGTAGGACTATTGAGGCGTTGGATTAATGCAGCCATAAGTGCTTGTTGTCGCTGCACTCTCGGTAAATCCCCTAACCCATCTTCCCGGAAGCGGGAAAACTGTTCCGCCTGTTCGCCGTTGAGAGTTTGCCAGCCACTCACTAGATTAATGTTCAATTGACTGGTACTATCATGATATTCCATTGCTTTAGGTACAAATACTTCGATCCCACCCAGTTGATCAACTAATTGCCTTAAGCCACTGGTGGAAATCCGAATGTAACGGTCAATCGGCGCATTATTTAAAGTCCTGCTAACTACCCGCGCTGCCAACACTGGCCCGCCTTGGGGATTAGCATCTGATAGCTTGGTTAACCCTTTTTCTGGGATCGCTATCATCGTATCTCTGGGAACGGAAAGCACCCTAATGGATTTATCACTGGGGTTGAGCCGCACTAAAAGCATGGTGTCACTTTTGCCAGCAAAACTTTCAGGTGAGCCATCTACAGCCCCGTTGACTGGCTCAATCCCCATAATCAAAATGTTCATGGGGCGTGATAGCTGGTATTGGGAAATTTTGCTCCATAATTCCCCCGGTAAAGGCACTTTTTGCTCGTCTTTACCAGCAAAACCCAGTTCCTCATCGGTTTTATCCAAATTGCTCCATAAAGGAGTCCAGAGCGCCAGAGTTGAGACTAAAAGCCCTGAGAGAATCACGCCCATCACCACTGTCAATATCCACAGTAGCCATCGGGGCATACTTAAGCCCAATCTATCGTACAGTTCGTTGGGAATTGCACTGACTGACTCAACAACACTGCGAGTGGCACTGGCTGATGCTGTTTGAGATGTAGTGTCTGAGTCTGAATCTGCTACTGTTTGCAACGTTCCCTGAGTTTCTACCCGTTGGATTTGACCAGGTTTGCTCTCTAAGTCTAAATTCGGTATTTGCTGAGACTTAACTTGATTCTCGGATAATTGAACTTCTCTAATCACAATTTTCTCCCCACTCAACCACTTCCATAAAAGTTATGTTAATGCAAGCTACAAATCTTGCCAGAGTAAAAGCTCACTGTACACTTGTAGTGTTCTTGCGTAGGTGTGTATGACAACATGAATAGTTCCTTGTTCCCCGTCATCCTCGCTGGTGGCAAAGGTGAGCGTTTTTGGCCTGTGAGTCGTAAAGACCGTCCTAAACAATTTTTAAGCCTAGATGGTAGTTCTAGAAGTTTACTGCAAGCAACCGCTGATCGGTTGCTTCCATTGGCAGACGGTTGGGATTCCTTATGGGTGATTACTTCCAGCCAGATAGCTGAAGGTGTTCGTCAACAGTTACCCGAACTCCCATCGCCAAACTTACTAATTGAGGTAGAAGGAAGGGATACTGCCGCAGCTGTTGCTTGGACAAGTTTAGAAATTAAAAAGCGTTATGGAGAAGACGCAATCATCGGCTTTTTTCCGGCTGACCATTGGATAGCTGACCAAAAGGCTTTTACAGACACTCTTAAGGCTGCTACTCAACTAGCAACAAGCACCAAAGCGATTGTTACTTTAGGAATCAAGCCTGCTTTTCCATCAACTGGTTACGGCTACATTGAACAAGGTGAACAGATTGGTAGCTTTAATGAGTTGCCAGCTTATCATGTCAATCGCTTTACTGAAAAGCCTAACCGTGAATTAGCGGAAACTTTTTTATCTACGGGACGCTTTAGCTGGAATAGTGGAATGTTCGTATTTCGGGCTGGGGTTGTTCTGGAAGAACTATACACCCATGCTCCAGAAATTATAGAACCCCTAGAACAATATGGCCCTGAGATTTACCCTGGTTTACCTAAAAAGAGTATAGACTATGCACTCATGGAAAAAACCAATCTAGCATACGTCCTCCCGGTTGATTTTGGTTGGGATGATTTAGGAGATTGGAATGCGATCGAACGCTTGTTAAAAAAAGAAGAGACTCCCAATGTAGAATTAGCTACCCATATAGGTTTAGATACGCAAGGAGCAATTATTTATGCTACTAATCCAGAGGATGTAATTGTTACTATTGGTTTAGAAGATGTGGTGATTGTGCGCGATCGCAATGTTACCCTCATCGTTAATAAAGAACGCACCCAAGAAATTAAGCAGGTTCTCAAAATCCTGCAAGATGACTCCCGCTTTACTGACCTACTGTAATTATCAAAGTTAAAACCCTTGACAGAGGCTTAAAAGCTAGTTTTCCTATTATAACTTGACTGTCTGTTGTTTTTACTGACAGTTATGAATACCCTTAGCTTTGAGCCTCTGGCCAAGACAATGGCAATCAAGTCTATCACTGCTTATCAAAAATATATTTCTCCGGTGAAAGGCTTTGCTTGTCCTCATCGACAATTATATGGTGGAGAATCTTGTTCTACTTACATTAAAAGAATATTAAGTGAGCAAAGCTTGATAGAAGTTGTAAAATCATCCCAAAAAAGATTTCAAGACTGTGCTTTTGCCAGTAAAACCCTAACTAAAACTAGCTCTGGCTGTATTGTAATTCCCTGTTGTCTACCCCTTTAACTTCTCTGCGTTTTTGCAGTTGTTTACCACAATGTTCCTAACCCAAACTGTTCCTCGTCAACGAGAAATTATTGAAGTAGTGCTGCGTAATGGCTGGGATTATATGCGAAGGCTACTGACTGGTGGCAAAACTGATGAACCCCAGCTACCAACACCAGCAGTGTTAAAAAATATTTTGGTAAATTTGGGGCCTGTTTATATCAAGCTTGGTCAGTTATTATCTACTCGTCCAGATTTACTCAGCGCCGCCTACATTGAGGAACTGTCAACACTACAAGACGAAGTACCGCCAGTTGCTTGGTCAGAAATAGAAGTACTCATCCGCAAACAGCTAAAAAGTCCTCTAGAAGAAGTTTTTCAAAAGGTAAATCCTGTCCCAGTCGCGGCGGGTTCAATTGCCCAAACTCATCGCGCCACGCTCGCCGATGGTCGGGAAGTCGCTTTGAAAGTGCAGCGTCCCGGAATTGATATCACCATTGCTCAAGATATTGCTTTAATTCAGGGTATCGCTGATTTAGTCGCCCGGACTGACTTTGGGCAAACTTATGAGATTAAATCTATTGCGGAAGAATTTACTAAAGCTTTAGAAGCAGAGTTAGATTTTACGCGAGAAGCAGGTTTTACAGATCAATTACGGCAGAATTTAGCGAAAGGGCGTTGGTTTGACCCGAAACAAATTGTAGTTGCGGAAATTCACTGGCATCTTACATCTAAGAAGTTATTAGTAATGGAGTGGTTAGATGGTGTGCCTTTACTGTCGGCAAAGTTGACCAGTAACAATAATGGTAAAGATATTGCCACCCAACGTAAAGATATTACTACTTTACTATTTCGAGCATTTTTTCAGCAGTTATACCTGGATGGTTTTTTTCATGCTGATCCCCATCCCGGAAATTTATTTTATCTGCACGATGGTCGGGTAGCAATTTTAGATTGCGGTATGGTTGGCAGACTTGATCCCCGCACGCAGCAGATTTTAACAGAAATGTTGTTGGCGATCGTGGATTTAGATGCAGGGAGATGCGCTCAGTTAACGTTGCAACTATCAGATTCGGCACAGCCTGTAATTGTGGCGCGACTAGAAAATGATTACGATCGCATGTTGCGGAGATATCATAATGTCAGCTTGACACAGATGAATTTTAGTCAAGTGATTTATGAAATTTTACAAGTTGCCCGGAACAATAAAATTAGATTGCCGAGCAATATGGGTTTGTATGCCAAAACCCTAGCTAACTTAGAAGGTGTAGCTCGTGCTTTTAATCCAGAAATTAATCTGTTTGATGAAGTCAAGCCATTAATGACAGATTTGTTTCGCCGGCAATTAGTCGGTGAAAATCCAGTGCGATCGCTTCTCCGCACAGCCCTCGACCTCAAAAGTTTATCATTACAATCACCCCGACAAGTTGAACTTTTACTCGACCGTGTAACATCAGAAACACTGCGTTGGAATCTCTCATTACATGGGTTAGATGGTGTACGCCGCACAATGGATGATGCAGCCAATCGTCTTTCTTTCAGTATTCTCGTAGGTTCACTGATTATGGGGGCAGCAATTATTTCCACAAAAGCACAGACACCGCAACTATCGGTTTTAAGTAGTGTGTTATTTGCCGCCGCCAGTTTATTAGGATTGTGGTTGATTATTAGTATTTTGCGATCGGGTCGTTTACGTTAGACCGGGTTATTTTACCTTGACTTTATTAATATCAGGGATAATACTGATCACTAAAAATCCATAATTTAATAATTTAAAACAGCCGATGGACATTTTGCGAGCATGAATATCAGGCTCAGTCATACTTTAACTTGTGTAGAACTCATATTTGATGTTGGAAATACACGTAGGATATGTTAGCGACAGCGTAATACATCTACCGCAAAGCTTTTGGTGCGTTACGGCTTATGCCTAACAATACCCTTGAAGGTTTTAAGATAAATTTTATGCCGCATATTTTTGTTGAAAATTTAAGTAAATCTTATCCGGTGGCGATTAAAGAACCAGGTATTGCTGGGACAATTACGCACTTTTTCCGCCGCACCTACCGTTCAATTCAAGCTGTAGAAAATGTTTCCTTTGAAATTGCTCCTGGCGAAGTAGTGGGGTTTTTAGGGCCAAATGGTGCTGGAAAAACTACCACCCTCAAAATGCTCACTGGTCTTATTCATCCTACTAGTGGAACAGTCAGAGTAGCTGGACACGTCCCATTTCTGCGCCAAGAAGCATTTTTGCAAAAAATTACCTTGGTGATGGGACAAAAGCAGCAGTTAATTTGGGACTTACCAGCAATAGACTCTTTAAAAATTAATGCTGCTGTCTATGACATTTCTGACCAAGAATTTTCTCACCGCTTAAGAGAATTAACAGAGATGTTAAACCTCCAAGGAAAGCTGACTCAACCAGTACGCAAGCTATCTTTGGGTGAACGGATGAAAGCAGAACTGTTAGCTGCACTTTTACACCGTCCCCAAGTATTATTTCTTGATGAACCAACTCTAGGCTTAGATGTAAATGCTCAGGTAGCAGTGCGTGATTTCCTGCGCGACTACAATCAGCGTTATCAAGCCACAGTATTATTAACTAGTCACTACATGGCTGATATTACTGCTTTATGCCAACGAGTTTTGTTAATTCACCAAGGAAAGCTGATGTATGACGGTAGTTTAGATGGGTTATTAGAACGCTTCGCACCATACCGAGAAATTCATGTAGAGTTAGCCCAACCTTTATCTAGAGAAAAACTCAGGTTTTATGGGGATGTGCAACTTTTAGATGGGCGCTCCGTATGTTTTATGGTAGAGCAAGAAGCTCTAACTCGTACCGTATCTAAAATTTTGTCAGAGCTAGAAGTCATCGATTTAAAAGTAACAGAACCACCTATAGAAGAAGTAATCGGTAAAGTTTTTCAGGCGGGAGTTGTTTAGTCAGCGCTGTTAGCGCACCGGGGCGAAAGCACATGCTGAAAAAAAATAAGACAACTTAGTTAACGACAAAGATACAAATGACAAATGAAAAAATTTATTAGAAAAACTTTCACTTTTTTGTCTGTATACAACGCCTACATGATGGAGTTTCGTGCAGAACTAATTTTATGGGTTTTGTCTGGGTCTTTACCAATCATTCTCATGGGTGTTTGGATGCAAGCTGCACAAGGGGGCAAATTTGGGTTGTCATCTGTGGATTTTTCTCGTTATTTTCTGACAGTTTTTGTAGTTAGGCAAATGACAGTTGCTTGGGTAATTTGGGAATTTGAAAAGGAAGTTGTAGAAGGTAAACTCTCACCTAAATTGTTGCAACCAATAGATCCTGTATGGCATCATGTTGCATCTCATCTGGCTGAAAGATTTACTCGCATACCTTTTACCATATTGTTAACAGCTTTATTTTTCACACTTTATCCCCAGGCTTTGTGGTTGCCGAATTTAGGTCAAGTGTCTCTATTTACCTTAGCAGTGGTGTTAGCATTTATCTTGCGGTTTGTAATTCAGTATACCTTTGCTATGTTAGCTTTCTGGACAGAACGGGCTAGTGCGCTAGAAAGTTTCTGGTTCTTGTTCTTTTTATTTTTATCGGGGATGATTGCGCCTTTAAATGTGTTTCCCGAATATATTCGGAATATTGTGTTATTTACACCTTTTCCTTATTTAATTGATTTTCCTGCAAGCATTTTGGTGGGGCTACCTGTGGATATAGCGCGGGGTTTTTTATGTATGATTGGTTGGATAATGATATTTTTGGGCGCAAACCGTTTGTTGTGGCGGGCCGGACTAAAACAATATTCTGGGATGGGTGCGTAATATTATTTGAGATTTTAGATTTGGGATTTTACATTTGATATTATATTGCTTTTCACGCGGATACAATACATATTCATTTGCGTTTAATTATATTTTCTTGTAGTTTACAATAGCAAAAATTTATATGGATATAAATATTAAATATTTTTTCTCACGCAGAGACGCAAAGAATTATTCTTCGCTATCTTGATATAAGTCTTGTAATGCTTGCAGTTGAGTTTTGCGAGAAATTCGACGATATTTTTTACTTTCTAGTTTAGGTTCGTATTTACTTTGTCCTTTACCTTTGGTTTTTAACTTCAAGGTGGATTCGGGATCGGCTTGTTGGTTTAATTGGGTTTGTCTGGCGATCGCTTCATCCAAAAACTCTACATAATGTTCATAGCGTTCCCAATTTCCTTGCACAGCACAATCAGGTTCGTCTCGATGTAAACAATCACTAAACCGACAATGAGCAACTTTTAGTAACTTTCTCGCTTCGGGAAAATATTGGACTAATTCTTCTGGTTGATAATCTAAATCTGGTTGATTAAAGCCAGGAGTATCAGCCAGCAAACCACCATCAGGTAATTCAAATAATTCTACGTGGCGAGTCGTATGGCGACCACGGGCAAGTTTACCTGAAATTTCCCCGACGCGCAGGTTAATATCGGGAATTAGGGCGTTAATTAAGCTGGATTTACCCACACCAGAAGGCCCAGCAATCACAGTAGTTTTATGACTGAGATAAGTTAATATCTGGTCAATATTGAGACTACTTTGCACACTAATAAATAGCGGCTCATAACCCCAACCCAAGAGGCGATCGCTAATTTCTCGCTGTTCCTGGGCTGAGATTAAATCGCTTTTATTCAAACAAATTACTACATCCCAGCCAGTGGACTCAGCTTTAACTAAAAATCGACTCAACTGGTAAGGTTCCAGTGGTGGATCAGCAACCGCAAATACCAGCATAATCTGGTTGACATTAGCGATCGCTGGCCGATCTAATTGTCCGGTGCGGGGTAAAACTTCTGAGATCGCACCGCGTCCACCAGCCCAATCTGGTTCTTCCACCACAACGCGATCGCCTACCATTACCTGCTGTCCAATTTTTTTCAGTCGCGTTCTGCGTGTACACAAAAGAATAGGGAAATGAGCCGGCTTTTTCTGTTTATCCTCTTGATCTAGCTGTACACGATAAAAATTTGCTTGTACAGCCAAGACGGTACCGAATAACTGTCCAGTAGTTGTCACCGTGTCCCCGATCATGGGCTAACGCTTGGACGGCGGACTAACAAAGAAAAATAATCAGAACAATCTAGAATTTGCTCTACCTGATAGCCTGCCATAGTCAAGCTATCAGGTACTTGCTCAATCGGTTCTCCTGGGTCGAGCCATACTTCCAGCAAATCTCCGGGCGACATTTTTTCTAGGCGAAGTTTTGTTCGCACGAAGTTAATCGGACAAGGAGTACCGCGCAGATCAAGTTGAGCATCGGGAGTAGATACAGAAGATAGACTCATTACTTAAACAAATTTCCCAAAAATCCTTCTAAACCACCTTTACCAGTGCGATCGCCTTTAATTTTAGCCAGCTTTTCTAGCAATTCTCTCTCCTCTGGGATGATCTTTGTGGGGATATCAATTAACACTGTTAGGAGATGATCTCCGCGACTTACCGGATTACCTAAGCGGGGTACACCACGATTTTCTAGCTTCATCACTGTATTCGGCTGAGTTCCTGGAGGAATGATTAATTCCACTGGCCCATCGACCGTATTGACTTCTAAACGACAGCCTAAAATCGCTTGTAAATAGCTAACTTTGATTTCCGAAAGAACATTAATTCCATCCCTTTGGAATTCTTCATCTTCGTTAACAAACAGGTAAACATATAAATCTCCAGGGGGGCCACCACGTTGACCTGCATCACCTTCTTGTCCTATGCGTAAGCGTGTACCGTTATCAACCCCAGCCGGAATGGTAATTTTGAGTTTTTTGGTAATTTGATTTGTACCCTTACCATCACAAGAATCACACTTATCTTCAATTACCGAACCTGTACCGTTACAAGTTGGACAAGTTGAAACTTGTGTAAAACTACCAAAAGGTGTTCTAGTTACCCGTCGCACTTGGCCGGAACCGCTACAAGTTGAACAAGTACGGGGGCGAGTTCCTGGTTTTGCACCGGAGCCACTACAAGCCTCACAAGTTTCTAAATGAGAAATGCGAATTTCTTTTTCACCACCAAATACCGCTTCTCGAAAGTCCAACTTCAAGTCTAGCCGTAAATCATCACCCCGCACTGGGCCACTGCGCCGTCTTTGCGCTGTCTGTCCACCCATACCGCCGCCAGCAAAACCGCTGAAAATGCTTTCAAAGATATCGGCAAAACCACCCATATCGCCCATATCTTGGAAGCCCACACCAGCACCGGAAACACCTTCTGGGCCAAAGCGATCGTAACGCGCACGGGTTTCTGGTTCTGAGAGTATCTCATAAGCGCGGTTAATTTCTTTAAACCGTTCTTCCGCTCCCGCTTCTTTGTTCACATCTGGGTGATACTTGCGGGCTAAACGGCGGTAAGCTTGTTTGATTTCTTCTTTTTCGGCGTCACGAGAGACACCCAGAATTTCGTAATAATCGCGGGCCATATAGCAAAGGTAAAATATAGAAGGAAGAAGGAAGAAGGAAGGAGGCGTAGAAGAATTACTAGTGAATCTTAACTCAGCACTCAGCACTCACTACTCAGCACTTTTTAAGGCAGAAGGCATAGATTAAATTTTATTAATAATTGATTGTACCTTTTACCTTTTATAAAAATCACCAGGAAACATTTAGCAAAATTTGCTGTTGTCTAGAAGATGACAAGAACTAACGAAAGTTAGCAGATGCAAGAATCTCTCGCTGTGTCCTTTACAATTGTGCTACGTGTCAGGGAAAAATCCTGCCCACGAACTAGAGGGGCTATCCGCACCATTAGGTGTGGAAAACCCCCCATTTGTAATACATCGCATCTGTAGTGAGACACCATTTGAGGGTAAAGCATAAAGTATTGAAGGTTTTAATTTCATACTTCATACTTTAGACTTCATACTTTCTTATTTAGTCTATCGCCTCATAATCAGCTTGTGCAGTCATTTCCTCATCAAAATCAAAATTAAACTGTGGTATTACAGTTCCACTCGCAGGATTTTCTAATTGTGATGTTAATACTGACTCTGAACCTTCTTCACATTCATCAGAATTTTGACCGTTAGCGCGGTTGTAAACATCAGCACCGATCGCAAATAGGGTTTGCTGGAAGTCATCCAGACAATTTTGAAATTCTTGCAACGAAATACTGGAGTTAGTCATTACAGCTTGAAGTTGGACAAATTTTTCATGAGCTAAAGTTTTCATCTGCTCACCAATAAAGTTGCCATTATCCTTCAAGGTGGATTCGTAACTTAATACTAGATTATCTGCTTGGTTTTTAAGTTCAACAAATTCCTTACGTTTTTTGTCTTCATCCGCAAATGCTTCAGCTTCTTGGCGCATCCGTTCGACTTCGTTGGAACTCAAACCTCCAGTATTCGTAATCCGAATGCTTTGCTCTCTACCTGTGCCTTTATCTTGAGCAGCAACCTTGAGGATACCGTTAACATCGATTTCAAAAGACACTTCGATTTGCGGGACACCACGGGGAGCCGGGGGAATCCCCGCCAACAAAAACTTACCCAGACTTTTATTATCCCGCGACATTGCCCGTTCCCCTTGGAGAACATGAATTTCTACCGAAGTTTGCCCATCAATAGCAGTGGAAAAAACTTGAGATTTACTAGTAGGAATTGTGGTGTTGCGTTCGATAATTTTAGTAAATACTTCGCCCAGGGTTTCAATACCCAAAGACAGAGGAGTAACATCCAATAACAAAAGATTATCAACTTCGCCACCCAGAACTCCAGCTTGAATTGCAGCGCCCAACGCTACAGCTTCATCAGGGTTGATCGAACGATCAGGGGTTTTACCATTAAAAAACTTAATTAAAGCGTTTTGAACGGCGGGAATGCGGGTAGAACCACCAACTAAAATAATTCTGTCAATATTTTGTGGTTTAAGGTCAGCATCTTTAAGGGATTGAATCATCGGTTCGATGGTAGCTTCAATCAAAGTTGCAGCCAGTTCCTCAAATTTAGAACGGCTAAGTTCCGTCTCTAGATGCTTTGGCCCAGAGTCATCAGCCGTAATAAAAGGCAAGTTAATCGAGGTACTTGCCATACTGGATAGTTCAATTTTGGCTTTTTCTGCTGCTTCTCGTAGACGCTGTAAAGCCATCTTGTCTTGGGCGAGGTTAATTTTTTCTTGTTCCTGGAAGCGTTCAATCATCCAGCGGACAATACAATTATCGAAGTCATCACCACCAAGTTGATTATTTCCACTAGTAGCTTTAACTTCAAAAACTCCATCTCCTAATTGCAGAATGGAGACATCAAAAGTACCACCACCCAAGTCAAAAACTAGAATTAGTTGTTCTTGGTCTTGCTTATCTAAGCCAAAGGCTAAAGCCGCAGCAGTCGGTTCATTAATGATGCGTAATACTTCTAAGCCGGCGATTGTGCCAGCGTCTTTGGTGGCTTGCCGTTGGGCATCAGTAAAATATGCTGGTACGGTAATTACTGCTTGTGTGACAGTTTCACCCAAAAAATTTTCTGCATCCTGCTTCAATTTTTGCAGAATCATCGCCGAGATTTCTTGTGGTGTGTAGTTCTTGCCACGAATTTGCACATCAACAGTTTCATCTCGACCTTTGACACAATTATAAGGAACGCGATCGCGTTCTTCTTCCGTATCTTCCCAACGACGACCGATGAATCTTTTAATACTGTAGACTGTATTTTCGGCATTAGTTACTGCTTGACGTTTCGCCAGCTGACCGACCAAGCGATCGCCACCCTTGCCGAATCCCACAATACTAGGAGTGGTTCGTCCGCCTTCAGAATTAGCGATCACAATCGGTTGACCACCTTCTAAAACTGCGACGCAACTATTAGTCGTGCCTAAGTCGATCCCTATAACTTTTCCCATACTTACAGTATTTGTACTGAATGCTTTTAGCGTGTGTTATTGCGCGGGATATTTTTGTACGGGCTAAAGCTAAGGGCTAAGTCTGTGAAACGCACTAACCTGAGTGTCGGCCGTTTGCCACAAAACCAGTCCCTATGTGCAAGTTGCTGCTAGAGGGCGGGCTGCTAAACTGCGGCAAACCGTCAACAGCCCTTTCCTTATTGAAATATACACTGCTCGTCTGTGCTGTGACCTAAGCACTTACTTCGTAAAAGTAAAAATTCAAAAGGTAAAGAGAAAAACTTTATTCATGATTCTTTTAACTTTGGCTTTTTTACTTCGGGCGAAGGGACAGTCAGCGAGGCAGACAAATACAGTCTAACTGTTAGCTGGACTCGACTGATCTTCTTGTGCAGACGGTGTATCCTCCTTGGGAGCAGCCACCTTGACCATTGCATGACGTAGCACGCGATCGCCTATATAATATCCGCGTACTAACTCTTCTAACACTGTTCCTTCTAGATGTTCATCCGTAGGTTCGCGCATTACTGCTTCATGGAGGTTAGGATCAAACTGTTCACCTTCAGGTCGCATCGGTGATACACCTAAGCGTTTTAAGGAATCGACTAATTGTTTATAAACTCCTTGATAACTTTTGTGAATTGTCATCTCACCATCAGTTTGTGGTTTCAGGTGCGCTCGCGCTCGTTCAAAATTATCGACCACTGGCAGTAATTCCAGAATTGTATTCCGCTTCACTTGTGCATCTAGCTCTTCTTTTTCTTTGCTAGTACGTTTGCGGTAATTCTCAAAATCTGCCGCAATCCGCATGTACTGAGTACTACGTTCTTCTACCTGCACCTTGAGAGACTCAATTTGTTGAGTCAATTCTGTCAAAGCGGCTGTTTCTGTTGGTGTTTTCTCGGTTGCAGCGAAGCCATCTTCTTGATTGAGCGCAGCCGTATCTCCTGATACATTGCTTGTGGCTGCCACTTGCTCAGTAACCTCGCTGCCAGATTCGTTGGAGTCTATTTGGGCTGGGGAGTCGCTCATCATTTCTTGCTTTACCTCTATTGGTTCACCCAATTGCTGGCTTGTATTGTTTACCTGTTTATTTTCGTCCATCATTGTCTCTTCCAGATACTATTGAGGACAATAAATCACCGTAAAGGTAGATTTTCTTGCCAATATTTTTCTGGAAGTGATGTTACCGCCATTTTATTGTGACAAATGGTGAACATCATAGCGTATGTACGCTGAGGACGGGAACCCGAACGATCAAGGATAAAGTGTGAATTATGAAGTATAAATTTCAGACTACCCTGCGGGAACGCCAAAGGCGAACATAATTCACACTTCAGACTTCAATCGAAATTTTATTAAGTTTAAATGAAAATTCTGTGCCGTAGCTTGGGAATACTTTAAGCAGAGGTTTTCCCCACTAATTGCTCACCTATGACTCAATCGTCACCACAACGGCGCAGTACCGCTCTCACGACCAGAACAGAGTTTTCGCCATTCGGCAGTAAGCTAGTGCAATCTGGCTATGTTAATAGCGAACAGATGAGACAGGCACTGATTGAAAGTCGCAAATCTGGCAGGCCCCTGACGGAAGTGCTGGAGTCGATCACTGGGCGACAACTATCGCCTGAATTTCTCAGGCAGTATAAAAAACAACAGTTATTTGAACTTAAAATACTATACGGCGTTGAATCTCTAGATCCGGAAGTCAACAGCATTGGTAATACAAATGTCGGCAGCCTGATTGAAACCTTGATCCCGGTAGATATTTGTCGTCGCCATCGCTTAGTACCGCTATCTAAAAGTGAAGACCAAAACCCACCGAGCGTTTTAGTGGCGATGGTCGATCCGGATAACTTGGAAGCTTCCGATGACCTAAATCGCATCTTGCGCCCTCAAGGCTTGGCATTGCAGCGGATGGTGATCACTCAGGAAGATTATCAGCAACTCATCAACCAATTTTTAGATGAGATGGCTGTGAAGCAAAAGCATCTGGAACAAGAAAAGTTTACAGATATTAATCAGGATTTAGAAAATCTTGGTAATCTGGATATCCAAGATGCACCGGATGAAATGGAAGCTGATCTAGGATCTGCGATGAAAGGAGCAGAAGATGCTCCAGTAATCAACCTAGTTAATAGAATCTTGGCTAAGGCTTTACACGAGAAGGTTTCGGATATTCACGTTGAACCTCAAGAAGAAAACTTACGCATTCGCTTTCGTAAGGATGGTGTATTGAGTGAAGCCTTCGATCCCTTACCGAAAAAAATTATTCCGGCGGTCACAGCCCGATTTAAAATTATCGCCAGCCTAGATATTGCCGAACGACGTATGCCTCAAGATGGACGCATACGTCGGATGTTTGAAGGTAGAAAAGTTGACTTTCGTGTGAATACCTTACCCAGTCGCTATGGGGAAAAAGTAGTACTGCGGATTTTGGATAACTCATCTACTCAATTGGGATTGAATAAGTTAATCACCGATCCAGAAACACTGGGTATTGTTCAAGAGATGGTTAGTCGTCCCTTTGGCCTAATTTTGGTAACTGGGCCGACAGGTTCTGGTAAAACAACTTCCCTGTATTCGGCATTATCAGAAAAGAACTCACCGGGAATTAATATCAGTACGGTTGAAGACCCAATTGAGTATAGTTTGCCGGGGATTACTCAAGTACAGGTAATTCGGGAAAAAGGACTGGATTTTGCCACAGCACTGCGAGCCTTCTTGCGGCAAGACCCAGATGTGTTGCTAGTTGGTGAAACGCGGGATAAAGAAACCGCTAAAACAGCGATTGAGGCTGCCTTAACAGGTCACTTAGTATTAACTACCTTACACACAAACGACGCACCAGGTGCGATCGCTCGTTTAGGTGAAATGGGCATTGAGCCATTCATGGTTTCTAGTTCTTTAATTGGTGTGTTGGCACAACGTTTAGTGCGACGCGTCTGTTCTGAATGCCGCATTCCTTACACTCCAACTACAGAAGAACTAGCTCGCTATGGTCTATCTGCTGCTGGTGAGGTCGAACTCACATTTTACAAAGCTAATACTTTAACCACAGAAGCCGTAGCAGAAGCCAAAGCTAAAAACCATCTTTGCCAAACATGTAATGGTATTGGGTACAAAGGACGCTGTGGTGTTTATGAAGTCATGCGCGTCACCGAAAATCTGCAAACCCTGATCAACCAAGAAGCACCGACAGAACGCATTAAAGAAGTTGCAGTAGAAGAAGGTATGAAAACCCTGTTGGCTTACAGCTTAGATTTAGTGCGTCAAGGAGCTACCACCTTAGAAGAAGTTGATCGGGTGACATTTACCGATACAGGCTTAGAGGCCGAGTTAAGAGCCAAACGTAAGAGTGGACTTACTTGTCGAACTTGCAGTGCCGAACTTCAACCAGAATGGCTGGATTGCCCCTACTGTATGACACCCAGATTTCAAGATTAGTCATTAGTCAAACCAAATAACAAAAGGAACGCAGAACTATGGAAATGATGATTGAAGACTTGATGGAACAAATGATTGAAATGGGTGGTTCGGATATGCACTTATCCGCAGGTTTGCCTCCTTACTTTCGCATCAGTGGCAAACTGACACCTATCGGAGAGGAAATCTTGACTAATGATCAATGCCAAAGATTGATCTTTAGTATGCTCAACAATACCCAGCGTAAAACTTTAGAACAAACCTGGGAGTTAGATTGCTCTTATGGTGTGAAGGGTTTGGCTCGTTTTCGGGTGAATGTTTACAAAGAACGAGGCTCTTACGCTGCTTGTTTACGGGCGTTAAGTTCTAAGATTCCTAACTTTGAAAAATTGGGTCTGCCAGATGTAGTGCGGGAAATGGCAGATAAGCCCAGAGGATTAATTTTGGTGACAGGCCCTACAGGTTCAGGTAAAACAACTACCCTAGCCGCAATTATCGACTTAATTAACCGCACTAAAGCAGAGCATATTTTGACTGTAGAAGACCCAATTGAATTTGTTTACGAGCCAATTAAAAGCTTAGTTCACCAAAGACAATTGGGCGAAGATACAAAAAGCTTTGCTAATGCCTTAAAAGCAGCTTTGCGTGAAGACCCAGATATTGTGCTGGTGGGAGAAATGCGGGATTTAGAAACAATTTCTTTGGCGATTTCAGCCGCAGAAACTGGACACTTGGTCTTTGGAACACTACACACCAGTTCAGCCGCCCAAACAGTTGACCGGATTATCGACGTTTTTCCCCATGAAAGACAAACTCAAGTACGGGTACAGTTATCTAACTCTCTCGTAGCTGTATTTAGCCAAACTTTAGTATCCAAGAAAAACCCTAAACCTGGGGAATATGGCCGAGTCATGGCTCAAGAAATTCTGATTGTTACTCCTGCTATTTCTAACTTGATTAGAGAAGGCAAAACTTCACAAATTTACTCAGCTATTCAGACTGGGGGCAAATTAGGAATGCAAACTTTGGAGAAAGTTTTAGCAGATTATTACAAAGCTGGCACTATTTCTTTTGAAGCAGCCATGTCTAAAACTTCCAAGCCAGATGAAATTCAACGTCTTATTGGTGCTACAGCACCCCCAGCCGGAGCAAAACCTGGTGCTGCTAAAGCCCACTAGATTTTGTCGAGAGTCAGAAAGTCAGTAATTAATAGTCACTATTTGTCTTCGCTATTAATTACTGATTTATTAACCAAATTTAAAATTTTGAATTTATATATCTATGCCAACCTTTGTTGCCCGCATTCGAGATTCCCAAGGAAAATCTCGAACTGAAAAAGTTGTTGCTGAATCTTTAGCACAAGCTCGAACTAATCTCAGAGATAAAGGTTTTGTAGTTCAAGAACTCAAACAATCTCAAGGCTTGTCACTCAGTTTTGACTTTAAAAAATTTCAGAATTCCTTTGTTAAGGTTCCGATTAAGGAAAAAGCTGTTTTTTCTCGACAACTTGCTACCTTGGTAAATGCTGGAGTAGCAATTGTCAGAGGTTTGGGAGTACTAGCCGATCAGTGTACCAATCCTAAAATGAAACAAGCACTCATTGATATTAGTAATGATGTACAAAGCGGTGTCAATCTTTCTGATTCAATGCGGAAGCATCCTGACTGTTTTGATGGTTTGTATGTCAGTATGATTCAAGCTGGTGAAGTTGGGGGGGTTTTAGATGAAGTACTCAATCGTTTAGCGAAATTATTAGAGGATGTCGCTAGATTACAAAACCAAATTAAATCAGCACTAGCTTATCCAACAGTGGTAGGTTTTATTGCTGTGAGTATCTTTGTCGGGATGACAGTTTTTCTCTTGCCTATTTTTGCCAAAATCTTCATAGAAATAGGTACAGAATTACCTCCTTTAACGCAATTTTTGATGACGTGTAGTGAAATCTTAAGAAGTTGGAAATCTTTTTTCATCGTTGGTGCATTTGTTGCCGGAAAATTTGCTTATGCACAATACTACAAAACACGCGTCGGCAGAGAAACGATTGATCGTTTATCTCTCAAAATGCCTTTATTTGGTGATTTGATTCAAAAATCTGCTGTAGCCAGATTTAGCCGTACCTTTGGTTCTTTGACTCGTTCCGGTGTGCCAATTTTGACCTCTTTAGAAATTGTAAGAGATACATCAGGAAATCAAGTAATTGCTAATGCCATTGATTCTGCTCGTGTAGAAATTCAACAAGGCGGGATGATTAGTGTTGCTTTACAAAAAGCGAATGTCTTTCCACCAATGTCAATACAAATGATTAGCATTGGGGAAGAAACTGGAGAATTAGATGGAATGTTGATGAAAGTTGCCGATTTCTATGAAGATGAAGTTGAACAAGCAGTAAAAGCCCTAACTAGCGTTCTAGAACCAATTATGATTTTGGTTTTAGGAAGTATGGTTGGTACTATTTTGATGTCGATGTATCTGCCACTATTCAAAGTGTTTGAAAAGCTGGGATAAAAGGCGAAAGGATGAAGTTTGATTCTTCATCCTTCACACTAGCCTGCGGCAAGCCACCTAAAGGGTGTCTAAATACTTCATACTTGATAAAATTATGCCTGTACAACAATCTCATTACGAAGCCAGCTTGGCAGAGTACAGTAATCATCAAGCGGCGATCGCTCTCCTCAAACAACACCGACCATACCTAGAAATGATTCCTAGTTTGCGTCGCCCCGATGAAAGCGTAATTACTATTCCTCTACCTATTGTTCGTCTGCGTAAAACTGTTTCCGAGGTTCCCCAAGCTATTTGTCTACCCTGTGATGTAGCAATTTTAATGTGCGATCCAGAATGGAAAATTAAAACTGGAGCGGAAATTTTAATATTTATTCACCGTCCCCATGAAGATTTTTCTGATTTGTTGGGACGTTGGCGACAAACGCAGGTGTGGTTAGATCAAGACTATGAATGGTTAATGCCTCCTCGCCATAATCATGTTTTAAGTGAAGGGGCGAATACTATATATCCGTTGTTTGTCGTGTTTAGTGAAACATCAGAACGCATTCAACGAGGTCTTATCGGTGCAGAATTACCATTTGTGATGCAAACATCATATTTGCTATTGGAAGAGGAACGAAGAGTGGAAGAGGGGCTAGAGGCGAGGGAATAGAGTTTTAACAGTACAAGGTATGACAGCCGAGGCTGATAATCAATTAAAATTATAGTATTGCTGTGAAGTTGTTTCTTCTAGGAGATATTAGAATTAATAATGACAGAGATACATCTCTTGAAATTATTAAGTCTTCAATTTTCAATGCTATGCAATCAGAAGAAAAACAGAAATTGTTATCAGAGGAAGTATCTAGCTTTTTTGAAAGAGATTGTGGCTGAAGTATCAGATCCAGCCCTGCAAGCACGAATTACAGATATGCTCTCGAAAAAGATGAGAAAGTCAGAGGAAATTCCATCAGCAGAATCCAATCCTTGGATAAAGTTTGCAGGTGTTTTCCAAGATGATCCGCTTTTTGATGATTTTGTCGAAAATATTGCTGCATATCGACAGGAATTAGATGCAGAAGTCGCTGCTTATGATGCTTCCTTAGAGGAGAATCAGTCAGCTTGATCTGATTGCCATAAAATGTTTTATTCGGCTGTTTCGCGGTTGCGTTTTTCAATTTCAGCGTTCGGGAGTAAAAGCCCTCCCTCAATTGTCTTTTTCTTATCTAAGTCAATCTCGCTTTGACTCAAGCAATCTAAAAGAAGTTTGTTGAAAGAATAGTATTGTTCAAGTTTTTTTGTTCGGATATCATTAAACTGCCAATCATATCCAATCTGACGACTCTTAATAAATACTTCTCGTAGTTTTTTAAGCACACTCTTGCCATTTTCTCGCCAAAAAATTCTTAATAATTCTCGTTTTTCTTTTTTTTCTCTGCCAGACACACCATGTATTTCTTTTGGAATTTGCTCATTAATTTTCATCAGTTCGGCTGTTTCTGAACCAAAATCAAGCTCACATATATCTTCAATTATAGACTTTAAGTCAGAATGAAAAAAATATAGTCCACTGTATTCATCAGACCCGCCAATAACACGGCCTTGAGATAAATTTTCAACTATATCCATAACATATTTCACACAAAGATCAATCTTAACTTGTTGTAGATCATCTTTGGATTTTAATGAATATGATATTCCAAATATTGAATTCCTATCATTTGTTCCACCTCTAACCTCTAGATTCAGTCCAAGATATAGTGAAAGCCAAAAAGAGATAGATGATTCCATAGCAAAAGTTTGGAGTTCTATAAAGTATGGTGTTCTATCATAATTATATGAATATATATTGTAGGGTAAGCCGTCATAAATCATTACAAAATCATACTCATAATCTTTTACACACTCACATTGATATGTTTTTGAAAAGGCAAAATAAAATGCCCTTAACGCTACCAATATATTGGGCATTCCGATAGAATTAGATTTGTCATAAACCCATTGCATATAACTTTGTATATCTTCATCTGATTTAAGAAATTCATTTGTCTTGGTTTGTATATCTATGAGAAAGTTGAATGGATCTTCTAACTTCTCTGCTGTCATTAAACAAACCTCTCTCCAATGCTTTTCAGTTATATACTGTGAGATGTTAGCTGATGTTTTTTGAGTAGTTAAATTTACAGGTTCATAGTTCCGGGTCAACACTTCTGAAACAAGATATTCTTGAAAAGTTAGGTGTGAAAATGACCACACCTTCTGCGCTCTTTCAATCAACAAGCCATGCTGAGACTCAATTGCTTTTAAAACTCCTCGACTTTCCCTTTGTTCAATTCCCAAAAACTCTCCGATATACCCTTCTAACTCCTCCTGCTCAAACAATACATACTGCTGCTGCACAAACTTTTTCACTGCTAAAAAGCTTAAAAGCTCTAACTTACGTTCCACAGATAAATCTCGATAAATCTCATCTCTCTCAATTGAGCGCGATTGATCCCACTTTTCTAAGAGTAATTCCAACCCTTCTTCATATAACTTGGAACGCTTGAAGTAAAATTTCCTTGTTTGATGGAAGACTGCACAAGTCAAACTCAGCAAAATTGGCGTAATCGCCAGTTCTCGAATTGTTTTGTTTTCCTCTAGAAACAACTTTTCTAAAAATTCGCGCGTTTTCGTCTTTTCTTCCTCTGCATCAGTACACACTATCTCAAACCAATGCGCTGCAAATGCTCTTACCTGCTCCTCATTAAAATCTGCCACTTCTACACAGGTGAAGTGTTGTGATTTCCAATCGAATAAGTCTGGTAGGGTTTGTGTACGACAAGTCACCACTACTTGCACCTGCGGATAAATACGGGCGAAACGCTTAATTGTTTTGGCGATTTGCTTTGCTGCTTCTCCTGTTACTTCATCCAAGCCATCCAGCAATACCAAGGCTCTTCCTTGACGGAGGATCAATTCAACGTCTGCATCACTCAACCGCCAAAGGTGTGCCAAAAACGGCTCTAAATTATATCCATACTTATTTCCATCGTCTACAAAATACCGCAGTTTAATCAATACGGGAATTCGCTGTGGTTGTAGTTTGCCATCATTGCATTCGGTGACGATTCTTTGCAAATATGTCGTTTTCCCCGAACCAGGTTTACCCACTACCATCAAATTTGTATTCCGTTCCAGCACAGCTAACCCTGATATGCGTTGCTGTTGTCTACCCAAACCAATTCGTTCTAAACTGCGATCGCTAAAATTACCCTTTGTAAAATCCTGCCATAAATCATCTAGTTCCGACCTGTGGTTGTTGCTGAGTGACTCCAGGATATTCACATCTACAAATAAATCACCTAAAGAAACCAAACGGTCTATTCCCCATAAAGGCATGACACCATGCGAACTTTGAATATCATCGTGGAGACGGTGACGCACTTGCTGCACTAAGTCATCAACCGGATTTTGTGCCTTTAATTGGGCCTTTTTTTTGATATTTTTGAATTCTGGGGTATGTTCCTCTGTTATTCCTTGCAATGCGATCGCATCACAACCACCATGATAAGCATCTTCATACGACCACCCAGCACCTAATTCATCATAAAAACCAACTGCAAACTTAATCGCTGCATTGTCTCCAATTTTGTTATTCATCCCAATTACATAATCGATGTGTTCCGCGATCGCATCTGCTTGAATCTCAGAATAACAAGCGTTGAGAACAACACACTCTAACCCTCGTGGAGCAAATCGTTTAAATAAGTTTGCTAAGGCTTCTGTTGGGACAAGTTGTGTTAACCCTGCATCATTTTCCAGAAATAATCCATCATCTTCTGAACCATGCCCACAAAAGTGAACAATCTCTGGATTAAACTCCAACAAAGCACGACGCAAAGAATCAGGAGTAACTGCCCATTTTGTCTGCAAATTAAACTTGTCTCTGTGCTGCGATCTTCGCAAACCCGCATCAATTTCTCGCACTTCTTGATCTAGGCGTAATCTAGCTCCATTTGTTGGGCTGGATGCTAACACTAAAATTGTTTTGTATGAACTACTTTGAAGATTTTCTTCTGGTTGAGCCAAGTTCTGAATCTCCTTTGAGGCGCACAACTTACCAGATATCTGCGGTGTTATAACGCCGGCTTATAACATGAACAACTTCTCGAATTGCTTCTGTGTCAAGTCTTTTGTAAGTGCGATCATTAGCCCTGTCAAGGTAACTCGAAACATCTCTTGTTTCTCTATCCGCTATTTATTTAACTAAAAAAGACACAGAGAAAAGAGATATGGTAAGTTTCGGAGAATTTTTATCTACCTTGACAGGGATACCTCTAGTCGCTTATTTCACAAATTGAGGCATGATTTCGGCAGCGGTGAATATGCCGTAAATGCCACGTTGATGTAGTTGCATACCAGCTTTGAGATAACCAAAAGCAGGGCCGCAGACGTTTGCTGCCATGCTAGTTTCATCTCCTAATGTAAAGGTATGGGTGGAAATCTTACCTTCAAAGGTGCGCCCAGTAACTTTAACGTTGGTGCTGAGAGGTTTTTTGGGATTGCGGGTATCAACTACACCACCTACAGTCACGCGATCGCGTGATACAATTCCGGCTAACTCTAACATCACATCATCAGCGTGTTCCATGTTCTCTAAGGTAAGCACGCCGTTTGTTTTATCTAATAATGTTTCTACCTCTGCATCAGTCATTGCCCGCGCAACTTCTACGGTATAACCAGGCATATGACCAATATCTTCCCTCACGGTGGCGCGGTAAGCTTCCCAGTTGGCAATACCTACACCAAAGGTAATTTCTACTTTGTGAATTTCGGCATAGCTTTGGGCTGCTAAAGCCGCAGCAGCGGTTAAGAGTCCTGGTGTTGCACCACAGCCTGTCATGTAGGTAATACCTGCTGCTTGCAGTTCTGCTTTCATGGCAATTAGCTGTTCTACCGCACTGGTGCGCTTGATTGCATCGACTAACACACCACGCCAACCAGATTGAATAAACTGTCTGGCTACAGATGGAATAAAGTCATTGGGTAGGTTGGGTAAAGCTAAAAAATACCCGTCTACAGGTTGGGCGCTATCGATTAAATCTTGAATACTATTGTTGGTTAATGTACCAACTGGTTCTAAATAACCTACTGAACCTTGAGACTGATAAGCGGCAATGTTTTCTTGAAAATTTAAACCTTCAGCAGCGTAGGCGTAACCTTTTTGATCTGCCACTGCGACTAAAGTCATTTCTCGTTTACCAGCAAGTACCTTGGCGGCTGCTTGTCCGAGTCCACCGAAACCTAATACTCCCACACGTAGCGCTGGCGTAATATTTGCTGTACTCATAGTCAATTACTTAAGTTGAATCACAAGCTTTGAGTCTCAACCATCTTGGCTGATGGCGACTGCTCGAAGCTATAAAGGTTAATTATGCTTTATTATCCACCCAGATCAGTTTTTTCACCGTAAATTCTTGCTGGGTAGGCGAGGCTTGAATAAATTTTCACAAACAAGTGCATTAAGAGTGATCGCTAAAGAGCATGATTTAATTAAGAATGTGACTGAGTAAAACCCGATTATTATTTACTATTTAAGATATGTATCTCTGCTCATTGGGGTAGGTAAGCAATCTCCATCTAAATACCAAAAGTTTGATCAATCCGCCAGAAAAAAGCTATGACTGTTGATACAGAAATTTTACAAACACTAGAGCAAATGCCAGAGCCACTAAAACAAGAACTCTTGCATTATGCCAAATATTTAGTTGAGAATTATTCAAAAACTAGTTCTCAGGACAGTTCATTACGAAAAAAGCGCCGTTCTGGCATCTTAAAAGGCACTTTTATTTTACCTTTACCGGATGATTTTGATGAACCTCTCTCAGATTTTCAGGAATATATGGAATGAGTAATTTTCTGTTAGATACTCATGCCTTTATCTGGCTGACTGAAAATGACTCTAACCTTAGAGATGATCTGAGGGCGATAATTGATAACGCAGATGTGGTTTATCTAAGCATAGCTAGTCTTTGGGAAATTGCTATCAAATTAAAACTTGGCAAATTATCATTGCAAAGCAGCTATGAAACTATAGGTTCTGCAATTGAAGCTTCAGATATTCTCATATTGGGAATCTCGTTTGATGATACAGTTTTAGTCTGTAATCTTCCGCTACATCATGGTGATCCATTTGATCGGATGCTAATCGCACAGGCGGTTAATCACTCCTTAATTATCGTTAGTAGGGATACAAAATTTGATGCTTATACTAATGTTCACCGAATGTGGACATGAAGAAAGTAATCGCTAGAGATCAGGGACAGGCGATCGCTCAAAACTACAAAGGTTAATTATGCTGGTGTATTCTCCCAGCAGATCCGTTTTTTCACCAGAAATTCTTGGTGAGTGATCTAGGCTTGAGCAAATTTTCACGCAACATCGCCTCATTAGAAAGCTCAAGACTCACAAGATTAAGAGCATCAGCTTAAATCATAGGTTTCATTCAAAATTCTGTTATTTCTTAAGATTTTGTGTGAACTATAACATTACAGTCCACATTGGCATCATCTTGGAGTATTGCATCATGGATTTTGTTGATCAAGTCAGAGCCTTTGCATCTACAATTCCTGCAAAATTAGGCAGCATCAAAACCGAAGAAGCTACAAAGCACTTCCTCATCATGCCTTTTATTCAGCAAATCTTAGGGTATGATGCCTTTAACCCAGATGAAGTCATGCCTGAATATGATGCAAATGTGGGGGCTTCGACAAATTACAAACTAGATTATGCAATATTTCAAAATGGGCAACCAGCAATTCTGATTGAGTGTAAACGCTACGGTACTGATTTTAAAAATGATCGTGAATGGAGTCAGTTATTTGCTTATTTTATGGCGACTGACGCGCGAATTGGTGTATTAACAGATGGAGTAATATACAAATTCTATGCTGATTTGGAAAGGACTAATAAAATGGATAAAACTCCCTTTTTAGAATTAAATTTACTAAATTTAAATGAATCAGCAATCCGTGAATTTTCTAAGTTAACTAAATCAGCATTTAACGTTGCTGAAGCTATTACAGCCGCTTCAGAGCTAAAATATGTTGGTGGGATCAAGGCTCTGCTCAAAAAACAAGTTGAAGAACCTAAGAGCGAGTTTGTTAAATATTTTTTTAAAGAGTTATGTCCTGAAAATAATTTTGTAGGCCAATTGAAAGACGAGTTTACTGGATATACACAAAGGGCTATTAAGGAATTTATTCGAGAGGAAATTGAAAGTCTTTTAGACGAAGCAACAGGACGTTCAAAAACAAAACAAGAAACTCCCATCCCAACGGAACCACAAACAGAAACAGAACTGACAACTAAACAAACTGATTTTTCAGATGAAGAAAAAGAGGGATATTACATTCTTAAGTCGATTTTGTGCCAAGTAGTAGAGCCAGCAAGGATAACACACAAAGATACAGCTAGTTATTGTAATATTCTGCTAGACGGGAATAGTTGGAGACAGATTGTTCGTTTTTATTTTAATAACTCTAATTCTAAAAAGTTAGAGATTTTTTCTCTAGATACAAATGGCAATAAAGTTTCGGAGAAAGTTTCTATAGATAATGTTAATGAAATTTATCAGTATGCTGATAAGTTCAAGGCAATTGTATCTGCTTATCAACAGCCCCAATTCAGTAACAAAAGTGCGGCTATAGTTTAATAGATGTGAACAGCGATCGCATCTTAGGAAAATCAGCCTTTAGCCTGACAGTTAGTTGAGCAAAGGTAATAATTTATGCTCAGGGCGATCGCAACTGGTCATCAAAGTTAAAATTAAACTATGACACAGGCACTTGAACCAAAAATCTACACATCCCAGGAGTATCTTGAACTGGAAATTGCCTCCCAAACGCGTAGCGAGTATCGTAACGGAGCAATTATTCCCATGACTGGCGGTACTCCTGACAATAATGAATTAGCAATTAACCTTGCTGCCCTTTTAAAATCTAGTTTACGCGGCAAACCCTACCGTATTTTTGCCACTGATCAACGCCTTTGGGTTCCCAATCGGAATATCTATACTTATCCTGATGTCATGGTTGTAGAAAAACCTTTACAACTACAAACAGGACGTAGTGATACAGTGATCAATCCTTGTTTGATTGCTGAAGTTCTTTCTAAATCAACACAAGATTACGATCACGGCGAAAAGTTTTCGGCATACCGTACCATTGAGAGTTTCTGCGAATATCTACTCATCGATCAATACAATATTAATGTAGAACATTATGTGAAAACTGCTGCTAATCAATGGCTACTCTCAGAATACTATGATCCTCATGTCACCCTGTCTTTGAATACTTTTGATGCTCATATTCCAATCATCGATATCTATGAAAATATTGATATTTGATTCTCTGAAAAAGGATTAAATGATGGTTGCTTTACCCGATCACATTTTAATGAGCGCGGAGGAATACCTGGCTTGGGAACCCACCCAAGAACAACGCTACGAATATTGGGATGGTGAAGTTATCGCCATGAGTGGCGGTACGCGCAACCACAATCGAGTTTCTCTCAATTTCTCGAAGCTTTTAGATGATGCCCTAGGCGATCGCTCTTGTGAAGTCTACATTGTAGATGTAAAAGTGCAGGTAAAACCGGGGCAGAAGTATTTTTATCCTGATGTGGTGGTGACTTGCGACGATCGCGATGATGATCCACAATTCATCAACTTTCCCTGCTTAATTATTGAAGTGTTATCACCATCAACGGAAGCAGCTGATCGGGGTAAGAAGTTTGCTGCGTATCGTCAATGTCCCACCTTGCAAGAATATGTCTTAGTACAAGTAGCACAACCTGGTGTAGAAGTCTTTCGCCGCAACGAACAGGGAAAATGGGTATTGTCTGATTATAATTTGGGTGACAGATTGCTATTAGAATCGGTGAATGTCGAAATAGCGATCGCTGATTTGTACCGCCAAGTTGATTTTGAAGCCGAAGTAACCGACTGACTATATCTGAATCGTCAGTATGATATGCAGATGCTTGCTTGCTGCTGGTGATGTTAATGAGGGCGCAGTCTTAAAGATTGTGCGATCGTTAATCTCTCACAATATTACACAATTCCTGAATAACCCTCTTGGGGTGAGCGATAGATTTTTCCAAAGCTCACCCTACAATTTTTAGAGCCAAAACAGTCTCTACCAGTAGTTATAAATTTAACTTATGGCTTTGTTAAGTAAATATTTCTGAAACCCCTTTACAAAAAGCAATAGATACCTTTAAGATATGTAACAACAGGTAAAAACACCTGAAACATTCATAACAAACGCAATCATAAAGACATGACAGCAACCTTACAACAGCGCAAAAGCGCCAACGTATGGGAACAGTTCTGCGAGTGGATCACCAGCACCAACAACCGCCTATACATCGGCTGGTTCGGCGTGCTAATGATCCCAACCTTGCTGGCTGCAACCACCTGCTTCGTAATCGCCTTCATCGCCGCACCCCCAGTAGACATCGATGGTATCCGTGAACCCGTTGCTGGTTCCTTACTATACGGAAACAACATCATCTCTGGTGCAGTAGTACCTTCCTCCAACGCAATTGGCTTGCACTTCTACCCAATTTGGGAAGCAGCATCCTTAGACGAGTGGTTGTACAACGGCGGCCCTTACCAATTGGTAATATTCCACTTCCTAATCGGCGTATTCTGCTACTTAGGACGTGAATGGGAACTATCCTACCGCTTAGGAATGCGTCCTTGGATCTGCCTAGCATTCTCCGCCCCCGTAGCAGCAGCAACAGCAGTATTCTTGATCTACCCAATCGGACAAGGTTCCTTCTCTGATGGTATGCCCTTGGGTATCTCTGGAACCTTCAACTTCATGATCGTGTTCCAAGCAGAACACAACATCTTGATGCACCCCTTCCACATGTTAGGAGTAGCTGGTGTATTCGGTGGTAGCTTGTTCTCTGCAATGCACGGAAGCTTGGTAACTTCCTCCTTAGTTCGTGAAACAACCGAAAACGAATCGCAAAACTACGGTTACAAATTCGGACAAGAAGAAGAAACCTACAACATCGTTGCAGCCCACGGTTACTTCGGTCGCTTGATTTTCCAATACGCGTCCTTCAACAACAGCCGTTCCTTGCACTTCTTCCTAGCTGCATGGCCTGTAATCGGCATCTGGTTCACCGCATTGGGCGTAAGCACAATGGCGTTCAACTTGAACGGTTTCAACTTCAACCAATCAGTGATTGACTCTCAAGGTCGCGTTATCAACACCTGGGCTGATATCATCAACCGCGCTAACTTGGGTATGGAAGTAATGCACGAGCGCAATGCTCACAACTTCCCCTTAGATTTGGCTGCTGGTGATGTTGCTCCTGTTGCTATCTCCGCTCCTGCTATCAACGGTTAATCATCTGACCTAGAAGCAATAATTAATGTGTGAATGAAAGGCGCTCTCCTTGCGGAGAGCGCCTTTTTAGTTTAGGGTTGAGAATTTTGTGCATTTTAACAGCCACTGGGAGCAGGAACTTTAGGGAATTTGATACACTAGCTAAAATTTGAAATTATTCTAGCTGGTAGCTCTAGGCTGATAAATAAATATGAGTGAAGCTTTATTTTGTATAGAAAATTTACGAGTTGCTTATCCTCAGCGTGGTGGGGAAGAACTCAGTTGGGCTGTGGACGATGTATCTTTTACACTACAACCTGGGGAAAGAATGGGTTTGGTGGGGGAGTCTGGTTGTGGTAAATCTACTTTGGGAAGGGCGGTAATGCGGTTGTTACCGTTATCCAGCAAGATAGAGGGACGAGTAACTTTTCAAGGACAGCCAGTATTTGATTTAACACCAACTCAGTTGCGGAAATTTCGTGGGGAAGTAGTAGCATTAATTTTCCAAGACCCAATGACGCGTCTTGACCCGTTGATGACTATTGGTAAGCATTGCATCGAAACGCTTCAAGCACATTCCCCAGAATTATCCGCCAAGGAAGCAAAGGAAAAAGCACTGGCGACTTTGGCAAAGGTAAAAATCCCGGCGAGTCGGTGGAGTCAGTATCCGCATGAGTTTAGTGGTGGGATGCGACAACGGGTAGCGATCGCCCTCGCTCTCCTCCTCAATCCTAAATTAATTGTGGCTGATGAACCTACCACTAGTTTAGATGTGACTGTCTCAGCCCAGATTTTACAAGAATTAACGCGTCTGTGTGCGGAAGAAAATATGGCGCTGCTGCTGATTTCTCACGATTTGGCAATGGTAGCGGAATATTGCGATCGCATTGGTGTAATGTACCGCGGCAAAATGGTAGAAATGGGGGCGACGACATCAGTATTTGGCAATCCTCAACATGAATATACGCGATCGCTTCTGCAAGCCGCTTTGCATATTCAATCTGTGGATGAGGTAACGGAGGACTGGGGTTTAGGTAATGAGGACAAGATTTCCCCATCTCCACTTTTACGGGTTACAGAACTCAAGCAACACTACACCATAGAGCCTAATTTGATTGAACGATTGTTTAAAGCTGAGAATCAAACAATTAAAGCTGTAGATGGTATTAACCTTGAACTCTACCAAGGAGAAATTTTAGGCTTAGTTGGTGAGTCGGGCTGTGGTAAAAGTACACTGTCGCGGACTATTTTACAGTTAATTCGTCCGACATCTGGCAAAGTAGAATTTTTGGGACAGGATTTAACCAAGCTATCACGGCAAGAAATTCGCTCCTCCCGCCGACAGATGCAAATGGTGTTTCAAGACCCTCATGCTTGTCTAAATCCAGCGATGACTGTAGGGCAAAGTATAGGTGATCCTTTGTTAATTCACAATCTGGCTGATGCAGCAAAAGCCAAAGAAGAAGTATTGTGGATGTTACAAAAAGTTGGGTTAACACCGCCAGAAGTTTATTATCGACGTTACCCATCAGATTTATCTGGCGGACAGCAGCAACGGGTAGCGATCGCACGGGCTTTAATTACTCGTCCTAAACTGTTGATTTGCGATGAACCTGTGAGTATGTTAGATGCAAGTGTGCAATCGCAGGTGTTGGATTTGATGTTGCAGTTAAAAGAAGAATTTGAGTTAACTTATCTATTTATTACTCATGACTTGTGGTTAGCACGATTTTTGTGCGATCGCATTGCGGTAATGAATGGCGGCAAAATCGTTGAACTCGGCCCAACAAAACAAATTTTTGCCAATCCACAACATCCTTATACTCAAACACTACTAGCTGCGGCTCCTCTTTTAGCTCGTACTTAATCCAAATGGTCTTGTCCAACAATCTCAGCCAATCGCTTTAAGATTTGCAGCACTCGATATAGGTCATGATCTTGTCTTAAGATAAACTGGCGCGATCGCCCATATCTTGGCACATCTTGACAAAGGAGTTTCAAAAATATGAAATCTGTGCCATTGGTAACAAGCCCATAACGGGGAAGATTACCGTTTGGAGCCGCCAGCATATAGGACAATACTTGTGGGATAACGACTTTTAGTGAAAATTCTGCCCGTTTTGATTCAATCACTAATACCCAAAGTTGCTCTTTAAGAACTAGGACATCAATTCGCCCCCAGACTACGATGTCCTCATCAGTAGCAGCAATTTCTACTGAGTCTTCTGTGCTGACGTAAAACGGAGGCAAAAACAGCCCTGATAAATCCAATAAGGGAGCAACCACAGCCAGCTTAACTGTATTTTCTAGCAAAGAACGGCGTTCTAAATTAGCAACTATGGCCTCTACTCTTACAAGCCGCTGTTTTTCAGTATCAGTTGGCTCAGGTAAACTTTCTTGCCATTCAGAGAAAAATGACTCATCTTGCGTTTGTTGCAATTTGAAACGCTGCTCCAAATCATAGAGCGTCATCTTCTCCGCAGCGATTATTTGTACCATTTGTATGTATCTATACTTTCCCGATATTCTAATTCTATTTAAGTCAAAACCAAGTTATCTCGATGCACTACGGTATCTGTGCCAACATACCCTAAAATTTCGGGAATTTCTCTGGAGTGACGACCAGAGATTTTTTGCAATTCATCGCTGGTGTAGTTTACTAGTCCTCTGGCAATTTCGTTGCCGTTAGTATCGCACAACTGCACAGCCGCTTGGTTGTCAAATTCTCCTTCTACTGTTTTGATACCTGCGGCTAATAATGATTTTCCGGCTTGGGATATTGCAGCGATCGCACCGGGATCTAAATACAATTTACCAGATGGGACTAAACCATAAGCTATCCAGCGTTTCCTAGCTGATGTGGGTTCTGGTTGCGGTTCAAAGTGCGTCCCTAAAGGTTCCCCTTGTAAAATTTTTTCCAGATTGCGCGGAAATCGCCCTTGGGTGATTACTGTTCGCACTCCTGCGGCGATCGCAATTCGGGCGGCGGAGATTTTTGTTACCATCCCACCAGTACCCCATTGTGAACCTTGACCGCCTGTTTGGATTTGCAGTTGTGCTAATTCTTTAATATTACTGACCAAGGAAATTGGTTTGGCATCGGGTACAGAACGGGGATCGGCTGAGTATAATCTGTCTACGTCGGTGAGTAAAAACAGCCAATCTGCTTCTACTAAACTAGCCACCAATGCTGACAGGGTATCGTTATCACCAAATTTCAGTTCCTCTACGGCCACGGTGTCATTTTCATTCACTACCGGAATTACACCCAGCCCTAAGAGTTCTTGAAAGGTGTTGTAAACGTTAAGATATCGACTACGCTGTACTAAATCGCTGCGAGTTAGCAAAACTTGGGCAATTGGCTGTTGCAAGGTAGTAAATAAATCATCATATATCCGCATTAACCGCCCTTGACCAACTGCGGCTACTGCCTGTTTGAGCGCGATCGCTCTGGGGCGTTCGGTTAAGCCTAATCTGGCACAACCCACACCCACAGCACCAGATGAAACTAAAATCACTCGATTGCCCTGCTGTCTTAAATTACACAGTGTTTCTGTTAAAGTGGCGATCGTAGAAAGTGCTAATTGCCCCGTTTCTGGTTGGGTAAGGCTAGAAGTGCCGATTTTGACGACAATCGTTTTGGTCATGGTCTATTGAAGTATGAAGTCTGTAGACGCGCAGCGGCTTGCCGCAGGCTAGGATGAAGTCTGAAATACTTTTTTGTATCGAAAAATCTTCACTTCATCTTTTTAGACTATGAACTCTGGACTAAAAAGTAAAGCGCCAATCCTTCTATAGTGAAGGTGACGCTTTACCAGTTTATAGTTATTCGCTATTTACTAGGGTCTTTTTTGGCTGACCCCATGTTATTAATACTTATAATCTCCCATTTTTTGTGTTTCTAAATAATCCTTAATTATTTCTTTAGCTTTCTTTTCCTGACGATTTGTTACTTTTTGTGAATTGTATTTTGCTTGGAAATGATAGAGGCTCCCAAGATTTCGGAAAACCAAACTTCAAAATTCCTCACAGGATGAGAACGTAGCGCAGCATCTGGGTGAATAATCGGTTCTACGAGAATTGTAAACATTCCCAGACGATTCCCAGCTAAAACATCAGTAAATAAGCGATCGCCCACCATACCCACTTGATGTGCAGGTAAATCCATTGATTGTAGAGCCGCCCTAATTTTCCGGCGAGAGGGCTTGGCTGCACCCAAGTAGTAAGGTAAGTTCAAAGAACGAGCAATGCTGCCAATGCGAGATTCACTTAAGTTATTGCTCACTAACCACAAATCAACATTGATGCGGATTTCTTCTACCCATTGTCTCAATTCGGGCGAAGTAGTCCCCACTGTAAAGGGAACTAAAGTTTCATCCACATCTAACACTAGTCCCTTCAGCCCATATTGTTGAATAATTTCTTTTGTCAATCGCAATACTGAACCGTGTAAAATCAAGTCAGGCTGTAAGAGATTGTTCCAGGTCATAGACAATATTTAAGGATCACAATGAGAAATGCTCTGAATCATGAGCATTTGTTTAATAGTCAGCAATTGAGATTTAACAGTCACTTGATGACAATTGACTGTCAAGAAATAATTTATACCAATTCATCATTAAGGCATTGAGCGCTGATTGGGAGTTTTCAGAGAATTGGTATGATTCAATTTTAACCAGAGGAGTAGAGCTTTGCCCCTCTGGTTAGCGCCCAGGGAAAAATTGTTTTACGCGTTTTTTATGGAAAGTGCTTAAATTCCTGCGTAATTATGCTGGTAAAAATTCGCCATTAAAAATCTAAAACTGTGACACTTTAGTTTTTAATTTTGAATTTTCAAAATTTTATTCCACTTCGTTAAAAAGTTGTTCTTCTAGCAGTGGTTGTACTTGGCGAAATTCTTCGGGAGAGAGTAATTCAGGATTACCTTCTTTTGTAATTCTGGCAAAAAATAGCAAGGGGTCGAGGGGGGTATAAATAGCATACTCCTGTTCTTCGTGATAGAAGCTGGCGAGTAACTGTAATTGCTCTGGTTCTAAATCGGTTTCGTCGTCTTCTATTTCTAATGTAAAAAGCTCCGACTCATCTACAGCGGGTAATTCACCAGCAACAGTTAAAGCGTAAGCCGTATTTTTGAGAATCAAGTTTTGCTCAGATAAAACTGCTTGGGCGGTGCCAAAAATTTCGTCCAAGATAGCATCATCTTCTACTAAAACGGCTTCTTCTTCCTCGTCTTCACCTTCCCAAGCGAAAACTTCTATGGGTGAGTCCACAGGAAGAAGTAAGACGTATTCTTGCCCATCTACAGAGAGCGAATGTTCTATGTAACATTCGAGAGTTCGCCCTGTGTCATCAGTTAAGGTGATGGAACCTGTAGGATCGCGATCGTTATCTTCAGAAAATGGAGAGGAAAACATAGCCGATTAGTTAAACTTTAATCTTTACCCGCAACTGTGAAAATTGCTTTTCTGTTGAATGACAAATAATATCAAGCCAACAGTTTCACATTCAGACACAACTACTAGGTAATTGCTTTCAGAATATCATGTCAAAAGCTATCCATACTCGACAGCATCTTAACTGCGGTAGATCGTCGAGTATCTAGCCATTGTTGTAAAATTAATGCTGCTGCTTTGCGGTCAATTAAACCTTTATTCCGAGATGGTGAGACTTTTTCTGCAATGAGCATTTGCTCTGCTTGATAAGAGGTTAAGCGCTCATCAACATATTCTATGGGTAGTTTCAGAGCCTTACCCAGTCTATTGGCAAATTTCTGCACTTGACGCGCCTGAAATCCCAAAGAGCCATCCATTGAATAAGGTAAACCAACTACTAAGATTTCTACTTCACGTTCATCAACTATATTTTGGAACTGCTCAACATCGCGCTCAAAAGATGAGCGTTCAACTGTTGTAATTCCGGTCGCAATTAAACCAGTGCGATCGCATCCAGCTACGCCGATTCGCTTGCTGCCAACGTCTAATCCTAATGCTGAAATGTACTGCTTTGTGGTCATTGTCATAAGTCTTGAGTAACTTCGGCTTGAGCGCTCAGTCGAACGCTGAGTAGTGAGTGCTGAGTAATATATAATTCCTCGGCTATCCTGTTGATTTCACTACTTTTCCTGCTGACCATCTACAGATTCATTTTGGCAAGAGGCTTCAATGTTACAGTTGTTGCACTTAAAGGTAATAGACTCTGATTTATTTGGCACTGGTATATCTGAGGATTGTGGCTGTACTGTTTTTACCCAAGACATACCACCTGGAATTGGCTTACGTGCTGGTTGCAAACCTTGCAGTACATCAGTCCATTGAATGCCTTCTAGGGAGACAAATTTTGATTCTCGGAGTTTGTGCCACACTGAGCGAGACATGATCAAAGTGTGTTCAGTACGTTTCGCACCAATCCGTTCTAAATATTCTTCTCTTTCTGGCTGGTAGTCTAAAGAAGCCAGCCGCAAACCCTTTTGGGGAAAGTCTTGTGCTATCCGCGCCAATTGCGACAGCAATTCTGGATACAACCAAGTGTATGCAGGATGAACTGTCAGCGTAGCTACATGAGGAGTTTCGCCTTTGCGGTCAAGCTGCACTTGAAAATAGCCAATTGCGGCTTTACGTTGAGGTTCAAACACATAACCACTGACAACTTCAGTTTTGGTTATCCACTGCTTGACTGCATCAGTTAAGGCTCCGAACAAGCTAGTTTTAAAATCGCGGGTGTTGCGGTCAAATACCTGACGCACTAAAGGCGGCATAGATGCTGTATCTAGTTGATAGAGCAACTGAGCATCTGCGTTACTGACTGGGAGCAAGTTAGGTAAATCTGGTTCTGCTTGTGCTAATTCCGCTAGTAAATCAGCTTCAATTTTCCAGTATGTAATTTCTGCTAGACGTTGAAATCCATTTTGCCGATACAGTGCCAGGGCATCGACATCATTAATATTTACTTCTAATAACCAAGTCCGAGCTTCTAAAATCGACTCAAAACAGTGACGCAACAATTGTGAGCCAATTCCTTGCTTATCCGCGGTGCGATCTAGCAGCACCCGATCAATGCGCCAAGTACTACGGGTGCGGTTAAATGGTGACACCTGAATCATGCCTAAAAGCATCCGTCCCTGTTCAGCTACGAATGCACAGAAACGATACTGTAGGGGATTAGGAAACCAACTCAAAAATTTGAGTAATCCATACCAGCGACGCAGGGATTGCATCTGATGGTTGGCACAACTAGATTCGTCAGGAGTCATTGCTGTGAATGACTCCTGGGTTAATCGCTCAATTCCATCCAGATCCCGAAAGTGGACTGGCCGGATGACAACGCTGAGATTTCGAGGAAGTAATGAAGTCATTTTGATTCAAGCGGCCATGTAGCCTTAACTAACTGCTCTTGGGTGGAACTGATGCAATAATAATTTTAACGGCTTTCCGTTGTGGGCTATTGCTTCAAAAGGTTGATTTTGGTGATTGAATACTTAAAAAAAGTAAAAAAAGCAGATTTGATGAGTGCGCTATAGGCGTTAACCCAACAATACCTGCTTTTATTTTATTTGACTTTTAGTTAAATTTCCTATATTTACAAACCTTGCCGAGAAATTAACTTTTCAAAGTTGGCTTGAGTTTGATGCAGGAGTTGTTGCCGACTATCTTCTACGGTGTGGTGGAGGGTTGGAATCAGATTGCGAGCTTGTAGAGTCATGTGCAGCTGTAAGTGGGCGACATATTCGCTAAAATCTTCGTTTTGTACAGCTTTGCCCGTGAGTAAGTTGGATTCCATTGCCACTGTGTTCTCCTTATAGCGCTGTTGCTTCACATCATCAAAACTTATCATGTTGCTCGGATAACCTTTTTATTTTGCAATGAAGTTTAACGGTTGTTTGCAATGAGGTTAGAGGTTAGAGGTTATCAGGTGAGAGTTTAGGGTGTCACTTGACAACCCTTCATACTTCATACTTCACACTTCATACTTCTACTCTCGTAGGACGTAGCCAACACCTCGGACGGTTTGAATCAGGCGCTTTTCTTGATTGATTTCGAGTTTGAGGCGCAAGTAACGGACGTAAACTTCGATAATGTTGGAATCGCCCATAAAGTCGTAACCCCAGACTTCTTCTAAAATGCGATCGCGGGTAATTACCTGTCGGGGATGGGAAAGTAAATAATCGAGCAAGTCAAATTCTTTGGCGGTTAATTCAATTAATCTATTGCCGCGATAAACTTCTCTAGTCCGGCGATTTAAGCTGAGGTCTTCAAATTCTAAGATATCTGCTGCGTCTGCTTCTTGATTGCGACGCAGATGAGCGCGGACTCTGGCTAAGAGTTCTTCAACGCTAAACGGTTTTACTACATAATCATCAGCACCAGCATCTAAACCGGCAACGCGATCGCTGACTTCATCTTTAGCAGTTAATAATATTACTGGGACTTTATCACCAGTACTCCGTAGGCGACGGCAAATTTCTAATCCTGATAACCCAGGTAACATCCAATCTAAAATAACTAAATCTGGATGTAATTCCCGCGCCGCAGTAAGCGCAGTTAATCCATCGTAGGCGACACTGACTTGATAACCTTCGTAATTCAGTTCCAATTCGATGAATCGCGCCAGTTTGACCTCATCTTCTACAAGTAAGATGTGTGTCATATTGATGATTTTAATGATTTCAGCAAAGTAAGGCAGTAATTGATACAGACTGAGAACCAGGTCGACACATATCTAATTAGTTCTAAAACAGCTTAGTATAGATGGAATAAGATAACAAGTGTGCATCTGTAAATACCGATAGCTGCTATTTGTGACTTTCAAAGTTTAACAATAAACAGTTACATCTTTACCACATTCATCAGCAAGACAACACAGCGCTCGAAAACGCAGACTTATACAATTTTGGATTTTAGATTTTGGATTTTGGATTGAGAAAGGGTTTACTGGTAAGCTGTTCAGAAATCCATTTGTCGCAATCATTTTTCAAATTGGTATTAGTAGTTGCTGATAAAAGCAATTGAGCTGAAGGGGTGACAAAAAAGTTATAAAGCAGACTGGATAAGAGTCATAGCCCGTAGACCTTGTTGAAAATATGGCAGTTTACTGGGCTTGAGGCGCATCAATTCATGAGCTAAATCAGCCCAAAATTCCATTGCCCCTACCCATAACTGACCATACAAACCAATCCAAAAAGCACTATGTCGGCGGTGCAATCGTTGTAACTCCTTCAGACGACCAACATATTTTTGTAGTCCAGAGGAGCGAGAATTACGACCAACTAAAATAGCACAAGTATAGGCAATAGCAATTAATAAAATCAGTGCTATCAAACGTTGACCATCAGCATAAGTAGATTCGAGATTATACCCTCCAGTTTTACAATCTTTAAACATGGCTTCGATACCACTCCGCAACTTAAATGCTTTAATGGCATCTTTGAGACTATCAAGGTTAGTTAATAAAAACCAGCCAGCAGGCTCAACAACTCCACGATATTTGCGCTTGTAATATCCGGCGAGATTAAAATTGGCAAACCCTTTCTGTTTAGTTGCTTGAATCCCTGTCAAAAAAAACGAGATGCCAGGAGTTAATCCCAAAGATTGTAAGCGTTGGTGTGATTGGTTTTCTTGCCGAATATAAGTACCTTGTTTCTGACGCAATACAAAGTCAATGCCCTTGCTATGTAACCAATTTGCTAGTTTTATACTGTGGAATTCTCTATCTCCCAGTACCAGCATTTGATATCCCTTAAATAACTGCAATAGTGGACGAATTAATTTTTTCTGCTCTCCCAAATTGCTACATCCTTTTTTAGGTAACAATAGCCAGTACACAGGTATTGCTCTTTTTTGTTCTATTAAACTAATTACAAATACATTTTGTGAACGCCATTGTGTTCTATCAATCGCAAATATTAGCCGTTTCTCTCCTCTTTTCAGACTATTTTTCACCCATCGTTTGAGCAGGGGAAACCACAGATATGGAATCGACAACTGAGGTAGTAGTAAAAATCTTTGTATACTCCGCCTCCGACTTTCAAATTTTATCGGTTGTGGAAATACTGTTGCTAGTTTCTCAATTGTCACAGTTTTATGAAATTGCAATAGCATTAGTAAGATTTCTAGCATCTTGTACTGTGCGGGTGTCAGTACATTTTGAAAGCAGTTTTGGTAGAATTTAGGTAACATTATCATTTGATAGGTCTTGTTGAGAATACCTGACCTATCTTTTTTTACCCCAAAACGGTCACGCTCCTCTATTTTCTTGGCTTCAGCCGCTTTGTCACCCCTTCAGGCAATTGAGTCTTGCATCTGAACGAAAAATTTGAGATTTTGGATGGGGGATTTTCGGTACAAGCCCCACCCCTTCAGGGCAGAATTAATCCAAAATACTCGCTGTGGTGCTTACGCTTCGCTAACGCCAATCTAAAGTCCGACGCTCGATAACTCGTTAATGCTGCGCTATCAAGCTCGACACTTTAAGGTTGAGTCAATCCAAAATCCAAAATCGTAAATCTAAAATTGATTGACGAATGGAATTAGTCGGGGCTAGGTGCAAGGTATGAGAACCGTTGATTGTGACACTCAACAGAGTAGCAATCGCCAAGTTCAGAATAGAGGTTAAATGGCCAAAAGTATTGTTCTGACTTGAAAATACTTTGCGCTGAAATTAAGCAGAAAAAATGACGGTACAGACTGTGTTTGACAATCCGAACTCAAGTAAAGACAGGTTATTTCAATCAGGCAAGCGTTGGCGACGCAGTTTCTAGCTGAGTCAGTGAAACTTCATATCCTAGTTTTTGCAAACGTTTAACTAAACGTTTTTTGTCGCCTCTGGCTTTTGTTTATCGAAATAATCACCTCCTAAATCTTGATAAGTCTCCTGACGCAAAATTAAGTAGTAGGCGATTTTTCAAATCGAATGTGCAACAGCGATTATCGCACTTTTCCATCCAGGGCTTGTATGAGTTGCTCGCGTTTGTCTTTTAAACGCTTGGATGCCAGTTCAGCCATCAGTTGTGGGTTAGTTTCTCCCTTGACAATAGCATCCAGTATCATTCTTGCTGATACTCCCATGACATCTGATACCACTGCCGCTAGTTTGATATTCGCCCCTTCTAACACCTTTTGGACTCGATTGACTAACGTTGCTCGCTCACGAATGAAATTTGTCCGATGGCGAATCAAGTCACGCAAATCCTTTTGCTCTATCGGTGGAATAAAACTAGCACGCAACAGTCCGTGCATCAGTAATTCTCCAATCTATTGAGCATCCTTGGTATCAGTTTTCCGTCCAGGTACGTTTTTGATGTGGTGAGCATTCACCAGTAATACTTGAAAATTTGCCTCCAAGATATTAAATACTGGCCGCCAATACTCTCCCGTGCTTTCCATCGCTACGTGAGTACATTCCCTTGCCATCAACCAATCTGACAAATGTAGTCAATCCCTGGTCATTGTTCCAAATGTTTGAATTTCTTTGTGACAACCACCACTCGATTTGGGTGTGATTGCACAAGCCACTACTGTCTTTTTATGGACATCCAGACCTGCACAACGGGAATATACTATTTCCATAACTACCTCACCTGATCTTGGCGACAAGGCACAGTGTCCTGTTGATACCCATGAGTCATAATCTGACTTACGTGCTTTCCTCTTTAACAGGCGCAACAGTTACCGGTTCTTGCGGGTATCTGGTTCTGGCTATTTAACAGGCTTTTACGCACCAAGAACGAACGAACTCTGTAGAACACCATGCTCCTTTTATTATCCCTTTTTCATGCGTTCTGCTGTACGCAGTTCATGACGGCTACTTAGTCAGATATCTTAGGATAATTTGAAAGCTTGAATTCCAGGAATAGTAAGACTTTTCCTTCTGCCTCTCCGCAGTCGCTACAACGGGGAAAACCCCCGCAACGCGCTGCTCTCTGCCTCCTGCTATACCAATATTTTTTAACTTATCTGGGGAATGGGATATAGGATTTTGGTCATTGATCATAACAAATGACCAATGACCAATAACAAATGACAACTTTAAATACGAGTCCGCACAAATTTTTCTAACCTATCCAATCCCTTTTCAATTGTGGTTAAATCAGTGGCGTAGGAAAGGCGAATGTTATTATCTGCACCAAAGGCAATTCCGGGAATGACTGCAACTTGATGTTCTTCAATCAAAGCGTTGCAAAAGTCTAAGGATTTAAGTCCGGTTTTACTGATATCGGGAAACAGATAAAAAGCACCATCTGGTTTGGGACAATTCAGGCCAGGAATGGCGTTGATTCTCTCTAGCATCACTTGTCGCCGTTTGGTAAAAGCTTGGAGCATTTCGGCTACACAGTCTTGCGATTCTTGTAAGGCGGCGATCGCTCCATATTGAGCAAAGGTACACACGTTAGATGTACTATGCCCTTGAATGGAATTGGCGGCTTTAATAATTTCTATTGGCCCGGCTAAGTAACCGATTCGCCAACCTGTCATGGAGTAAGCTTTCGCAAAGCCGTTACTAATAAAGGTACGCTGAAAAATTTCTTGACCGAGAGAACCAATGCTAATGTGTTCTGCACCGTCGTAGAGAATTTTTTCGTAAATCTCATCGGAAACTACATAGATATCTGCATCAACTACTACTTGAGCCAAAGCTTTAATTTCCTCTGGCGTGTACACCATCCCTGTGGGGTTAGATGGGGAGTTGAGGACAAATAACTTTGTTTTGGGGGTAATAGCTTGGCGCAGTTGTTCTGGTGTAATTTTATAGCCAGTGGAAACATCAGTGTTGACAATTACGGATACACCACCAGCCAACGTTACCATTTCGGGATAACTCAGCCAATAGGGAGCCGGAATAATCACCTCATCACCCGGATCGATGAGTGCCAATATCAAGTTGTACAAAGAATGTTTACCGCCATTAGTGACGATGACATTTTCTGACTTGTAATCTAAACCATTATCAGTTTTCAGCTTCTGGGCGATCGCTTCCCTTAACTTTGGTTCTCCAGCTGCGGGGCCATACTTGGTTTTGCCTTCTTCCAAAGCTTTTGCTGCTGCGGCTTTAATGTGCGCTGGGGTGTCAAAATCTGGTTCGCCAGCGCTAAAACTACAAACATCTATACCTTCTGCCTTCATGGCCTTAGCTTTAGCTGCGATCGCTAAGGTTAAAGAAGGTTTTACCTGACTTACTCTTGCTGCCAGTTTCATTCTTACTTATTCTTTGGCAAATCTCTCACTTATCTTAGGATATCCCAGAAACTCTACCGAGTTTTGCCTTTGGTTAAATTCCTTTGCATCTGGCAGTACGAATTTTTAACCTTTCGTTGTCAAAAATAAATTTGCACTTACATGAAAATACTCAGCAAGCGCTTCTGCCTCTGCTTGATTAATCGTGCGATCGCCATTTAAGATTTCCTGCACAACCTCCAATGATCCAACTGTCTCAGCTAATACTTCTGGAGAAATATCACGTGCGTCCATTAGATGGACTAACATCGAATGTGGTGTACCTTGAGGGATTGGATAATGGGTTTCTTCAAATTTCTCAATTAATGTCACTAACAGTTCCAATAGTATTTCTTCTTCTGGTATACGATTGGCACGATGTTCTAAGTCTTGGACAAGAGCTATTGCTTTTTCGTTTTCTTCTTCTGTAGTAATTGTTTTTGGTTGATACTGAGCTAGTAATTTACCGTAGGATTCAGGATTAAAAGTACGGGTCATTTTTCCATTTATCCTTATCATAGTCTGCGTGAGTCAGGACATATTTGATGTAGATCCTTTGATTTTCGTAGACATTGTAATACCTGCCAATAATATTTGTAGAGACGTTGCAATGCAATATCTTTCCCTAATGATCTACCTCTCTAATTCCATAGATTGAGGTGTATTATTTTGGAACAGTTATGATGAAATTTGTCTCTTAGTTGATTGCCAATCTCCCAAAGCACTAATGAAAAAACTAGCTGCGGGGTGATTCAGTAGTTGCTCGAAAGCTGAGATGCCACCTGCTTGTAATGCACTGAGTATTCTTGCAGCTAAAGTTGGGTTGCTATCAATTTGGCTAATGGTTTCAGTAGCGATCGCCATCTTTCCGACTGTAGTTGTAGCAGGATATGACTTTTCTAGCTGTTCAAGTAACTTTTGAATCTCGGCGGCGGCTTCTGCTAGGGTTTGTTCATTTTGACGTATAGATTTATAGTTATTAATTATATTGCCCTCTCCGCCTACATTGTTCCCTTCAAAAGAACCACCACCAGTATTTACAATTATCTTAGATTCCATAAAATTGAGCCTCAGTTATTAACCTTATGTTGTACTTACCACTAATTATTAACTGTATTGTTTCCACCTCCTAATATTGCACCAATAATATTTCCACCACCTGTGTTAACATTAATTGTTTGTCCGCTAATATTCTTACTGATTTCATTTAAATATTGTTCCATAGTTTTATCGAGCAACTCATGTTGTTCTAGTACTTTCCTTAAAGATTCAATAATCATGGGAAGTATGCTTTTTAAGAACATAAAACAATCATCTAAATCAAAAAAATTGCTCCTGAGTGGTCTAGGAAAGTTTATTCTGAGTGCATACACAAATGATTCCCTTTGAAACAAAGCTCTAATGAACTTAATCCAGGTAGAATATAAGTATAATCCAGCAATAATTCCAGGAATAATAAACAGAGCTAAGAGAGCAGGTAAGGATGTTAGTAATATGAATAAAAAAATAGTTTGAATTATCAGACCGCAGATGTTTAGCTTTCCTAAAGCATAAGAATCAGCCGCAATATACAAGTTATTTCCATGAATAAAAAATCTACATATAGTGGAAATTTTTGTGCCTCTTAAAGTGTCTAATACAATTTCTATATATAGTCTATCTCTATCAGAACCTTGATATTTATAATCCGTATATCTAACCATTTTAAAATATAATTTATCTGCAAGATAAGCGTCAGTATTTTTAAATTCATTTAATCTTCGACATATTTCTTCATATAAATCTTGTCTAATATTAATAAGTTTATGTTGATCATCTAAAGCAACAGTTTGATTTAGAGAAATACTAAAATTTCCTAAATAATAACCTCTTAATTCTTGCGGATCTTCTCTATCAAAAAATCCTCGGTTTATAAATCTTTCTATTGGTGAAAAATTATTCATATTAATTATTAAATGAGATAAATACTAAATGAAATAGGAATAAAACAGTAATTTTAGTGAAAAAAACTAATAATCAGATTATATGTTTTTATGAATTGGCGTAATTAAATAAATATTAAATTATTCATTTATTATTCATTGGATGGAGAAAAAATTGCGATCACCATGAATTTAAAGTGGTTTCTCAAAATGTTCTCATACCACAGAGATTCCTAGGACGAAATCAGAAAATCTCCGGTGAGAATATCAAAACTTAATCACTAAACATTTGCACTGCATAAATTTGACCATTTTTACCAATTGCTACACCATAGCCAAATTTTTTGTATTCACGGGTGAGGAGGTTTTCCCGATGACTATTGCTGTACATCCAACCGCGTTGAAAATCTTCAACTGTGCCGTAAGTTAATCCTAAACCTTGGACACGATCTTTAATAATGTTTTCGCCAACTCCGACACGCCGATTACCGCCAACGGCAATATAGCGATCGCGGGGATTTTTGCCATTGAGGGAAATATGATTAAAATATTGCCGTTCCAGCATATCTTGAGCGTGGAGTTGTGCTGCTAGAGATAGTAACGAGTCGGCTGTTAAAGGTTTTAAATTATTGATTGTGCGATCGCGATTTACCAATTCTAGGGCAAACTTGCTTAACTCTGGCTCATCACGCAACTGTTGGGCATTCCAAATTGTGACTTTTGGCTGGCCAATTTTCCAATCAGCACCACCATTCCCGTTATAAAGACCTTGTTTTAGCAGTCCAAAGGGGGAAAGTTCTGTCCAAAAATAATTAATATCCAGTGGGTGTCCCCGCAAAGCCTGGTGGATGAAATAGGTAGTTGGCCTAAATGCTAAAACTACCGTCAATAAAACAGCGTATCTCCACCAAATATTGACTTTGCTCTTTGTATCCATTGTCTTGATTCAGGGTGAGGGATGCACAAACTACTAAACTAGTACAACACAGCGTACTAACTAATTACGTAAAAATTTAGCACTTGTTTAATCTTATATAGGACTTACGCACAGGCTACGGAAAATCGAACCACAGAGACGCAGAGGTCACGGAGAAATGAGAGTTTGAGAGGTGTTTTGCGTAAGTCCTATTATATAGAGACGCATTGCAGCGTCTCTACTTTTTCTCAACCACCGACATGGATTCCTGGTCGCCTGTGGGGATTTTTTTCGGCTCGACGCAGTACTTCACGGGTAACTACAGCAATATCACCTTCACCAAATAAGATAAATCGCAGTAAATATTGAATGGGATTTCCTTCTACCCAGCCAAAGTACGCATGAGGAATTTTACCAGTTTGGTCACGAATATACAGTAGCAAAGCAGCGATCGCATTGGGTACTGCGGCACTTTCAGCCCGCAAAATTCGATAATCACCAACTTGTACACCTTTGACTCGAATTACCTCAGCAAAGTCTGACGCATCAGATATCAAGATTTCTAGAAAGATTATGGGATCTGTCGGCGGAATGTGGTTATCTTCTCTTACCTCTTTTTCCTTTAACAAATATTCTTGTTCATTACCTTCATTTAACCGATTAGCAATGATGCGAATCGCGCCTTGGCTTTCTTGAGCAATGAATTGGCGGGCATTTTCATCAACTTCTATTTGTTCTACTCGCAGTTCTGTGGAGCGCCAAACGCGGGAAACTAGGGAAGTTACAATGATTGCACCAATGAAGAAAGCCGCGATTTTGATTCCTTCTGGTCTCTCAATAATATTTACAATTGTTGTATAGATAAAGACTAGCGTTATCAGTGCAAAAATCAGTCTTCCCTTTGGAGAGCGTTGACGATGGGCTGATAGGGTAACAGCAAAGGCGGCAGAACTTATTAATACCAGTACACCCGTTGCATAAGCACCACCCTGTGCTTCTACATTAGCCCGGAAAATCACTGTCACCACAAAGGCAATAGTGATATAAACCAATACCAAAGGTCTGGTTAATAGCGCCCAACTTGGTGCCATGCCATAACGTGGTAAATAGCGAGGCACAATATTTAGTAGCCCTGCCATTGCGGATGCACCGGCAAACCACAAAATAGAAATGGTGCTTAAATCATAGATTGTGCCAAAGCCATTACCCAAATAAAGATGTGCTAGATAAGCAAGGGCGCGGCCATTGGCTTTACCACCTGTGGCAAATTCTGTGGTAGGAATTAACAGAGTAGTGACAAAACTGCTGGTGAGTAAAAAGAAGCTCATAATAACAGCAGCAGCAGTTAGAAGCTTGCGGGTATTTTGAATTCGTCCTCTGGGCATTTCTGGGGTATCGCTATTGCTACCTTGGACAAGGGGCATCACAGTTACGCCAGTCTCAAACCCAGACAAACCCAAGGCCAGCTTAGGAAACAAGAGGATAGCTAGGCCGATGACGACAAAGAAATTCGAGTGGCGGGCGAAAAGTGCTGTTTGCCAGTTAGCGATCGCACTTGGGTTAATTGCAATCTGATATAACCCAATGCTAATGACAATCAAATTCAACAGCAGATAAAATGCCACCAAAAATACGGCAATTCCAATTGCTTCTTTAAAACCTCGTAAGAAAACTGCACCAAGTAAAGCAATTAACATCAGGGTAATAGCAATACTTTGACTGTGCAGCAAACTTGGTGTCAGAGGATTTTCGATAATGTGGGCTGTGGCATCAGCAGCAGATAGAGTAATCGTAATAATAAAGTCGGTTCCCACAAAGCCAAGTAAACACAGCACTAATAATTTGCCTTGCCACCAAGAAAGCAAATGCTCCAACATAGCAATAGAACCTTCACCATGTGGGCTTTTAGCAGCAATACGGCGGTAGATGGGCAATGCACCAAATAGCGTTAATAAAACCAAAATAAGCGTAGCAATAGGAGAAAGCGCACCCGCTGCCAGTGCGGCAATTCCCGGTTGATAGCCGAGAGTAGAAAAATAATCTACACCCGTTAAGCACATAACCTGCCACCAAGGATGCTGGCGGTGAGCTTCTTCCTTCTGGTAAGGCCCTTCCTTTTCGCTGCGGTTTTCTGCCAATAGCCAGCGCATAAACCGTCTACTGAGCCGTTTTGTTGAGAACATTGATTTAGCCATCAAATCCGATTTTGTGATGAAAGTCGCTGGTGTGAGTGCTTGGAGTTTGGTAGTTTTATTCCAAATTTTGAACTACAAATACACTCACGGACTAAAGAACAACAAGTTTTTACATGAGAAATTTTCAGAAATATTTATTCCCATAAACCAAGTTCCGACAAAAATCAGGAAAAGCATAACTTGTCTATGGATATTAGGTATAGATATAAGGAGTATTTTATGCTGCGATCGCTCAAACAAAAGCTGGCATTAGTCATTTTGTTAGCGTTTTCCTTGATCCTATTACCTAATTCTGCTCTAGCTTTGGTTCCTTCGGCAGGGCAATTCACCACTGCTGTTGGTGCTTGTGAAGCCGTAATCTCGATTAAAAAAGGCACAAATCCCGGCAATGTCAGATTACAGCCAGGACAGACTTATCAAATCGTCGGTCAAAATAAAGATAACCCTTCTCACTACCTGCTAGAAATTGCCAGTGCCAGCCCTTCTCGGCGTTGGGTTCTTACTAGTTGCGTTAGTGCCGATGGTTTACCTGCTGACACTACAGGAAACATACCGCCTGTAATTCCCGTTGCTGTAGGTCAAGACTATTTATTAGCAGTGAGTTGGCAACCGGCTTTCTGTGAGACCAAACCCGAAAAAACCGAGTGCCAAACTTTAGCGAAAAACCCAAACCGTCCTGAAGCTACCAATTTCGCTTTACACGGTTTGTGGCCTCAGCCAGAATCTAATATTTACTGCGGAGTCAGTCAGAGTGATATCCGTTTTGATAAAGCAAAAACTTGGTCAAAATTACCAGCTGTAGAATCAGAACTTTCCCCTGAAACTTGGGAAAGGCTACAAGTAGTGATGCCAGGAACAGCTTCCAATTTGCACAGGCATGAATGGATTAAGCATGGTACTTGCTATCAAGGTACACCAGAAGAATATTATGCTGAGTCAATTGCCCTGATTGATGCCTTAAATAAATCGCCTATTCAAGCATTAGTGGCTAATAATATCGGTCGCCAAGTTACCCTCAAAGATATTGATCAAGCCTTGTCATCTTTTGCGGCTAATGCTGGGGACAAGACAGAGGTTAAATGCACCAATACAGTATTAGGAGAACTGTGGTTTAACCTCAGAGGTGACATTACCCCTAACACTTTAATTAGTGACTTGCTAACCAATAGCCCAAAAGCCAAACTTGAGAAGTTCAAGTCTTGCTTAATTGACGATGCACGTAATTAATTAAAGTTGTTAAGTCAATTATAAAAGATTAGGGCGATCGCTCTGTGTGATGCGATCGCTTCATTATTTTAGTCTTAATTTAACTGACTATTACAGCGCCGTGATGTAACTCCATTGGGTAATCTTGTTTTGCACAAAATCACCGAATTACTGTTTTGTAAATCCTGATTCATTGCTGCTTTCAAAAGATTAGCATTACTCAGATTACTACTTCTAAGACTAGCCATTTTTAAATTCGAGGCTTCGAGATTAGCTCCTTGCAAATTAGCTCCACCTAAAGAGGCTATGCTGAGGTTTGCCCCTGTTAAATCGGCTCCTTGTAAATTGGCATTGCGTAAATCTGCCCACTCTAAATTGGCATACCGTAGATTCGTATGACTGAGGTTTGTTCTTTGCAAATCCGCCGAACGCAAATCAACTTTTTCTAAATTAGCACCTGAGAAATTTAACCCTGATAGGTCACAGCTAGGACATTTTCTGGTTGATTGCAGCTTTTTAACTGGACTTTGCCAAATTAAATTATTATCTTGGCTCACCAATGAAGTGATTATCAAACAACTGATAACACCTATAAATCTCAACATAATAATCATATTCTCCAATCCAAAGAACTTATAAAAATAGCTATAATAATTTATTTAGATTGGTAATCTAAGCAGTTGAAAGCTTTTTTTGTTAAAACCAGTGAAGGATTAACCACACATTTAATGTAAGGGTTCGCGTCAAAGAAACGACAATTATAACAAGGACATTTCCGAATTTGATTTACTGTTGTTTTTTTAATTCTCTTTTGGATAATGAGACAAATCTCTAAAACAATAAACACCAAAAATGCCAAAAATGCAACCAAAAAAGCAGATGCTAAACATACTATTAAAAAAGACATGCTTTTATCTACATATTATTATTATTTTAGCTTCACATTACATTAGCCAAGAATAGAGATTTAATTAAAATCATGGGAGTAATTACTAATGTAACGTGGTCGAGCTTCTAGTAAGCAGTTACTGAGAGAATAGTAAACAGAATGAATTTTTTTGAGAGTAACTTTGAGTGCTGGAACCATCATGGGATTAAGTGCGATCGCCAGGATATAATCTCCAGAATAAATCTCTGGATTAGATTCTAGGGGAATGATTTGACCTGCTCTTAAAATACCGAGAAAAGCACATTGCTCAGGTAAAGTAACCTTAGTTAAATGAATCCCACAGTAAATACTATTTGATTGAATGGAAACACCAAATAAGCTAGGCTCGATAAAACTTTGATTTTCAAGCATAAAGTATTTTTAATTCTAGATATTATTCTGCATTTTTTTAAACTAAAAATCTAGATATAAGGATATATATTCCTGAAAATTAAACGTTATAAATAAAATAAACAGATGTTTAGTTATAACTAAACATCTGATATATTTTACGATGACCTTGATGTAAGTATTTAGAATACAAAAGTCAGAAGCGATCACAGTTGATGAATCATGGTTCTAGAAAATGAAAATCTCTGTCTAGTACAGCCTTGATTCACTCTAATTCTGGATTCTGACTTCTGACTTCTGAACTCTTAATTTAAATATGCAATTTTGAGCAATAAAGTATTTAGGTAATTCCTGCCAATATCAACCTAAATATTTATTTGAACTCTGCACCAACACCCAATTCTTGCTTGCTGTATTGTAATTGTTGCCAAAGCTTATTAATTTGTTCGTATGCTTCTTCTAAAGATAGTTTTCCACCTGTCTCTAATCCAGCTATATAACCCACTTTTTGAGCAAATTCTTGCAGATTGCTATGAAAAACCAAATTTTCTGGTTTGACTTTTCCGTAGTAGCGAGTGCAAGGATAAAGAAAATTATTTTTCTCTGGCTGATGATATTCCGGCATATATTTAGACTAAAACTTCACCAAATCTCGAACCATTCCTTGATTTCAGCTTATTGTTTTTTACACGAACTTGCGGTAGGTTCTTTTTATCTTTATACAAGTAACAGATTTCTACTAAAGTTGGCCAAATTTCTAAAGAAGCATGAAACTGACTAATTACATCATCAACAATGCGGGAGACATTTTGTTGAAAGAAATCTGGCTCAAACCCATAAAATACTCTTGATAAGTTATTAGCAAATAACTGTAGAGATTTTTTCCTTTCTTCATTTTGGGTAGACTGTGATTCTTTGATAACTTGATGATAAATAGCCGAAATTTTTTCAAGAATTTCCTCAGAATCTAGTAAAGTAACTTCACCAGAATAGTCAAATTTGATACTCAAATCATCAAGATAATATAAGCTATCTTTAATTTTCTTTTTGAGTAGACTGCATATTTCTTCATTAAATATTTCACTGGCGAGTGGATTTCGCATGTAGTTATTCCGAATATGGTTCTGAACAGCATCAACGTGAGCCGCTACAATACCTTCTTGCTGTATCCACAATCGATATATGTAATCTTCAAACCTTAACCGAGTTGGAAAAAATGGCGGTAAACCTAGCTGATTATCATATCCAGCTACGCCACAATCCATCCGCCAGTTTTTATTAGTAATTACAGGTCTAAAATTAGTCAAAATATAAAAATCATTCAGGTCATTAGGACTAATTTGATTTTCATCATTGAGATACAGATGAACAAAATCAAGTGTATCAATATCATTAGTCCCGGTGCGGAATGTTTGGGCAATTTTGACAACAGCATTATTAAAAACTGTTCCCTTTTGGACTAAAAGAGAGTTTTCAGTAAAGTAACCTTTTGTTGTGTTGGTTTCTAAATCCATTGCTGTATCAATCAAATAGTCTCCCATCTCAAAGTTTTCGGGGACATGACTAACTTTTTTTCCGAGAACATCACCAAAAGCTGTGAGGATGTCAAAAGATTTATGGATATAGCCGTCTTTCTGTTCTGCTTTGATTAGTTTACCTCGACATATTTCATCATTTGATAAAGACTCTGGGCTAGTTTCAATGAGTGCATCTGGGCGCATATCATCATCGGCGCTGACCATTAAGTGTCCCAGAGTATATATGAGTGTAAAGTTACGATTTCCACCATAACTAGGCCGAAATAAATTTTTGACAAGCGACTCTAGTTTTTTATCCCGTAGTCTCTCATTTAAGAAATTAATAAATTGTTCTTTTTCGTGGGGGCCGACATAAAACACATCATTGACAGTTTTTGTTTGTTCAAGAAGTGGATAGTATTTCTCGTAATTGGCAATACTGGAATCATCAAAAATGATCATTTTGACTGCGTGACCATTAGCCCAAAAATTTTCATCGTATTTTTCAATAGTTTCGGCTACATCTCTGAGGCGGTGAGTAGGAATAACGAAGATAGTTTCTTTCTGTCTCATAAGTATCTTTGGTTGACTAGATAGAGGTGAGATCGCAACATAAAATCCCCTGCAAACAGTAACTTATACTAATTTGCTCAAAGTAGCATTCATTTTATTAGCAATCCCTTGATTTCTTACACGTCGAATACCACCACGCTCTCGTTGCAAAAATTTTGTTTCTGGGGTATCTGGGATCAAGTTAGCATCTGCTAATCGTGAAAAGTATTGATGTTTTATACCTAAAATCAACCATGAATAACCAGATATTGTTACCATCCACGCAATAAAGCTCAAGCAGATAATTAACTTCATTTTGTCGGGTATGAACAGGAAAAGTTTTGGGCAGAAAATCATAACTAACTTGCCGACTTCAAAGCATCCAAAGCTAAATTTAATTTCAACACATTGACCCCAGGCTCACCAAAAATACCCAGAAAGCGACCATCGGTATTTTGAGCAATCAAAGTTTCTAACTGTTGGGGTTGGAGTCCTCGCGCTTTGGCTACATGGTTAACTTGTGCTTTGGCAGCTTCCGGGGTAATGTGGGGGTCGAGGCTAGAAGCAGAAGTGTAAACTAAATCGGCGGTAGGTTGGATACCTGCTGTTTTTAACCGATTTAAATCACCTTCAATCCGTTTGCTGGGGTCGGGGTCATCTTTACCTTTGATACGTTCGATTAATGCCGAATTACTAGGGGCTAAATTACTTGCACCAGAAACCCCAGTTTTTAATACTCCAGCGTCATCTTTTTTCGGGTCAGCAGTGCTGTAACTTGTGGTACTAGGACGACTATTAAAGTATCTTTCGGAAGTGAAAGGTTGACCAATTAAACTAGAGCCTATCACTTGACCTTGGCTATTCTTCATCAGACTACCATTGACTTGAAATGGAAAGACAATCTGTCCAATGGTAATCATCACAAAGGGATAGATAATAGCGCCAATTACCCAAAGAACTAAAGTAGAACGAATGGCTCTGTTAACTTCGCGTGCAAAACTCATTAGAATTTCTCCGGTACAAACATAACAAAAAATAAATAAGTAGCAAGGCTTAAAGTTACTAAACCTAACAGACCTAAAGACCAAGCTTGAAAATGGGAAAAATTTTCTCCGGTGGCAGCATAAACAACAGGTGCAACCAAAAGGTTGAAACACATTCCCAGAAAGATATACAAAGGAAGTTTTGGCAAGCGTCCATCTGCGACGATTGCAATTATTTCTGTGAATATTTGAGGTAAACAAGGAGATTTCATAACAATTGAGAAATTAAGATAAAGGTAAAATCACATCAATCAATTTAATGGCAATAAAAGGTGCAACAATCCCGCCCAAACCATAAATAAAAATGTTACGTTTTAATAGTTGATCTGCCGTCAGCGGACGGAATTTTACTCCAGTTAGTGCTAAAGGAATGAGTACCGGAATAATCAAAGCGTTGTAAATTAGGGCTGAGATAATTGCCGACTGGGCGCTTTTCAGTCCCATAATATTTAGTGCGCCAATTCCTGCTGCTGCAAAGATAGTGGGAATAATTGCGAAATACTTAGCAATATCGTTAGCAATAGAAAAAGTAGTTAATGCCCCACGGGTAATGAGTAACTGTTTACCAATAGTCACCAAATCAATTAACTTGGTGGGGTCAGAATCTAAATCCACCATGTTAGCGGCTTCTTTAGCAGCTTGTGTCCCGGAGTTCATGGCTAAACCCACGTTGGCTTGAGCTAATGCTGGTGCATCATTGGTACCATCTCCAGTCATCGCTACTAACTTACCTTGAGATTGTTCAGCGCGAATTACACCAATTTTGTCTTCTGGTGTGGCTTCAGCGATAAAATCATCAACACCAGCTTCCTGAGCAATGACACCAGCCGTAATGCGGTTATCACCTGTGAGCATAATTGTCTTAACACCCATCCGTCGGAGTTGGTCAAATCTTTCGCTTAAACCTGGTTTGACAATATCTTTGAGATAGATAACCCCGAAAATTTGGTCATCTTGACAAACGGCTAAGGGTGTACCCCCTAACCGCGAAACTCGCTCGTAGGCTGCATCAACATCACTAGCAATATGGCCTCCACGAGAGCGAACAAAACTTTTAATTGCATCTACCGCCCCTTTACGGACTTGCTTACCGTTGGGGAGATTTGTCCCACTCATCCGGGTTTTGGCAGAAAATTCTACACCTTCTGCTTGGTTGATATTGAAATCTAAACCAACGTGATAAGTCTCTGCCAGTTTGACAATTGATCTACCTTCGGGTGTTTCATCAAATACACTGCCAGCATAGGCAACTCTGGCGACATCTTCGATGGTGTAACTATTGACAGGGATGAACTCATCCGCCATCCGGTTGCCCAAGGTGATTGTGCCTGTTTTATCTAGCACCAGGGTATTGATATCACCACAGGCTTCAACGGCGCGTCCAGAGGTGGCAATCACGTTAAACTGAGCCACTCTATCCATCCCCGCAATGCCGATCGCACTTAATAAACCACCGATAGTTGTTGGTATCAAAGCGACTAACAATGAAATCAAAATAGCAACACTTGCACCTGCCCTTAAACTATTTCCGGCTTCTGTTCCGAATACAGTACTGATAAAGTTAGCAATATAGTTGACAAAGGGCGGCATAGTTGCAACAACAATTAAAAATACTTGTGTCAGTACTGCTAACAAGACTGTCAGGGCTATTTCATTTGGTGTCTTGCTGCGTTCTGCTCCTTCCACCAAAGAAATCATGCGATCGATAAAGCCTTTACCAGGATCAGCTGTAATCCGAATTGTCAATTCATCTGAGAGTAAGCGTGTACCGCCTGTAACGGAACTGGCAATATCTGTACCTGGTTGTTTGAGTACTGGGGCTGATTCTCCGGTAATTGCCGATTCATCTACAGAACCAATCCCTTGAATCACTTCGCCATCGGCGGGAATCATGTTATTGGCTACTACTTTGACTAAATCCCCGCGTCGCAGTTCTGTAGAATTGACTTTTTGAATTGAACCATCGGGGAGAATCTTACTGGCAATGGTATCAGAACGGGTGGAGCGTAAGGAATCAGCCTGGGCTTTACCTCGTCCTTCGGCCACGGCTTCGGCAAAGTTGGCAAATACCACTGTGAAAAAGAGAATGAATGTAATTAACCCGTTTAATAAGCGTTGTTGATTAACATCTGCTTGAATAGTGCCGAATAAATTGGGGTCAAGGGTGACGAGGAAGGTAACAATTGTGCCTACCCAAACGATAAACATGACTGGGTTTTTGACAGCTATTTTCGGATTCAGCTTGACAAATGAATCCTTAATGGCTCTTTGATAGAGTCCCCGCATATCTGTTTTGGGGGTATGTCTGCGGGAGTCACGGGTTCCTTGAGGTAGACGAGGTGTTGTGTTGGTTTTCATATAAAGAGAGAATTGTTTCACGCAGAGACGCGGAGGCGCAAAGGAGAGGAGAAAGGAATGTTCAATCCAAAATCCAAAATTGGGTTAGCCGATACCTTTGGCTATCCAGAAGGCTTCGCCGATGGGGCCGAAGGCCAGGACGGGGAAGAATGTGAGTGCGCCGAGAATTAAAATTACGCCTGCGGTTACGCCTGTAAATAGTCCGGTGTCGGTGCGTAATGTGCCGACTGTGAAGGGGACTTGGGGTTTGCGAGACATACTATCGGCGAGTAAGAGTAAGCCGATGATGGGGATATAGCGTCCGGCGAGGAGGCTGAAGCAAGTACTGAGGTTCCACCAGAGGGCAGTTGCGGTGGTTTTTGCGCCTGCTGCAATAGCAATGGGTGATGGTTGGGAGTCACCTAAGCCTTCAAAGCCTGAGCCGTTGTTAGCCGCAGCCGAAGCATATTCATAAAGGACTTGGGCAAAGCCATGAAAGCCGGGGTTGCTGATGCCTGCTAGTTGGTCGGGGAAGGCTAAAGCAATACCAGCGGGAATCATAATGGAGATGGGGTGAACTAAGAGAATCAAGAAACTCGCTAGTACTACCTCACGCTTTTCGATTTTGCGTCCGAGAAATTCTGGTGTGCGTCCTACCATTAAGCCTGTGACGAATACTGCCAAAATCAGGTAGGCAAATAAATAAGCTGTGCCTGTACCTTGTCCACCCCAGATGATTTGTAAAAACATATTGGAGAGGGTGACAAAACCACCGTTGGGCATGAAGGAGTCGTGTAAACTGTTGACTGCACCGCACATGGTTCCAGTGGTACTGACGGCAAATAAGGCTGATTGCGCCCAACCAAACCGGACTTCTTTACCTTCTAGATTGGGTTGGGTACTACCTAAGAGTGCGTTGACTGCTGGGTTGCCGTTATATTCACCAATGGCGGTGATGATAATAAATGTGATGTAGATTACGCCCACCATACCGTAGACTAACCAGGCTTGCTTGGTGTTGTTAGCAAACAAGCCGTAGGTATAAATCAAGGATGTGGGAATTGACAACATCGCCACAATTTGAATTAAGTTAGAAAACCCATTGGGATTTTCAAAGGGATGGGCTGAGTTGATGGCAAAAAAGCCGCCGCCGTTTTCTCCGAGTTGTTTGATAATTTCAAAATGGGCAACAGGGCCGCGTGCGATCGCCTGACTAATATTAGAATCTTCTAAAGTCGGGAATACAACTGGCCCTGCCAATGTTTCGGGAACACCAGCCGCCATCAAGGCAATTCCACCAACAATACAAATAGGTAACAAAACTCGCGTAATTGAGCGAATTAAATCAACATAAAAGTTACCTAATGGTCTCCCAGTTAACCCACGAATAAACGCAATTCCCACCGCTAACCCAGTGGCGGCTGAGGTGAACATGTGATAACCAAGTCCCCACATTTGACTGGCGTAACTCAGATAGGTTTCACCAGAATAATGTTGTTGGTTGGTGTTAGTAATAAAGGAAATTGTTGTGTGTAAGGCTGTATCCCAAGTTGGTGCAGGAATTTTTGTCGGGTTAAAGGGCAGCCATCCTTGATTCATGATAATCAAGAATATCAGCAAACCCATGACTAAATTACTGTAGAGAATGGCTCTGGCATATTGCCAGCCTGTCATTTCTGCTTTAGTTTGTACTCCAACTAAAGAGTAAAGTATTCTTTCAATTGGGTTGAGAATTGGGTCGAAAAATGTGCGTTGTTCTTGATACACACGCGCCATATATCGCCCGAAAAATGGAGTTATTGCTACTAAAATGAGTAGCGTTAGTCCAATTTGAATCCATCCTTGGAGCATAAATATTGGTTATTGAGACAGTTTGCAATTACTTGGATTAATTTAGATCATCGATTTTTTATGAAGAAAAAACAAGGGTTGGAGGATATAAATTTATACGTGTTTTTGATATATACAGCGTTTATTTTTTCTATATCTAGCGTTTAGTTAGCTGCTAAACGCCGAGTTGACATAACAAATCATATCCCCGACCTCTTAAAGAAGTCGGGGATCTAAATCTCTAGGCTTTTAGTATATTAAATATAATTTAAGAGAATATTAACTAAATTAAATGAGGTTACTTACCAAAAAAATTCTAGCTAATAACTCACGATTAGGCAGACTTATTGTCATATTATGTTTGTTTTCTGCTGTGATAGTGATGGAGTTTAAGACACCCACAGAATATGTGTTTGGATATCTTTATACAGGTGCAATCTTATTAACAAACTACTGGTTTGGGGGGATGGCAACTTTTCAGGCGACTGTAGTTGCAGTGTGCTTAACGCTGTTGAATCTGGTTGTACCAGGGGATGAATTAGTTAAGATATCCACTGTAGCCAGCCGATTAATTGCAGTGATGGCGTTGATTGTGACTGGTATTTTAAGCGATCGCCTGCGTCGTTCTCAAGAGGCGATCGCCCTAACTCGCGCTAAGTTAGAATCTCAAGAGGAGTTAGTTAAGGTACGGGAAGATTTTGCTTCCACTCTTACCCATGATTTAAAAACACCGTTACTAGGGGCGATTGAAACCATCAAAGCTTTTCAACAAGAAAAATTTGGCCCAGTTCTACCAACGCAGCAACAAGTTTTGTCTACAATGGCACGTAGTCACCAAACTTCCCTACAACTGGTAGAAACGCTTTTAGATGTTTATCGCAATGATATTGAAGGTTTAAGGCTAGATTTAGCACCAGTAGATTTAACTGTTTTGGCAGAGGAAGCGGCTGGTGATTTGATGGAATTAGCGGTGAATCGTCGTGTTCATCTGTCGGTAAGTTATGGTGATTCTGATTGGCGACAATCGTTGTGGGTGCATGGTGATGCGCTGCAACTGCAAAGAGTGTTTCATAATCTTTTAGTGAATGCGATTAATCATTCTCGGCGTGGTGGAAAGGTGGAAGTTTTTTTAGAACCGCAAACTTCTTATCAAGTAGTGAAAATTTTAGATACGGGTGCAGGCATTCAGCCAGAACAATTTTCTCACTTATTTGAAAGATTTTATCAAGGTCATAGCGATGCCTGTGGCGGGTTTTACCAACGCCAAGCCAAAGGTTCAGGCTTGGGGCTTTATTTATCTCGGCAAATTATTGAAGCCCACGGGGGTATAATCTGGGCAGAAAACAAAGTGCCGAGTGGTGCTGTGTTTGCTTTTAAACTACCTGTTTATCCACATTTTGCGCCTAGCGACTGAAGTCGCGGCTACACAGACAAAACCCGCCTGCGCGGGTTCAAAGCCTTTGATTCTAAGTTAGTCGGTATATGAGCCTGTCAAAGTGTTCCTTGTTTCCTTTACCTGTGTGCAATGTCTTCTAACCCCATCAAAATTTTGTTAGTTGAAGATGATGAACTTTTTCGCTTAGGTTTGCAAGTACGATTGCAGCAAGAACCTGGGTTAGAAATTATTGCTGAGACTGAAGATGGTGAAACAGCTATTGAGTTAGTCAAAGAACATCCTCTAGATATTGTGCTGTTAGATGTGGGTTTACCGGGAATTGGTGGAATTGAAACTTGTAGACAAATTAAGCAGCAAAATCCTCTATTGCCAATTTTAATTCTCACCTCCCATTGGCAAAAGCCTTTAATTTCGCAGTTGATAGAAGCAGGCGCTCAAGGTTATTGCCTGAAAGGCATTGCGGCGGAAAAATTAGTATTAGCATTGCGTTCTGTGGCGGCTGGGGCTTCTTGGTGGGATGCAACTGCAACTAGAGAAATTCGCTCTTCGTTTGCGTCTGAACCGTCGCCTCAATTAGATAATATCTCCAAGCTTACCAATCCCTTAACTGGGCGCGAACAAGAAATTCTTTTGCTGTTAGCAGCTGGCAAAACCAATCAAGAAATCGCGCATACACTATATATTGCACCGGGAACAGTGCGAGTTCATATTCATGCAATTTTACAGAAATTAGAGGTAAGCGATCGCACCCAAGCTGTGATGATGGCTTTACAAAAAGGATTAATTCAACAGAATAATTAACCTTATTGGTTTATGACGGCTATTTATTCCCGCACACCAACCCAAACTTAATTAACCCACGTTCATAACCGCGGCTCATTAACCCCAGTGCTAAGGCTCCTTGAATGGTACTCCAGCCAGAACGCAACAAGCCAAAAATCGCGCCTGGAGTAACTGCGGAATCAATAACTATATTCCAGAATGGCGCGACAGCAACTGACCAATCAGCAGTGCGGATATTTTTTAATGGTAGTTGATGGGCGATCGCTTCATACTCTGGCAACGAAATCACATAAGGCAAACAATACACGCGGTAAATATCTTGCAAATGCTTTTGTTCATCTGCTGTTAATGGCGTTTCATTCGTCGGTCGATGACACCAAGTCGCCATAATTAAAGTCCCACCCGGTTTTAATACGCGATAACATTCTTGCAAAAACTGGGTTTTATCGGGCATGTGTTCGCCACTTTCCAGCGACCAAACTAAGTCAAAAGTATCATCTGCAAAAGGCATTGCTTGAGCATTAGCTACTAAAAACTTACTTCTTAGATGTAACAACATTTCTTGGGCGCGTTCTGTCGCTCTGGCGGCTTGCACAGGACTTAAAGTAATACCTGTAGCCCTAGCATGAAACTTTTCAGCCAAGTATAAAGAACTACCACCAATACCACAACCCACATCCAAAATGTTAGTTGCTGTTTTGACATCTGCCCAATGAAGTATTTCTTCAATTAAATCAATTTGTGCCTGACGGCGCTCTTTTTTTTGCGTGCCATCTGCACCGTAGAAACCGTGGTGCATGTGTTCGCCCCAAACTTCTTCCCATAAACCAGAAGAAGCATCGTAAAACTGCTGAATTTGCTGATATAGTGTTGTACTCATAAAACAAATAGTGTTAAGACAAGACAGAGTTTAAATAAACATACTGGTAGGCTACCATGTGTGTTTTTAATTAAATCAGGATGTTTTTCTTTTCCAGGAAGAATCTATGGTGTAGACCCTACCTGGAATAATTTAGAGGCTCTACTTTAATATGACTGTTTCGCGGACAATTTGCTTGGGATTTTTGGCTGTCATAGCTGTCGGGACGATGTTGTTGATGCTGCCGATTTCAACTAGCGACGGTAGTTGGAATAATTTAGTTGTGGCATTATTCACCTCAACATCTGCCGTTTGTGTGACGGGCTTATCAGTAGTTGATCCTGGGACTTATTTTTCTTTTTGGGGTCAGTTGTTTATTGTCCTGTTAGCTCAAATTGGTGGGTTGGGCTATATGACAACCACTACCTTTTTAATTTTGCTCATTGGGCGCAGATTTGACATGCGCCAAAAAATGGCAATTCAACAAGCATTAGATAGGCCAGGAATGCAAGGTAGCGCCCAAGTAATTCGCTCAATTATTGCCACGACTTTAATTTTTGAAATTACAGGCGTATTTCTACTTTTGCCTGCTTTCGTGCCGAAATATGGTTGGTCACAAGGACTGTGGTTAGCAATTTTTCATAGTGTTAATGCTTGGAATAATGCAGGTTTTAGTTTATTTAAAGATAGCTTAATTGGTTATCAAACATCTGGGTTAGTTGTTTTCACAGTGACTACATTAATTATTTTTGGCGGCATTGGCTATCAAGTAATTTTAGAAATGTATCTTTGGTTGCGCGATCGCCTACTCAAAAAAAACACCTGTGTAGTATTTTCTTTAGATTTTAAAGTTGCCACTAGTACAACTATCATCCTTTTAGTCGTCGGGACAATTGCTTTTTTCTGTATAGAATTTAGAAATCCAGAGACTTTTGGCGACCTAAATATTGGCGGTCAATTCTTAGTAGCTTGGTTCCAATCTGTGACTCCGCGAACTGCCGGATTTAATACTATTGATATTAGCAAAATGACCACTGCTGGTCTATTTATTACCATAGCGCTGATGTTTATTGGTGCTAGTCCTGGTGGTACAGGCGGGGGGATGAAAACTACAACTTTGCGAGTTCTTACTAGTTGCACAAAAGCAATTCTTCAAGGTAAAGAAGATGTTTTATTGTATGACCGAAAGATAGCCATAAATTTAATTTTGAAAGCAGTTGGTGTTTTAGTTGGGTCTGTAGCTACTGTAGTTTTGGCAACTATTCTCATCTCCTTAACAGATCCAAAATTAGATTTTATTCAAATTTTATTTGAAATAGTATCTGCTTTTGCTACTGTTGGTCTTTCTACAGGTATTACAAGCAGTGTTTCTACCGCAGCCAAGCTCATTTTAATTCTGACGATGTATATAGGTAGAGTTGGAGTTTTACTACTCATGTCAGCCGTTCTTGGTGATCCTCGTCCCACCAGAATTCACTATCCTGAAGAAAATTTATTGGTAGGATAATCTAGTAAAAACCTAGAACCTTAAGTTAAGTCGGTGTGAATATTTATCACTAGGACAAGGCAGGAGGTGAAGCAGTGCGATCTTTCTTCTCCCAAAGGGAGAGGCTAACGCCCGCCGTAGGATGCCCAAAGGGCTGTAGGGGGTTTCCCCCATGAGCAACTGCTGAACCCGAAGGGCAGAAGGCAGAAGGCAGGAGTGAAGATGACAAAAACTTACTGGTGAGATAACCGCACTTAGTATCAATGCCATTAACTTAAACTGATAAAATATGAAACACTAGGCAAAAAATAAAAATTGTTACTTTGAGTTAGATTTAAGTATTTTTTGTTCTAAATCCAGGGAGCCTTAACAAGGATAGCAACTGTGAATCTTGCATCACTAGGGTTTTTTCGCAGTTTACGTAAAGATAACAACCAATTTGCCATTATTGGTTTAGGTCGTTTTGGTCGTTCTGTCAGTTCAACACTGCATAATTTAGGTTATCAAGTACTAGCCACAGATATTGATGAAAAAAGAGTTTCAGAAGCCTTGACAGAACAAATAGTTGGTCACGCTTTGCAACTAGATTCAACTGAACCTGCTGCGCTGAGAGAGGCCGGAATTTTTGAATTTGATACGGTAATTGTCGCCATTGGTAATTACATTCAAGAAAGTATTATTACCACTCTCAATGTCAAAGAAGGTGGTGTACCGCACGTTGTGGCTAAAGCATCTAGTGAAGTTCACCGCAAGTTGTTAAAAAAAGTCGGCGCAGACCACGTTGTTTTTCCAGAATACGAAGCTGGTTGTGCTTTAGCGCGTACTCTCACCAAACCATCTATATTAGACAGATTTGACCTCGACCCAGATCACAGTATTGTTGAGATGATTGTCCCAGATGAATTTCATGGTAAGACTATCACAGAAATTCAACTGCGGAATCGTTATGGTTTAAATTTGTTGGCTGTGAGTCAAGAGGGTAAATTTGCCATTAATCCAGAACCTAATAGGCGCTTAGAACGTGGTTCAGCAATGGTGGTAATTGGCTGCAACAAAGATATTAATCGCTTACCGATTTAATGTTCATACTGAGGAAAATAAGAACTACACTTAAGTATATGGTGTAAAAACCCTGAAGAAAGAATTTTGTTTTTGATAGTGGTTATGGATTTAATAGTTCAAGATTTAGCGGCAATTGATGATAGACTTTCTCAGCGTCATATTGACCTTGACCCGGCTGGATATTTCATCGTCTATTTAGATAGAGGCGAGGGATTAATCTATGCCAAGCATTTTACTAATGTAATTGATGAGCATGGTTTAGCCGTAGATCCAGAAACAGGCAAAGTAATTCCTGCACGGGGTAAGGTGGAAAGAACTTATACAACAGTTTTTAGTGGGAGAACCGCCAAGGAACTCAGTATCAAAATTTTTGAACAAACTCAAACCTGTCCAGTCACACAGTTAGACCATGCAGCTTATTTAGGACGAGAATTTGTCCGCGCTGAGATGGCTTTAGTGACGGGACAAGAGTATGTTCAAGACTAAGAGACTATTTATAAAGTAAATCTTTAGACGACAAGACGACGCAACATAATCCGAGTCATAACAGCATATATAGCAGCTTCACTCATTTCGGGTAGGCGCTCATAATCTTTGCTGAGACGATGATATTGGTTAAACCACCCAAATGTTCTTTCGACTACCCAACGTTTCGGTAAAACCTGAAATTCTGACTCGGTACGCCGTATGACTTCAACATGAGCTTGGATCATCAACCAAACACAAAGAGCAAACTTATCACCGTCATAACCGGAATCAACCCATAAAACTTCAACTTTCTCAAGTAATTCAGGACGCTCCTCTAACAATTCCATCAAAGCATAGGCAGCAAGCACTCGCTCTGGGGCATTTGCTTCACTTACAACCACTTTCAACAATAATCCCAGGCTATCAACCAAAGTCTGTCGCTTTCGCCCTTTTACCTTTTTACCGCCATCAAAACCGTACACATCCCCCTTTTTTGGTCAGTTTTAACTGACTGACTGTCTGCGGCGAGGGCGCTGGGTTGTGTTGATTTACCTAATTTTAAGCGAACCTGACCGCGTAATGAATGGTTTAATTTTTCCCATACCCCTTTGCGCTGCCATTTGCGGTAGTAGTTGTATACAGTTGAGCTGGGCGGGAAGTCTCCCGGAAGCATATTCCATTGGCATCCTGTCTTCAGGTGATAGTAGATAGCGTTGCATACCTCCCGCATATCAGTTGTGCGCGGGTGTCCTCCTTCTTTCGCTGGTGGAATCAAGGGGGCTAGGATTTCCCACTCCATATCTGTTAAGTCTGTGGGGTAAGACTTTCGCGCCATACCTAACTATGTAAATACACTACGTTTAATGTATCTTATCGTTGTCATAACTCTTTTCTTTTCGCTTTTAGATTTACTTTATAAATAGCCTCTAAAATAAAAAAAGTATGAAGTCTGAAATTTTCACACTTCATACTACCTTGCGGGAACGCCAAGGGCGAACAGACTTTACAATTAGCCGTTAGATGGTGGCTGTGGCTGATTTACTTGATAGATGTAGTAAGTCGCCATCGGGATAACGGTTGCAGCAATTACCAGTCCTATCACCCAAGCCGTAGCATTACCTTTGTCGGTGTCTTCCGCTTTTGTGAAAGTACCTTCTACCTGAACGTTCTCAGTAATTTTTGGTGGGCCTGGGTCTGGTTCACCAGAGAGAACTGTAACGAGGCGATCGCCTGCATCCAAAAATGCCTGATTATATTTGTTACCATCCCGTAATGGTGCAGCTAAGGTTTCTGTAGCTACACTATCGGCAATAGAATCAGTTAGCAAAGCCTTGACTTGATCACCGCTAATAATAGCCGTGTTGTTAGTAACAGTATCTAGCACCAACAAAGTTTGATTAGCTTGTGCTTCTTTTGTGGGAAACCATTTTTCAAAAAGCCCTTGAGTAAAGCTTTCTGGTGTTTCCCCATAATCTAAACGGCGAATGGTGACAAATCGCACTTCATTGCCAGTTTTCTTCGCCAAATCTTCAAAGGCACTACTAATCTTACCTTCGTTGATGCGACTAATCACTTCACCTTGGTCTACAACCCAGTCACCACCGGGGGTTAAGTTGGGAATTTGATACACACCAGTCGCTAACGCCGGGTTAGCCAAAAGTGATGCACCGAGAATAGTTGCCAGTATTGGTGTCAGCAGCCAAATGATGTATGTTTTAATGCCAAATACTGTTCTGAGGAACTGTTTCATTGGATTGATCCTAAGACAGACTAGCACCAAAAATACTACACAATCAATGACAAAATCATCCTGTTGAGTAATTTATCTATGTAAAAAATTGCCAGTAGGAAATAAATAATTTAGTAATTTTGCAACTTTAAGGCTAAATTCAAATGTTTACAGCGAACTTTGCCAACTATTACAGAACTTTATGATATAACCGAAATTCTGTCTTAGCTGCTACAACCAGCAATTTCTCCAAAACAGGGTTGTTTTTTTCAAATTCAAATCTAGCAATGAAGGCAGAATTCTCTAAAGTAGCAATTTGAATAGATACAAGAGTATGGCACAGAAATCAGCCGCCTTGAAGTTTGTGATTTTACTTGGTTTTGTTAGTCTCTGTGCTGATGCCACTTATGAAGGGGCGCGTAGTATTACGGGGGCTTATTTACAGGTTTTGGGAGCAAGCGGTACTGTGGTAGGCTTGGTAGCGGGGTTTGGAGAACTCATTGGTTATGGTTTGCGCCTAGCTATTGGTTATCTCAGCGACCAGACTCGCAAGTATTGGGGTATTACAACGTTAGGATTTATTTTGAACACTGCCGTTGTACCATTACTAGCCTTTGCTGGGAGATGGGAAGTAGCCGCAGGTTTGATGATGGCAGAACGCACAGGTAAAGCCGTGCGGACTCCCCCGCGAGATGCACTCTTGTCTCATGGTGTGAGTCAAATTGGTAGAGGTTTTGGCTTTGGTTTGCATGAAGCAATGGATCAAACCGGTGCTGTGATGGGGCCTTTAGCGGTAGCAGCAATGATTTATTTCCAAGGAGAGTATCGCAATGCCTTCACAATTTTGATTGTACCTGCGGTGTTGGGATTGATTGTGTTATTGGTTTTGCAATTTTTGTATCCCAACCCCAGCGATTTAGAAATTGAAACTGAGATTAATCAAGAAGACGGAATACCGCGAACTTTTTGGATTTATCTGGGTGCAGTGGCGATTATTGCGGCTGGTTATGCAGATTTTCCCTTAATTGCTTTTCATTTCCAAAAAGGAAATATTGCTTCCGGTCAAACAATTCCTTTATTTTATGCCTTGGCAATGGGCGTTGATGCCGTAGCTGCACTGATATTTGGCTATTTATTTGACCGCGTAGGTATTTCGATTTTGATGGTTGCGGCGTTTATTTCCTCCTTTTTCGCACCATTGGTATTTTTAGGCAATACCCAATTAGCACTGTTAGGTATAGCATTGTGGGGTATTGGGATGGGGGCGCAAGAGTCAATTTTAAAAGCTGCGATCGCCGGACTCGTCCCCAAACACAAACGCGCCACAGCTTATGGTATCTTTAGTACTGGCTATGGTTTAGCGTGGTTTTTAGGCAGTACTTTAATGGGTGTTTTGTATGATCGCTCCATCACCTTATTAGTAGTATTTTCGACTGCAACTCAATTACTCGCAATTCCCTTCTTTGCTTGGGTGCAATTGCAAGCGAATAAATCTCAACCAGAGTTAACAGATAAACCTGTTTAACAGTGACCAGTAAAATTAAAAGGCGTTATGCTGCAAACACAATGCTTTTTTGATTGTTGTACTGTTGCTTCCATTTCCTCCTAATTCTCTCAACCCCTATTCCTTTGCGGAACTCTGCGCGGACTCTGCATCCCTCTGCGTTTAAAATACTTTCCCCACAAACCAACCAACAACACCCAAACCCAACAACAAAGGTGTCAACCAATCACCCCAATGCACATATAAAGTCTGCGTTTGACGGCGATATATAGTCTCTGCGTGAGTTTCGTAGGTATTATAGCCAGATATCCACAAAGTTTTGCCGTGGGGGTCGACAAAAGCTGAATATCCCGTATTAGTAGCCCGTGCTGACCACCTATCAGTTTCAATCGCTCGCATGATATCCTGAGCATGATGCTGGAATGGCATAGCTGCACTGTAATGGGCATCGTTAGAAGAACTAAGGATAAATTGCCCACCCGCCGCAGCTTGACGGCGAAATACTTCAGGAAATGCCGATTCGTAGCAAATACCAACAATTGCTTGCCCAAAAGGTGTATCAAATATTTGGTTGGCTGCACCATGAACTTGGTGTTCATCCAATGGTGACAAGCGGCTGATTAATTTACCTAAAATTTCCTCAAAGGGGATATATTCACCCAAGGGTACGAGTTTGGATTTATCGTAGCGGCTGGTAGTTTCACCCTGGCTATTAACGGTAAACAAACTGTTTGTATAACTGCGTCCCTTTTCCCCAAAAGCACCAACCCAAACGACTACACCTTTTTGCTGTACTGCTGCAAATAGGGGTGTGTCTCCAAAATTGCGCTGAAAAATTGGTAACGCGCCTTCGGGTGTGAGGACAGCATTTACACCTTGTTCGGCTAAAGTTAAATAACCACTGGTGTAGCCTGTAATGGCACGGCGATAACCTTCGGGTTTGACTTTGATTTTGTTGGGGATGTTACCTTGCACAACGCCAATTTTTAAGGCGGCTGCTGCTGGTTGGGCGATGGGTTGGCTATATAAAAACCAGCCGATTAGATGTAAGGTGATGAATAGGCCTGTGGCTAATGCTAAATATTTATTGACGAACCGCCGAGGTGTAGAAGATAGGTAAGCTTCGGCGATTAGTCCATTGAAGGCGGCGATCGCCGCTGTTACAGTATTAGGGCCAGATAGTTGCCCAAGATGTAAAATTACTAAGTTATGCGGTGATTGCGTATACGCTAAAGCACTCCACCACAAAGAACCGGAACTCCACAAACTTTCTAAACCGCACCACAGGGCTGTACCAATTAAAACTCGCAACCAAGGTTTTCCTTGATTCAGCCATACCATTCCCGCCGCCCAAAGGGTGACAAATAACCCACCCCATAGGCTAATAAAGCCCCAACAAAATATAGCAATAGCTAAACTCGGCCACCAAGGTACACCCAACCAATCCATTGGGTGAATCCCAGTAATCCAAAAAAGGGCGACGCTGTGATAACCAACACCCCAAAATAAAGGTAAAAGGTAAAAGTGAGCCAGCGCGGTCTTGGGGGTTTCCCCCATGAGCGACTGGCGAAATCCGAAGGAGGTAAAAGGTAAAAAAAATGGTTTTGACTTTTTACCTTCTAAACAAGAGTTACTTTGTTTAACAACTAATACCCAAAGCGGGGCTAAGGCTATCCAAGCCAGAAACCACGCACCCACAGGGGCGACGGTTAGCCCCATCAAAACCCCACTAATTAGAGAAAGCAAAAGGTAAAAGGCAAAAGTTAAAAATGAATTATCGCCTCTTTCTTTTGCCTTTTTACTTTTTACCTTTGCCTTCATTCTGTTTCTTCTTCATCACCAGTATCAGGCGGAACGATCGCAACTCCGGTAATTGCGTCATCTTCGTCTAAGCGTTGAACTCTTACGCCAGTAGCCGATCGCGATTGAATGGAAATTGCATTGGTAGCCTGACGGATAATGATACCGCGATTTGTCACCATCATGATTTCATCGTCGCTGTTGACAATTTGCAAGGTTGCTAATTTGTCTTTGGTTTTGCGGTTTTTGAATTTGGTAGCCATTAAACCTTGTCCGGCACGGTTTTGCAAACGGAATTGGGCTACGGGTACGCGTTTACCGTAACCGCCCATTGTAATTACTAGCACCCAAGGGCCAACATTCCCGGTTACTTCTACTTCTGTGGTTTCTTCCGCATTTTCGATATCTTCGGTTTCGATTTCTTCGATTTCTGACTCTTCTGTTCCCGTGTCGAGTGTTTCTAAAATAGCGGCGGGAATAATATCCATCCCCACGAGTTCATCACCCTTTTTGAGTTTCATCGATTTGACACCCCGCGTCGCCCTACCGAGAGGCCGCAGTTGTTCGTGGGTACATCTAAAGTGTATTGCCATCCCCAGACGAGAACCAACGATGATGCTGTCTTCAACTCTAGCGCGGCGTACCCAGCGCAGTTGATCCCCTTCTTCTAAGGAAATGGCAATCAAACCATTCGCCCGAATATGGCTAAAAGCTGCCAAGGCAGTTTTCTTAATATTGCCGCCTTTGGTCAGCATGACTAAATATTCATCGTCGCTGAACTCGTCAACGGGGACAATGGAGGTGATTTTTTCTTCCTTGGGAATGGGTAGCATCTGGACAATGGGTGTACCCCGACTGGTGCGGGAACCCACGGGAATTTGATAGGCTTTGAGGCAGTAGACTACGCCGCGATCGCTAAAGAATAAAACACTATCGTGATCGCAACAAGTTAAGAAATGTTCTACTGTGTCATCATCTTTGACCTTCGCGGCGGCCTTCCCTCTAGTGGCGCGGCTTTGCGCCTCAAAGGTGTTGACGGGCATCCGTTTGATGTAACCTTGCTGTGTTAATAGAATAATTGCTTTTTCGTTAGCAATCAGGTCACGTTCATCGATTTCACCTTCGGCGTGGGTAATAATTGTGCGTCGGGGTGTGGCAAAGCTGGTTTTGATGTGCGAAATTTCAGCTTCAATAATTTCTAAAATTCTTTCTCGCCGTGCCAGAATATCTCGCAAATCGCCGATCCGTTCTTGTAATTCTTCATGTTCTAGCCGAATTTTATCTGCTTCTAAGGCAGTCAAGCGCCGCAGTTGCATTTGCAAAATCGCGTCGGCTTGGACTTCGGAGAGTCCGTAGCTTGTGATTAACTCGCCTTTAGCTGTGGGCGCGTCCGGGGCATGACGAATTAAATTAATGATTGTATCTAAATGGGATAAAGCAATCAATAATCCTTGCAAAAGATGGTCGCGTTCTTCCGCTTTTCGCAGTTCGTACTGGGTACGTCTGGTAATGGAGATGATGCGAAAATCGAGGAAGACTTCTAAAAATTGCTTCAGGGTGAGGATTTGTGGTTCCCCGTTGACCAACGCCAGCATATTTGCCCCAAAGTTGGCTTGCAGTGGGGTTTGCTTGTAAAGGTTGTTCAACACCACGCGGGGATAAGCATCGCGCTTGAGTTCGATGACAATTCGCATCCCGTCGCGATCGCTTTCATCCCGGATATCTGCAATCCCTTCAATCCGCTTGTCGTTGACTAATTCGGCTATTTTCTCAATTAATGCGGCCTTATTGGTTTGATAAGGCAATTCGGTGATGATAATTGCTTCCCGTTCGGGACGACCACGCTGTTCGATGGTTTCTATGTTGGCGACACCACGCATGGTAATGGAACCGCGCCCCGTGGTATATGCTTCTTTAATTGCCGCCGTGCCGAGAATTTGCGCCCCAGTGGGGAAATCTGGCCCGTGGATGTACTGCATCAACTGGAGGTCGGTGATTTCGGGATTGTGAATTAGGGCTACTAATCCGTCAATCAGTTCGCCTAAGTTGTGGGGCGGAATGTTCGTCGCCATCCCCACAGCAATTCCCGATGAACCATTTAATAGGAGTTGGGGGATACGCGAGGGTAAAACTGTGGGTTCTTGTTGGGAACCGTCGAAGTTATCCGCAAAGTCTACAGTTTCTGATTCGATGTCTTGGAGTAAAGCGGCGCTAGTTAAAGCTTGCAAGCGACATTCTGTGTATCGCATTGCTGCCGGGGGATCGTTATCTACAGAACCAAAGTTACCATGTCCGTTAATTAATGGCGATCGCATGGAAAAATCCTGCGCCATCCGCACCAAGGCATCGTATACTGCTGTGTCGCCGTGGGGGTGATATTTACCCAACACTTCCCCAACCACACGGGCGCACTTTCTAAATGGGCGATCGTGCAGTAAACCTAGTTCGTGCATAGCGTAGAGGATACGGCGATGCACAGGTTTCAGACCATCCCTGGCATCTGGTAGCGCCCGACCCACTATCACACTCATGGCGTATTCCAGATAAGACCGGGACATTTCGTTCCGGAGATCTGTGGGGATAATCCTCTCCTGTGAGGTTGTCATAACCTAAAAAACTCCAAAAATCGTATATTTTAGCCTTTACAGTTGGCAAAGCGTAAAATTATTCCAAATTACTCTTGAATAATTGACATATTTTGATACAATTGTAGCACGTATTGTTTTTTTCTGCCCGAAAAGCTCACCTAAAATAGCCCGACAAATGCCTCTTTTAGAAGCGATAAATAAGATTTAACGAAGATAGTTTGAGCTAAGGAAGTTAATTTTTTAAATTTTCCCTAAATTTAGAGCTAATTTGCCAAATTACGAGTTATGACTGAGCCTGCATCAACAAGAGGTAGGACATAGCATTTAGTTATGGATTGAGATAGAAACAGTGAGCGAAAAAAGTGGCAATCTAAAGGTAGTTGGATAAAATCTTGGGTTCTTAGTTTATCCGGCTTATCATAGCTAAGTTCGTCAATCAATTGTGATTTTCCCAGTCGTTATTTATCTGAAGCTCTGATGACATTTCAACAATTAGCCATAGGTAGCTATTTCCGTCTGCCTGGTGTAAGTTATGCTCGTGTATATCGTAAGGCTAGTCATTCTTGTGGCAGCCTGAACGCATTTTTACAGACAATACGCCCAAATACGAAAGTTATCCCGCTAAATGCCGCAGCGATCGCAAAATATTTGGCAGCCAAACAAGAATCTCAAAATCATCTGAAGATGTAAAGGATTGATTGACTGTTTTTTGAGTTAATCAATCGCTTCTTGTTGAGACTTTAGTTGAGCAACAATCAAATTCTAAAACATTCCAGGACAACCCGGCAAATAAACCACTCACCGTCCCCACCACAACCCAACGCAACGCCCATCGAGAAATCGTCTTGTCAGTCCGAATAGTTTAGAAATGTCCAGCGTTGGGTTTGATTGTTGGGGGGTGGCTGATTTAATGGCACTGTTGATGTCATATGGATCAAACCTAAAACACTGAATACTTACTACTATCTTGTACAATATTTTCGTTATTACTGCTCACTGCTGCTAAGTAGTTATATATTTTCGAGTTCTTGAATCATGACTAATGCAATTTTTGACGTAGTTCCTGACATATCAATTATCCTTTGTACTTACAACCGAGAAAAATACTTAAATCGTTGTATTAATAGTGTGATTGCCCAAACTTTTCAAGATTGGGAACTGATTATAGTGGATGATGGCAGTACTGATAATACCTTTGAAGTTGTCAATCAATATATTCAAAGTTTCCCAAATATTCGTTATTTAAAACATCAAAATAAAAAACTTTGGCACGCTAAAAATACTGGTATTCAGGCATCTTTTGGTAGATACATAACATTTCTAGATAGCGATGATACATACCTACCAGAACATCTATCTGTACGCATTAAATATATGCAGGAGCATCCAGAAATTGATTTAATTGAAGGTGGATTTGCCACAGAAGAAGAGGTTTTCGTGGCAGATTATTTTCAACCGGGTAAAACAATTAATCTCCGAGAATGCGTACTAGGTCCTACATTCTTTGGTAAGAGAGCAGTATTTTTTGCATTGAAAGGCTTTCATAATATTGCTTATGGAGAAGATACCGATTTTTGGGACAGAGCCGAGAAAGTCTTCAAAACTCAAAAAATCCCTCACTTGCAAACTTATGTATACACTAGAGCAGAGACTAGTATTACTAAGAGTGTTTTAGAAGGAATTTCGCAATCTAGCTAAATAGTGCATAAAATCAAGTGAAAAACGTTTAAAATTTATTTTTTCGCCACTATACAAGTAGCAACAGGAAAATCAGGATGAAATGCGTCTAATTCTTCGGTTGTAAGTTCTTCCTGAGCTATTCCATGATAACTAGCTATGACACTAATAGGATTACCGTAAATATATAATTTATGCTGAGAAAAATTTTTAAACATCCAAGCAAAAGCATCAGGAAGAGGTCGCCAATAGTCCATTGGGGTAGCATGAATTCTGATAGAACTGGGAACCATTGCAAAACATTTACCACCTGGTTTTAACCACTTATGGATATTTTCCACCACTACCCAAGGTGCATAACAATGTTCTAAAACATTAAAGATGATGATAGAGTCCAAAGAGTTTGCTTTTACAAGGGATACATTATGAACATCCCCAACTATATCTACTCCTAGGCCTGGTTCTATATTGAGAATTTTATATGATGTGCCTGAGTTAACCGCATAAAAATCTTTATCTTTTGGCGTTCCTCCCACTTCTAGTATATCACCGCCAATTTGTGATTGAACTTCATGCAAAAACTTGCTGAGATAATATCTATCTACTGGTGTACCTCTAGTTAAACCAAATGCTTGACAAATTGGAACTGTTCTTTTTAAATCTCCCCAGTCAATAGTATTTGTTTCAGGCGATAATAAACCAAGTTTTTCCAGTTGCTCTACTATTTGCTGGAAATGTTGTATGTTGTTAATATCGGCTAAATCATCTTCCAAATTAAGCTGATAAAATAATTGCTGGAGAATTTGGTAATTGTTTCGGCTCAATTCACCCAGTTCAAATTGCATTTCTTTTTCAATAAAACTGCGGAAGCCTTTAGCAAATATTGTCAATTTCCCATCTGCTAAAAATACGATCGCATCTTCAATCAAGCATTCATATTGGTTCAGTTCTTGAAAAACTTCATCGGTAATGACAGTCAGATGATGTTTTTGAAATATTTGGTAAGCTTTATCTAATTCATGTTCATGCACAAATATTTCAAGTATTGTGAGCCATGATTTTTTAGGAACAACTTCCGCAGTGCGTTGACTCCAAGCAAAAATTGCATATAATTGAGAATCTGCAATTTTCAAAAAAGCGTTAGGTATATATTTTTTAGTCATAAAATTTAATTTTCATAACTGAGGATGACTTAGGTATTATATAGCAGTCAGATTTGATTGTTACAACAAAATTAAGTATGTATAGTGGAATGTTTACAAAGTCAAATATGAGTTCTATATGATGTATTTCATCTTTATGCGTTCTCACATAATGCCCAACTAATTATTTATCATAATTTTTCTTTACTTAGTTAATTACTACACAAGCATATAGTTAAATTTCAATATGAGTATATTAGAAAGAATATTTAAAAGTTGCGTAACTGGGGCTTGAGGCATCACACTCATAATTCATGGATTTTGTGAGTTATTTTTACCTAAGTATTTCGCTTTTAATTCTTCTAACTCTTGATCTATTTCGCTTTTACTTGCAGGTTGAGATGTTGGATTGATTGGCTGAACTTGATTTGCTTGAGGTTTCCCGCCCATAAATTGAGTTTTTAGTTCTTCTAGTTCTAAATCAATTTGGCTAGGTGTATTGCTCACAACGGTCGGCGGTAAGGTAGGTGATGACTGAACAGGAGATTGTACAGATATCTGTGGCTGATTGGCTACTGGTGACTGTGTATTTAAGTCGTGCAGAACTTCATCGACTGTTTGGTAGCGTTTAGCTGGGATACTTTCGAGCATTTTATTGAGAATGCTGCTCAGGTGATTATTCACAGGAGTTGTTAAATATTTCTGCCAAACCCAAGTATCGTAATTAGTATCATAAGAATCAAAAGGCGATCGCCCAGTTAATAAGTTAATACAAGTAGCTCCTAAACTATAAATATCACTGCCAAAAACTGCTCTACCTCTGATTTGTTCTGGTGCAACATATTCAGGACTACCAATACTAGTACCAGTTTGATTTAATGCTGCGCCAGTTGCAGATTTAGCAGCACCAAAATCAACTAAAACTAGTTTGCGATCGCTCTCACGTAAAATAATATTTTCTGGTTTAATATCGCGGTGGATTACTTGTTTTGTATGACAAAACTGCAATACTAATAATAAATCATTCAATAATTGGTAAATCCGCGTTTCACTAAAAGTTCCATTTTTTGCTAATTCCTGCGCTAAATTTAACCCATTGATAAATTCTTGGACTAAATACTGTCGATCATCTTGAGTAAAGTATGCCAAAAGTTCAGGAATTTGTGGATGTTTACCCAATTCATCCAACTGCACAGCTTCTTGGTTAAATAATTCCACAGCTTTTTTGACTGTGTTTGTGCCTTGGGCTTGAGGATAAAATTGCTTAATTACACAACATGGTTTTGACGGTTTATCTTCATCTACAGCCAAAAAAGTTCTGCCAAAACCACCTTGTCCTATCGGCCTAATGGCGCGGTAGCGTTCTTTGAGTAGCAACTTAGAACCACAAGTCGTACAGAAATTAACATCAGCCGGATTTTCAGATTTGGGACACCGAGGATTAAGGCAGTAGCTCATGCGTTGCGGACTGAGGGATACTTGTCTTTATTGTCCCCTTTCCTTGGCAGAAGAGTGCTGATATTTGCTAAATGTAATTTCAATTGACAATGGAGAAAAATGCTTGCTTTTCCTCTTTTGAAAATTCTATGCAGCTTTTTCTTCTTGGTTCAACACCTGCAACCAGTTAACAAGCCTTTGACGTTGCACCTCTTCTACCTTAATACTTGCCGAACTGAGCGCCCGTCGAGGAAATATTTCCCGTAAGTCAGCTACCATTTCTAGAGTTTCACAAGCCTCTAAGCATTCGGCAATGTAATCAGTTGATTCTATTTTGAGCCATTCTGGAGTCGCTTCCAAGTCGCAAATGTGATACTTCATAGTTTTATGTTTGGACTAGGCGATCGCTTCATACTGAAAAAATATTTGTGTAAATTAATATTATAATTTTTCTCAAAAAGAATTTAATCACTTACTTTTTTGGAAAAATAGACCATATAGTCTTTAGTGTCTCGTATGATTTTAAAAATATTATATCGTTAATGTTCCTCACTGGCTAAGTAAGAGTTACTACCAAGCTTAATCTGTGTCACCATATCACGTTCAGACCTACCGGAAAGCTGAAGTTTTGCCCTTCTTGCGTCAGCCATAGCACTTTTGTCATTTAATACGTAAAACTCCATAGTCAAAATGTATCCAGTATTAGTGTCAACGTTTGCCACAAAGCCAAATGTATAACTACAATCAGTCTTCTTTTCCTACCCCTGGTTCACTGGAAATTCGATATGGAAATTACTTTAACTACGTAGTCCCAAATGGTTGGCGAGTGCTTGAGGATGGTCAGTTTGCTGTTGTCCTAGTTTCCCAAGATAATGCTGCTTTGACAATTATGGTAGGAAATTCTGGACTGTCTGTAAACTACAATCCTGGGCAGTTTGTGTACGAGAAACTTATGACAATCCAGCCTTATGATCTGCGGATGAGTCAGCCTCGCCAAGCTCAACCAATTGCTGGATGTTCAGTTGCTTATGAATTTGATTACACATATATACAAAATGGTATTCCCTGCCAAGGAGTAGCCAAATGCAGTGTCGCATATAGCTACAACATCTGTACGATGGTGATGACTTGTGCTGCATCCCATCAGTTACAGTGGACTAATTATGCTTCATGGTTGCCCCAAGTAGCATCTCAGGTTTCCGCCACCAATGGAGCCGCTTTTGGAATGCAAGGAGTTATGGCGCAGAATCTCCAAATCTCACAAGATGAGGGACATAGGCACAGAGAATACCGCGAATGGTCTCAAAATACTTGGGATGAAGTAACCCGCCAACGCAATGAATCCATAGATCGGCAAAATTTCCAGTTTCGTGAGAACCTAGGCAATGTCACAACTTGGACAAATCCTTACGGTTATCCCATAGTCGAGTTACCAACAAACTACAACTACTATTGGATCAATCGTCAAGGACAAATATATGGTACAAATGACAATAGTGAAAATCCGAATGTTGGCTCAACTCAAGATTGGGTAAGAATGAATCAGTATCGTCCCTAAACTTGAGAACAACTAGATATTGCTTTAGCTGAAACAGCAATTAATCCTATACTCGTTTTAAGCCTCCCTGTAAATCATCTTGCACTGCTTCAATTTTACTGATAATGCGTTCTCTAATATTTTCAGGGAATTACTCTAAATATTTAATGGCTTTGGGCTTAAATTCTATTTTGTACTGCACATACTTAACTCTCTTGAAATATATTAAGGTGAGTCTTGATGGCTCACCTTAATTAAACTATACGAACAAAGCTTGTTGCTCCTCCTTAGAAATCACCCGCCCTTCATCCTCAAAACCAGCAATTTGATCAAAGTTCAAATATCGATATAAATTATCAGCAAAAGGATGAATCTTATTCGCCACAATATCAAGATATTCTTGGACTGTGGGAATACGTCCTAGCAAGGCGCAAACTGCGGCTAATTCGGCAGAACCTAAATACACTCTCGCACCTTTACCCATACGGTTATTGAAGTTGCGGGTTGAGGTAGAAAATACAGTTGTGTCATCAGCAACTCGCGCCTGATTTCCCATACACAAACTGCATCCGGGTATTTCAGTTCTTGCACCAGCCGCACCAAAAATGCTGTATACACCTTCTTCTTTTAATTGGTGTTCATCCATGCGGGTTGGTGGTGCTATCCACAGGCGAGTTTTGACTTCTCCTGCACCTTCTAAAACTTTTGCTGTTGCTCGATAATGACCAATGTTTGTCATACAAGAACCAAGGAAGACTTCTTGTACTGGATCATTAGCAACTTCCGATAATAATTTAACATTATCGGGGTCGTTAGGAGCCGCAACAATTGGTTCTTTGATTTCGTTCAAATCAATTTCAATTATTTCTGCATACTCCGCATCTGCATCAGCTTCTAGTAACACAGGGTTGGCTAACCATTCTGACATTTTGGCGACGCGGCGCATGATGGTGCGCTCATCGTGATAGCCTCTGGCTACCATGTTCTTTAACAGTGCAATATTAGAACGCAGATATTCAGAAACTGTCTCGATACTCAGCTTAATTGTGCAACCTGCACAAGAACGTTCGGCGGAAGCATCGGTGAGTTCAAAGGCTTGTTCTACTTTTAAGTCTGGTAAGCCTTCGATTTCTAAAATTTTGCCAGAGAAGATATTCTTTTTATTTTGCTTCTCTGCTGTTAGTAAGCCTTTTTGCATGGCGACGTAGGGAATGGCGTTGACGATATCCCGTAAGGTGATACCGGGTTGCAATTCACCTTTGAACCTTACTAATACTGACTCTGGCATATCCAAAGGCATAACACCCAACGCACCCGCAAAGGCTACTAACCCAGAACCAGCAGGGAAGGAAATGCCCAAAGGAAAGCGGGTGTGAGAGTCGCCACCTGTACCTACGGTGTCGGGTAACAGCATCCGGTTTAGCCAAGAGTGGATAATACCATCGCCAGGACGCAACGCAACGCCGCCACGTTGAGAGAAAAAGTCAGGTAAGTCGTGGTGGGTTTTGATGTCAACAGGTTTGGGATAGGCGGCGGTATGACAGAAACTCTGCATTACCAAATCTGCACTAAAACCGAGACAAGCAAGTTCTTTGAGTTCGTCACGGGTCATTGGCCCTGTGGTATCTTGAGAACCAACGGTAGTCATGATGGGTTCGCAAGATGTACCGGGACGAACACCAGGTAAACCACAGGCTTTGCCCACCATTTTTTGGGCGAGGGTGTAACCTTTACCTGTATCTGTTGGTTGTTCGGGACGAATAAAGATGGTGCTTGGTTCTAACCCTAATGCTTGGCGAGTTTTGTCGGTAAGGGTACGCCCAATTAATAAGGGGATACGTCCACCGGCACGGACTTCATCAAGGATGGTGTCGGGTTTGAGGTTGAAAGTAGAAATAACTTCGCCAGTTTCGTTGATAATTGTGCCTTTGTAGGGATAGATGGTTATTACCATACCAGTTTCTAGCTTGGTAACATCGCATTGTATTGGCAAAGCACCAGCATCTTCGGCTGTATTAAAAAAGATAGGCGCGATCGCTCCACCTAAAATGTATCCGCCAGCACGTTTATTTGGGACAAAGGGGATATCTTGTCCTGTATGCCACAACACAGAGTTAATAGCCGACTTACGAGAAGAACCTGTTCCTACTACATCACCAACATAAGCCACTGGATGTCCGATTTTTTTCAACTCCACAATGGTTTCTAAACTTCCCGGTTGGCGCGTTTCTAACATCGCCAAAGCGTGTAAAGGAATGTCTGGGCGGGTGGTGGCGTGGGTAGCGGGGGATAAGTCGTCGGTGTTGGTTTCACCGGGGACTTTAAAAACTGTCACAGTGATAAATTCGGGCAATTTCGGACGTGCAGTAAACCATTCAGCCTCAGCCCAAGAGTTAATTACTTGCTTGGCGTAGGGATTAGTTTTAGCTAACTTCAAAATATCATGAAAAGCATCGTACACCAGCAAGGTTTTGCTGAGGGCAGCGGCGGCATAACCAGCAATTGGTTCTTTACCTTCTCCTCCCATTACCAAAGGTGTTTCGGAAGAGTCGGAGACAGATGTGGTAGCAAATTGCAGCAACTCAATTAGAGATTGTACGTTGTAGCCGCCGATCATTGTTCCCAACAATTCCACAGCTTCAATGGGGGAAATGATGGGACTTTTCACTTCCTTTTTGGCAATGGCGGTGAGAAACCCAGCTTTCACATAAGCCGCTGGATCAACTCCAGGGGGGACGCGATCGCGCAATAAATGTAATAATGTTTCTGTTTCACCCTTGGGCGGATTCTTCAGTAATTCACATAACTCTGAGGTTTGCTTCGCATCCAACGGTAAGGGGGGAATTCCTAATGCTGCTCTTTCTGCAACGTGTTGACGATATGACTCTAGCATTTTTGTATTCTCTGTTGGGATGTTCTTCCCTTAATTATGAAATATTTTTAGATAAGACTTGGCTATAAAAATTTACTTTATTTTATGCCTGAAAGCCTTACTGGTAATTGCTTATCAGTCTTTCTGTTTTACACTTAAAGTATATTTTTTACTACCAATTCCAACTGAAGATATTTTAACTACTGCGATCGCTATTGTTGAGTGATGAATTATTTTCCCACAGCCTCTTATGTAAATTTAATCGCCTATAAAAATGCTTTTTCAGTAAATATAATGCTAAATTAAGTAGCTGAACCCAATTTAATCAGTCTCTGGCTCCGAAATTTTTCCACTATATTCCTACAGTTATATTTAACTATAAATATTGGCAATAGTTTTTATCATTTATATAAAACCTCATCCATACTGATAATTCTTCCGGATATGGTCAGTCTTTACATGTAAACACAAATAGTAGTAGATGCACCCTTATTAAGTGACAGCCTTCAGCGAATGACTGAGGGCTTTTTTCTATAATATAGCAACTCATTATTTCAAAATTGCTGGTAGTAACCCAGGCGCTAACCATAAGGAATAGCCTATAAAAGCAAAGAATGAAGTAATGACAACAGTGATAATATAACCAATACAAATCAGCAAACCGTCTGCTTCAATTGTGGCAACTGCTAATAATAAAATTCCCACAGTGGGAATCGGATTGGTGAAAGGAATTGGTAACATTAATAATATTGTTAACCAAGAAATACATAGTCCATTGAGCCGCCAAATTACTGGATTTCTTGCTATTTTTTTTAAGCGAGGGCGAGTAATTTTTTCGACTATCTTGGTGAGATGTTGCAGATTTTTTAAGAGAATTTGGGCAAACGGGCGCGGAAATTTATACCTGGCGATTTGTTTAGGTAGCCAAGGCGATCGCCTGCCAAAAATCATCTGCACAGAAACTAGTAAACAGGCAGCACCAAAAGGCCCAGCCAATCCAGGCGGCATGGGAAACAAAAAAGGCAAAACTAATAAGGCTATTACCAGACTGAAACCTCTTTCTGCCGTTTCTGTCAAAATATCACCTAAAGTTAAGTGATGATCAGATAAGCGTTGCAGCAAGGATTTAATTTCTTGAGAAAATCTCAGATCCATTGGGCGTGAGTTAGAGTAAATTGCCACAAGACCTAGCTTTATCCAGTATATCAAGGTGAATATGGAGACTAATACACCCAAATAAAAATGAGGACAGCAAAGAATTCAGAAATTCTATTTCCAAAGTCCTAAAGTGGCGGTACTAAAACAGTTATGGCCTTGGGTATAACTTGAAAAGTTGCCGGAGTATAAGTCGTGATTTCCCCATCAGTATTAATTGGGCGTGGTTTACGAGTATAAATTTCAAATTTCTGTCCTTGAAGCGCCCGGACACTACGCCAACGAATATGCTTGCCTTGACGCATTGCTGGCAGCAAAGGTATAATTTGCCACCAGTGTTCTATTTCCAAACTGTAGAGATCCAACCTTTGATCATCAATAGTGGCATCGTGAACCACTGCCATACCACCACCATAATAACGACCGTTACCTACCGCAATTTGCACAGTTTTGACAAGAAATGATTGATCCTTCATTTTAATTTCGGCGCTAAAAGGGCGAGATTCCCAAATAACTTTTAACGCAGTCACCACATAAGCAAATATTCCCCAACGACGTTTCATTTCTTTCGTCAGTCGTTGCGTAATTTTTACACTCAGCCCCATACTGGCAACATTAAAAAAGTGCTTCCCGTTTACCCAGCCTAAATCAATCCGACGCAATTCTCCGTAGGCAATAATTTGACAAGCTTCAGCTAAGGAATTAGGAATTGCTAAAGTTCTGGCTAAATCATTTGCAGTTCCTAAAGGTAAAATTCCTAAAGGTAATTGAGTTTCTACTAAGCCATCTACTGCTGCATTCAAAGTTCCATCACCACCACCCACAATTACTAAATCGACTTCATGTTGGTAACGGCGAATAATTTCTGAAAGATGTTTAGGATTTTCTGTAGATTCTTCCGTTAATTTAAAGCCAAGTTGATCCAGATAATAAGTTGCTTCTATTAACCGCTTTTCTCCTTCACGGGCATGACGATTAACTAATAGCAATGCGCGGGAATTTACTGGTAGTGACCTTTGCCGTGTTTGTGTCCAATTATCCGCTTCCATATAATTTAGTTAATTTGGCTAAGAAAAATTGTGTTAGTCTTGATAAGATTCAGTCAAGGTTTTGCTTGATGAGTTTATTGTTATTTTTGTAACTGCTTAATTTATTTCGCCTAACTCGACCTTATTGTAGATTAAATATATTGAGAATAATGTAATAAAATAAATATTTATGAAAATATTTCGCGCTGATAGGAACTATGCTTAATTTTTTCAATAATTTCAGTATATTTTTACTTGATTTTTTTGATGTTGCCTGTTTCCTCATTACACAAATAATTTAAGTAATCTAAACAGATTTTTCGGCAATAATTATGTTCTACATTTAGTGTAGATGTTTATAGAAAAATCTCAATAACTCAGAATAAATTTTAGCTATATTTACGAAGTTTTAATACTTTTGCATTTATATTGTCGGATATACTAAAGTTACCGACAATACAATTGTCACAAAAATTACGACAGCCTCCGTACAGACTTTTGATGTATGGCTTTTGCAAGTATATGAAATTGAAAAATTAATATTTATTTTAAAGTCAAATTGAATAAATACCAAACAATATTGAAAATCAAGAATAATATTTGCTGATTATTAAAAAATAATAATTTTATTAAAAGTTATTTTGAATATAAATATTAATTAATTTTAAAATCAAATATGTTGGGGTATATTAAATAGCCGGATGTTTCAACATTAGATTTTTTATTGATTAGTTAAATTAGTTTAATGTTACAGACGAAAAATAATTGTTGCCTTAAATTTATCCCAAAAAAGATGCCATTGTATCTAGAAACATCTATCTTAAGCATGAATTAGCAAGGGTTTTTAAGATAGAATTAATACTCCGTCCATAGATATGTTAAAAAAATCTAAAAGTTGGAGAAAAATCCTCTAAGAGGGGATTGTATTAGCTAGGAGTAAAAATATTTACTAGTACAGGTCGGCGTAAATAAACAAATCATCTGGAATTCCTAACAGGCTTGTGGTATAACTATTCTTTCTTTTTACTTTTGCCTTGTTGTACTAGTGGATAAATTAACACCCAAGAAATTACTACTATCGAAATAATGAAAAAATCTGCATTGTTATTAATACTTGGTTTATGTCTCACAGCTTGTAATGCGCCTCAAAATGCAGCAGTAGCCCCCAGCCCCACGGAAAATAAGGCAACTGCACAACCTGTACAGAACCAAACCAAAAGCAAACTAATGGTTGTGACAACAGTTGCACCCATAACCAATATTGTGAGTAATATTGCAGGCGATCGCACTGAAATCACAGGCATTATTCCCGAAGGTACGGATTCTCACACCTTTGAGCCGCGTCCTAGTGATGCCGACTTACTCTCTAAGGCTAACTTAATTATCGTTAATGGACTCCGGTTAGAAGTCCCAACCGAAAAACTGGCGAAAACTTCCAAACCTAAAGAGACAAATATCTATGAACTAGGTAACAATACTATTAAGGAAGCTCAGTGGATTTTTGACTTTAGCTTTCCCAAAGAAAAAGGAGACCCCAATCCCCATTTATGGGTAAACCCCAAATACGCAGAAGCTTACGCTAAATTAGCCGCTACACAGTTAACACAGTTAGATCCCGAAGGGAAAGCATACTACGAAAAAAACTTAAATAACTACTTGCAGCGCCTGGACGCATTAGACAAAGTTAGCCGTGAAGTCGTAGCGAGTATTCCGTCCAAAAATCGCAAACTTTTGACATATCACGATTCTTGGGCTTACTGGGCGAGAGAATATGGCTTTGAGATTATTGGCGCAATCCAACCCTCAGATTTTAAAGAACCTTCCGCGCAAGATGTAGCCAAACTCATCGACCAGATTCGCAAAACTGGTGTACCGGCGATTTTTGGTTCGGAAGTCTACCCTAGCAAAGTCGAAGAACAAATTGCCAGAGAAGCGAAAGTTAAAATAGCAAACACGGCTGATGATGAATTACCTGGAACAGGATCAGCTAATGCCATCGAAAATACTAATCCTCAACATACTTACATTGGCATGATGGCGAATAATTTGCGGATCATTGCCGAAAATCTGGGGGGAAATCCCCAGTTAGTGGACAAGCTAAACACTACCAATGTCGTTGGCCCAACCGCAACAGCCACTACAACGACTCAATAACAATTACCAAACTAGTGCATGGAAACAATATTAGAAATTAGAAACCTTACCTGTGGTTTCCAATCTCAACCAGTATTGACGAACGTCAATTTGTCCTTATATCCTGGACAACTGTCTGGTTTAGTGGGGTCTTCCGGTAGTGGGAAAACAACCCTGATCAAAGCAATATTAGGGTTAGTTCAACCTTGGACTGGGGAAATTTGGTTCCGAGGAAAACGCTTAAAACCAGGAACTGCACCAGCAAAAGTCGGCTATGTACCGCAGGTAGAAACGGTAGATTGGAATTTTCCAGTCACAGCACTAGAAGTAGTGATGATGGGGCGTTACCGCAAACAGCAATTTTTACCTTGGTCATCACGACGCGATCGCATCATGGCCAAGGCACTTTTAGAACGGGTAGGAATAGCCCATGTCGCTCATCGACCCATAGGTGAATTATCTGGCGGACAACAGCAACGAGTGTTTATCGCTAGGGCGCTAGTGGGCGAACCAGAAATTGTACTTTTAGATGAACCAACCAGTAGTTCAGATTTGCGCGTGCAGCACGAACTATTACACCTGTTAGCAGAACTTAATCAACAAGGTTTGACGATTCTGCTTTCTACCCATGACCTCAACTCTGTGGCGACTCATTTACCTTGGGTAGTGTGTTTTAACCACAGCATTATTGCCCAAGGAGAACCTAGTGATGTGTTTACACCTGCCATTTTAAAAGAGACTTTTGGTGCAGAAATGGTGGTTTTTCATCAAAGCGATCGCATTCTGATTGCTAACGCAGGTACTTCTTTACGCCATCAAATGCAAGATAATTTGCCGGATATTTTGCGAAAAGTGCAATCAAACCACAACGGACACAAGCCTTAATCCTCAATTTGAAATTAAGCACATGGAGTTTCTGCTCAAACCTTTTCAGTATGAATTTTTCAGTCGCGCCGTTATTGTTGGGATGATGGCGGGGTTATTGTGCGGTGTAATGGGGGTATATATCATTACGCGCCGGATGAGTTACATTGCTCATGGCCTTTCCCATGCCATTTTGGGCGGAGCGGTACTGAGTTATGTTTTAGGACTCAATTTTTACATTGGCTCTGGAATTTGGGGTTTCGCCGCAGCCTTACTCATTCAATATTTAACTGGGCGTAAAGTCTACTCAGATGCCGCAATTGGAATTGTGACAACTGCTAGTTTTGCTTTGGGTGTAGCCGTAATTAGTACCTATCGCAAATTTAGCCAAAACTTTGAGGCGGCTTTATTTGGTAATGTATTGGGTGTTTCCCCTACGGATTTGTACTTCGTCACTGGGGTAACAATTATTATTTTGAGCTTAGTATTTTTGTTTTACCGCCCTTTACTATTTTGGTGTTTTGATAGAGAAGTTGCACAGGTGCATGGCGTACCTGTGGTGGCGATGGATACGTTATTTGCCCTAATGCTGGCAACTTTGCTAGTAGCGACACTTAACGTTTTAGGCGTGACATTAATTATCTCTGCGGTTGTGATCCCTGCGTCTATTGCTCGACTGTTGAGCGATCGCTTTGGTTATATTATGATCATTTCCGGCATTTTAGGCGCTGCGATCGCCTTTGTGGGAATTTACCTAAGTTACTATTTAGATATTGCTTCTGGCGCTAGTGTGGTTTTACTGTCAACCTTAATTTTTGGCTGCGTACTAATTTGTAAAAGTATTCAAAGTCGGCGTAAACGCTACATCCCACCTCTTTCCACCCAACATTATCAAGGCTAATAGTCTTGTAATATCGCCTCCGGTGAAAGATTGATGATTAAGACAGCAACAGCACAGAGTTCAATCGTTCTAGAAGTTTGAGTATGAGTTTTGGGAAAAATTGATTATTACCTCATAAACTTCCCATACATTCATGTGGCGATCGCAACTTAGAAAGCTATTGATTGGTGAACTCAGTTGGAAACGGCTAGTTCGCTCGTTATTGTTTATTTACGGTTTTTTCGCGTTTTATGTCTTTTTTAGAGCAGATAGCATGATTTTTCTGCCTCAGCCTGCTACTTATCAAGACAATGCCAGTATTTTGAAAGTACCCGTTACTGACAAACAAAAGATTTCGGCTGTGCATCTACCTAATCCCAGAGGAGAGTATACAATGCTCTACATCCACGGTAACGCCGAAGATATTGGTGATGTTCAGCCGTTTTTAGAACGTCTACATCAATGGGGATTTAGCGTTTTTGCCTATGATTATCGCGGTTATGGAACTAGCAATGGTAAACCTGGCGAATCAAATGCTTATCAAGATGCTGAAGCCGCATACATCTATCTCACACAGCAGCTAAAAGTACCACCGAAGAAAATTATTGTATATGGACGTTCTGTTGGCGGAGGATCAGCAGTTGATTTAGCAACTCGTCATTCCGTTGCTGGCTTGATATTGGAGAGTACATTTACATCTGCTTTTCGCGTTGTTGTACCTTTTCCCTTACTTCCCTTTGATAAGTTTTCTAACCTGAAAAAACTTCCGCAGGTTAACTGTCCAATCTTAGTTATGCACGGTCAAGCTGACCAAACTATTCCGATTCAGCATGGATATACACTATACACAGCCGCACCTGATCCTAAAATGTCATTGTGGGTAGATGGTGCAGGTCATGATGATTTTACGTGGGTTGCAAATGAGCAACATCGAAAAAGTTTAGCAGCATTTGAGCAACTAATTAAGAAACAAAATAGGAAATAGGCGATCGCACTCAACTACCCCAGTCAGGCAGTATTACAAAACTACTCAAAGTAGCTGTAGGTGCTAGATTGAGTGTAATTGAATATTTAATAAACTCACTTTGACTAAACAAGAGAGTAATAGCTAATGGGTAAAGCAGAACTCTATGATCAAGACTTCTTAGAATGGACGCAACAACAAGCTGAATATTTAAAAAAGGGACGTTGGGCAGAATTAGACGTTGAACATTTGGTAGAGGAATTAGAAGCATTGGGGCGCAGTGAACAAAGGGAACTTAGTAGTTACTTACAAGTGCTAATGATGCACTTACTAAAATGTCAGTACCAACCTGAGAAAAGAACGCAAAGTTGGAATAATACACTTTCTAACTGTCGAGATAAAATTCAAGATTGTTTAGAAGATACACCAAGTTTGCAACGTTTTATTCAAGATATAGAGTGGAGGGAGAAATACTATCGACGTGCGCGTAGAGATGCTGCTAAGGAAACGCAAAAACCACTAGAAATATTTCCAACTGAATGCCCGTATACAATAGATCAGATTCTTGACCCAAATTTTCTCAGTTGTTCAGTTTCATAGCCTAATTTAGCGATTACACCACCAATCCCTTAATCTATGACAATTTGAGAAATAGCATTCGACACATTTCATCATTGTAGTAGCAATATTGCTAATTTTTATAAATTTATTATTTAGTTGTCTTAATCCTCAGTCGTGGTTCAAAACAAATAATATCCATTTAGAAATTACTTTATTTCTCATGGTAGACTACTAAATTGAAATCGAAATTATTGTTTCTCTTGTTGAGATGGTTAGCTTACCGCATCCAATTCAGTATCAAGGTAGTAAGAGAAAACTTACATCAGACATTCTCAATTTTTTGCCTAGCAAAGTTGAGAGATTTATAGAACCTTTTGCAGGAACAGCCGCAGTTAGTATAGCTGTTGCCTATAATGATATTTCTCAAAACTTCTGGCTTAATGATTTAAATAAACCGCTTATTGAACTGTTAGAGCTAATTGTAGAAAAACCAGAGGAAATCATAAATGCGTATGCAGATATCTGGAATACTCAAAATATTGACTCTATCAGCCATTACTTGGAAGTTAGAGAAAAGTTTAATCATACTAATGATCCAACGCTTTTTTTATATTTGTTAGCTCGATGCGTAAAAGGGTCTGTTCGTTATAACTCTGACGGTTTATTTAATCAAAGTCCGGATAAAAGACGAAAGGGAACTCAGCCTAATAAGATGAGGAAAAATATAGAAGGAGTTTCTGCTTTATTAAAGGGTAAATGTAAGTTTACATACTTGGATTATAGGGAAGTGTTAGCCGAAGCGAAAAGTAGTGATTTTGTCTATATAGATCCTCCCTACCAGGGTGTGTGCGGAGATAAGGATTCAAGATATTTTTCAGGAATTAATTTTGATGATTTTGTTCTAGCTATTGAACAATTAAATCAACGTGGAGTAGCGTTCGCCATTAGCTATGATGGCAAGCGAGGCAATAAAACTTTTGGTATTCCATTACCTAAAGAATTAAGGCTCAAGAAGCTCGAAATCGAAGTAGGTAGATCGTCACAAGCAACGCTACTAGGGAGGGAGGAAATAACAGTAGAGTCTTTATATTTGTCACCAAATTTACTAGTTGAAAAATCTACGGGGATAGAGAGCTATATTAACAAAGCACCGAAACAACTTACTCATTTGAAAAAGCATGGAAAATTCTCAGCAGTTGCCAGATGATTTTATACAAATTTGTCAATCAGTAACTGCCAAAAGGCCAAAAGCTGTTATTGATCATATTTTGCAATATGGTTTTATTACAACGGAAGAACTGAAGGAAAGATACGGCTACAATCATCCTCCAAGAGCAGCTAGAGATGTTCGAGAACATGGAATTCCTCTAGAAACTTTCCGTGTAACAGGAAGTGATGGAAGAAAAATAGCTGCCTACAGATTTGGAGATGTTAGTAAGGTAAGGTTTTCTCGTTTATCTGGCAGGACAGGCTTATCAAAACAGATCAAAGATGAATTAATCAGGAGATGTGGTTGTCAATGCTTTATATATTTAGAAAAAGTTGAAGAGCGTGAGTTACAGATTGATCATCGTGTTCCGTTTGAAGTTGATGGAGAACCAGAACTAGCACCAGAAAGTTTTATGTTACTTTGTGGTTCTGCTAATCGAGCTAAGTCTTGGTCATGTGAGCATTGTGAAAATTGGACTAGCATTAAGGATAAATCTATTTGTTTGTCATGTTATTGGGCGTATCCAGAAAATTACACGCACATCGCAATGCAAGAGATTAGGAGAATAGATTTAATGTGGCAAGGAGAGGATATTGAGATTTATGAAAAATTAAAACAACAGGCTATCATTCTGAAAAAAGAAATTCCTAAATTTATCAAGGAAATTATTGAACGGGAAATGAGATAAAATGGCGATCGCTAACACAATAGCTGTTGAAAAGCGAACAGTGATTGCCCGAAGCAAGCTGTAAATTATTACATTTATATAATTAATACCTTATAGCCTTCTGAATCGTTGTGAGCAAAAGAGATGGAACTAGAAGAACTGAAAAGTCTCATCAGAAAGGGAAAAATTGGAGCAATTACTCTAGACACTTCAGTTTTTGATGCTCAAGGTTTGAGGCTGGAATCTGGATTAATTAAACAATTAGAGCAATTTCGAGATAGTTCTACTAAGGTGATTATTTCTGAGATAGTGAAAGAAGAAGTATTATCACACATAACTGAAAAAACAAAAAACGCACAAAGAGAACTTGAGAAATCTTTAAAACAGGCTAAGGATTATTGGCAACTTGAGAATCGTGAGATTGAAAATATTAAAAAATTAGTTTTTGATAGACGTGATGCACAAGAAATTACATTAGAGAGATTTAGTAAATTTATAGATACCACATCTCTAGAAGTTATAGAGGCTCAAAACTATCTAATCGTTAGTGATTTAATACAAAAATATTTTCAAGCTAAACCACCATTTTCAGAATCAGGAAAAAAGAAAAGTGAATTTCCTGATGCAATCGCTCTGAAGGGGTGACAAAAAAGTTATAAAGCAGACTGGATAAGAGTCATAGCCCGTAGACCTTGTTGAAAATATGGCAGTTTACTGGGCTTGAGGCGCATCAATTCATGAGCTAAATCAGCCCAAAATTCCATTGCCCCTACCCATAACTGACCATACAAACCAATCCAAAAAGCACTATGTCGGCGGTGCAATCGTTGTAACTCCTTCAGACGACCAACATATTTTTGTAGTCCAGAGGAGCGAGAATTACGACCAACTAAAATAGCACAAGTATAGGCAATAGCAATTAATAAAATCAGTGCTATCAAACGTTGACCATCAGCATAAGTAGATTCGAGATTATACCCCCCAGTTTTACAATCTTTAAACATGGCTTCGATACCACTCCGCAACTTAAATGCTTTAATGGCATCTTTGAGACTATCAAGGTTAGTTAATAAAAACCAGCCAGCAGGCTCAACAACTCCACGATATTTGCGCTTGTAATATCCGGCGAGATTAAAATTGGCAAACCCTTTCTGTTTAGTTGCTTGAATCCCTGTCAAAAAAACGAGATGCCAGGAGTTAATCCCAAAGATTGTAAGCGTTGGTGTGATTGGTTTTCTTGCCGAATATAAGTACCTTGTTTCTGACGCAATACAAAGTCAATGCCCTTGCTATGTAACCAATTTGCTAGTTTTATACTGTGGAATTCTCTATCTCCCAGTACCAGCATTTGATATCCCTTAAATAACTGCAATAGTGGACGAATTAATTTTTTCTGCTCTCCCAAATTGCTACATCCTTTTTTAGGTAACAATAGCCAGTACACAGGTATTGCTCTTTTTTGTTCTATTAAACTAATTACAAATACATTTTGTGAACGCCATTGTGTTCTATCAATCGCAAATATTAGCCGTTTCTCTCCTCTTTTCAGACTATTTTTCACCCATCGTTTGAGCAGGGGAAACCACAGATATGGAATCGACAACTGAGGTAGTAGTAAAAATCTTTGTATACTCCGCCTCCGACTTTCAAATTTTATCGGTTGTGGAAATACTGTTGCTAGTTTCTCAATTGTCACAGTTTTATGAAATTGCAATAGCATTAGTAAGATTTCTAGCATCTTGTACTGTGCGGGTGTCAGTACATTTTGAAAGCAGTTTTGGTAGAATTTAGGTAACATTATCATTTGATAGGTCTTGTTGAGAATACCTGACCTATCTTTTTTACCCCAAAACGGTCACGCTCCTCTATTTTCTTGGCTTCAGCCGCTTTGTCACCCCTTCAGACCAGTATGTTACATGAATCCCGGCACACCATACGAGTTATACGCTGCTCTTGTTGGTTATCATCATCACTCTCTGAGTTATTATCACTGGCATACTGAGAAAATAGTTCCAGTTTCAGAACCGCGTGGTTTACCAGAAGATATGAATCCTATTTATCAGGACTATTTTGAAAATAAAGGTCTTGGAATGGGACATCACTTTACTTGGTTCATGGTTCAAGAAATTATTGATTATGATTGGGATAGAAGATGCCATCTAAGAGTTCTCTTTTTGTCCAGTTCGAGGGTCTAGTCTGTTTCTTCGCAGGCAATATAGTCGGCAGTAGGGGTTCTAGAATTTCCCATTCTTCATCTGTTAGGCTGCTAGAGTACGGCATGGCTTCTGGATATGGCTTTTGCCGCCACTTTACTTCAATACCCTAAAAGATGTCAAATGGGTTCTATATTTAACTCAACTGGGCGACGAGTTGATTTTCCAACAAGGTGTCATTTGTCAACAAATCCTCAACGGTGATGCGTAGAAAGCGTTGGTCATCAACTTGAAAGAGGATCTTCACGCGATCGCTCCCCGGATATCCTGGTGGTGTAAGTTGAGCAATGGTTCTCGCGCCTGCGCTATCATTCAGGGGTTTAACAGTGGTTTCACCGCTATCGAGGCGGCGGGTAATTAAGCGATCGCCATCAAAATAAACTTCGGTGTTACCTGTATCTGCGCCTAATTCCCCAATAATTAACTCAATGCTGGGTTGATTCTCTACAGATGCACCTAAGAATAACTCTACAGCTTGATTCATCGGGTAAGCTTGCCCTGATTTAATAATCGGATGCCAACTGTGGCGTTGGTTGCGTCGATCCCAGTAACGAATCCCGTAACTGTGGTAGAGAAAGTCTTTGATTTCCACGCCTTGAGATAACTGTAATGCACCTTGGGCGATCGCTTCAAAAGTCTTTTCGCAACGGATTTTTTCCGGTGCAAAATACTGTTTTACCCATGTCTGCACTGCTGGTAGTTGCACAGTTCCACCAACTAACAACACTGCATTAATATCTGCGAGTTCAATTCCCTGGCGGCGTGCTTGCTGCAACAGATTTGTCATCGACTCGTCGAGGCGCTCAAAAAATCCGTGTTCTTTGAGGATATTTTCTAAGTTATCACGGTCTAAATTTAATTCGTAACTAGTAAATGTTTCATCATCAAAATAAACTTCACTGGCTTGGTTTTGGGTTGATAGCTGAATTTTGACTTTTTCGGCTAATCTTGTTGTCAACGGACTCACCGCCAATTCTTGAGTTTTGGCAAAGTAATCAACTACCCAATTATCAATATCTGTACCGCCTAAATTTTGCCCAGCTTTTGCCAATACACGGGCTGTTTTGACTTTTTGCTTTGAGTCTTCTGCTAAAGATTTATTCCCCCACTTCAGCAAAAATCCGATAGGTTTAGTATTACCTTGTGTGCCTTTATCCAAGCTGACTAAAGATAAATCTAAAGTACCGCCACCAAAATCAATCACCAAGAGATTTTCTTGATCAGCCAAGCCATAACCCAAGGCGGCGGCGGTGGGTTCATCTAACATCCGCACCTGTTCGACAGGGAGGCTTTGACAAACCGTTCCTAACCAGTGGCGATAAGCTTCAAAACTATCGACGGGTACAGTTAATATCAGGGAGTCTAAGCCGCCTTCCAAAGGTGCTAGTTGTTCAATCACTTGATTGAGAAACCATTGTCCAACTTGTTCAAAGGTGACTGTTTGTCCGTCTAATTCTGGTAAAAAGCCTTGAATCTCTGCACCAATACCGCGTTTGAAGCTGCGAAAAAATCGAGATTCGCCTTTGATATCTAAACCGCGATCGCGTACTTGTTGCCCTACTAAAACTTTACCTTGTGAAGCTTCTTCCACATACACCAAGCTGGGAATCAGTGGAGGATTGAGACTTTGTTGAATTGATAACCCAGGTAAACTCAGCGTTTCCGCCTGTTGGGTGACGGGGTTCCAACGGGCTATGACTGTGTTACTAGTTCCAAAATCGATTGCGATCGCCATAGTCTCTTTATTATTTCATCGAAAGGCGCAAAATTTTCTCAACAAACATATTATTGTCCCATAAGCCAGCAACTACGCAAATAGGCGATCGCTTCTTCTTTGCGTTTGGCTTCCACTTCTATCCACGGTGCTTGATGATAGATACTGGGCATGTCAGTAATTAAATCACTGTGTTTTCTATCTTTAAAGGCTGTTTCACCGTTGGAAATATGAACTAATTGCCAATCTGGATTTTTCCAAGTCGATCGCGCCGCTTCAAACATAGTAGCTACACTCGGATCATCATAGCTATCTAGATTTTCGTGACAAATATGGTGATGGGCGTCAAATACCAGCGGAATTTCGGCTTGTTGGCAGACTGCTAAAATTTCACTAGCACTATAGGCGTATTCGTCGTTTTCTAAAGTTAAGCGACTTTTAATCGCTTCTGATAATTGTGAAATAACTTTTACCAACTTTTCGGCGCGTTGCGATTTACCGCCATGAATGTTCATTAATGACCAAGGTGAACGAGGTAAACCAAGTAAATCTAAGTCACGCGCGTGTCTAGCTAATATATTAATACTGGTTTGGACAACTTCTGGTGAATCGGAACTCAGCACCACAAATTGATCCGGATGCAGTACCATTCTGATACCCAAGGCTAAGGCTCGTTGACCGATTTTGCTCAAATCATCGCTCATTTCTTCTAAAATATTTTCGCCAATCTGGTCTTCTAAATCATTCATAGGGAATAAATTAGAAGTCATACGATAGAGGCGAATTTGATTTTGCTCACAAAAAGAAAGAGCATCATGCAACCGCTGCAAGTTATGTTGATAAAGTTGTCGTAATGTCCTTTCCCGTTCCGCCAGGGAGAATTTTAAGTAACGTGTGCGTGTGATTGTTTTAAAGCGGACTTGTTGAGAAACCGTGATACAAACTAAGCCTAAGTTTGGCAGAGTAGTTTGTGGTTGTTGGTGTTGATTCGCTAAATTTTGGCACTGGATAGTTGTCATGTTTGCAAATGCTAATGCCTACTTTTTGATTGAAATAATTTCTGCCTTCTCTGCTAAGTCTCTCTAGGATGAATTCTCCAGATAGTTGATTTAGACAACATAAAATTCATCCCAACATCTTTCTTTTTAAATAGGCGTTAGGATGAATAGCAATGGTTATAAAGAAACTAAACTTTAGTGCGATCGGTCAAAATTTCATAACCAGTTTCTGTCACCAAAACTGTATGCTCAAACTGAGCCGATAGGGAATTATCTACTGTTACAGCTGTCCAACGGTCAGCTAATGTACGCGTGTGTTTAGAACCTGCGTTTAAAATTGGTTCAATTGCTAAAGTCATTCCCGCACGCAATTTCACATTTGGCATATCTCGTGTGCGAAAGTTAAATACTGATGGTTCTTCGTGCAAGTTTCGACCAACACCATGTCCAGTGAATTCTTCCACTACACTATAACCATTGGCTTTTACATAGTCTTCAATCGCTCCAGCCAAGTCAAGGAGATATGCACCAGCTTTAACTTGTTCTATACCTTTATATAAAGCTTCTTCAGCTATGCGAATTAAGTTAGCTGCTTCTAGGGTGACTTCACCAACAGCAATTGTGATACAAGAGTCGCCGTGGAAACCTTGATAATAAGCGCCTGTGTCTACTTTTAATACATCTCCCGCACGGATGACTTTTTTGGGGCTGGGGATACCATGTACCACTTCATTGTTGATACTGGAACAAATAGAACCAGTAAACCCGTGATATCCTTTAAAACTGGGTGTTGCATCCATTTCCCGGATGCGTTTTTCTGCATAAGCATCCAAGTCGGCTGTTGTCATTCCTGGTTTTACCAGTATAGAAATTTCTTTTAATACCGTTGCAACTATTTTCGCTGATTGCCGCATAATATCAATTTCACGCGGAGATTTAATTTCTATTCCTCGGCGTTGTTTTTTGGCGGGTGCGATTTTAACTGGTTGAGAAAGCAAGTTGCTAAAAATGTTCATGTGCTGATAATAATTATTGATACTTTGTCGCTACGAAGTCCGTGCTTTTTCTAGGATAATTGAGAAACTATATCTATATTTAATTTATAACAGGTAATAAAATTGAAAGTCAGTTGTTGTCTATGTTTGATGATTAGTTTATGTCCTCATCTCACAAGTGACTCATAACTGATTTTTTCAAGGTAATTACAAATTACCGACAATAATTTCTCCTGTCATCCCTGCTTCAGTATGCCCTGGTATGGTACAGCGTAAACTATATGTTCCAGTTTTTAAAGGGACAAAAACCCATTCAGCTTCAGCACCTGGCTTTAATTCTAGTTCGTGAATAGCTCCTTTAATTTCGACTTTGCCAGCTTCTACCTTTTGTGTCCAAATGCCATCGGCGAAATCTTTAGCTGTAAAGTAGTGCTTTAATTGACTAGGATTTTTGAGTTGTAGTAAGTAACGTTTACCTGCGATGAACTCTAAGTGATTTGGTACAAATTTGAGTTCGTTAGCAGAATTACTTAAGCTGACTGTAATTTCTGTAGCTGGTTGCTTTAGCAAATCACTAGATACATTTTCTGCAATAGCTGAAGGAATGAAATTGATAAAACTTAGGCTGAGTATCAAAGAGAATTTAAGTATGAAGTCTAAAGTCTGAAGTCTGAATATTGTTACTAAAAATTTTTTCATTAGTTTTTGGACTCCTGTATAAAAATCATCAATTAATCTTATCTAACCTCTAACTTTTACCCTTTCAAATTACTCACGATGATTTTTATCTGCGACAACAGTCGGCCCTGCTGTCACCACCACAATTTTATCTGGGTGGAGTAACTCACGGGCGGCTTGATTGACTTGGGCAAGGGTAACTTGTTTGATTTTATCAGCGAAGAAATGTAGTTCTGTGATGTCCATACCTCGTACCTGATTCATCAGCATTGTATGTGCTAATTCTTCTGGGTCAGCGAGGGAAACTTTGTAGGTGCTAATTAAGGTGTTCTTGGCTGTTTCAATATCATTTGCTGTTACGCCTTGTTGATGAATTTCTTGTAAGAGTTTGCGGGTACTAGCGATCGCTTTGTGACTATCTTCAGGACTAGTTTGCATTTCTATCCAAAATGTCCCGACATTTTTTTGCGCTTGCAAGTAGCTATAAATACCATAGGTTAAACCTTGGCGATCGCGCACTTCTGCACCTAGGTAACTAGATAAGGTATCGCCTCCCAAGATTTGATTCAATACTAAAGCCGCGTAATATCTTGGGTCTTGACGGTTAATACCTGTGTTACCCATAAAAGTAATAGACTGAGCTTTACCAACAATCACAGGGTTTATGCTTAATCCCCTATTAAGTATATTCACTGGTGGATATTGTATTGTTGGTGCTTGACCACTAACTTGCCAGTCGCCTAATGCTTCTTGGATGAGCGATCGCACTTCCATAGGTGCAAAATCTCCTACAATTACTAGCACTGTTGTATCTGGACGATAATGTTTGGCTTTAAAAGCAATCACATCCTCACGCTTAATTCTTTGCAGACTCTTTTGAGTGGGAAAAGTATGTAAGGGATGTTGTTTCGGGTAAATTGATTGGACAAAAATTCTTTTGGCTACTTCTCCGGGATCATCCAGTTCTTGTTTTAAGTCAGTTAAAGCTTGCTGGCGATTCAATTCCCATTCTTTTTTGGGAAATGTACTGTTTTTCACAGCATCTGCTAAAGTTTGAATCAAGATGGGTAAGTCTGCGGCTAAAGCATCACCTTCAATTCTGACACCCTCACGATAAGCCGTGAAATCAAGCGATGCGCCTCTATCTTCTAAGGCTTTAGCCAACGTTAAGGCATTTTTGCTTTTTGTCCCACTCATTAAGTTATCAGCCACCAGAGATGCTAGTCCAGCTTGATTTTCTAAATCAAATTCTGTTCCGGCTTTGATATGGCCGTTTAAAGTCACAGTAGGAGTACTTTTATCTGGTAATAGTAAGACTCTTAGACCGTTAGCTAAAGTGAATTGCTCTGGTAGCGCTGGGTTAGAAGTTTTATGATTTGCACTGTGGGAGGCTTGCTTAACAACCTCTGTGGTTTCCTCGATTGCCGGTAGGTACTTATCTAACTCGGATGCAGTTGCAGAGGTAGCAGCAGCTAAATTTTCTGTAGTTTGGTTTAAGTGTAATTTTTTACCAGTTTCGTTTGGATCTGGAGCAGTTGGCTGGAACAATCCAACTACACGGGTTTCTGGTTTGAGGTATTTGTTGACTACATTAATAATATCTGCGCCTGTCACCTGACTAACAGCGGCTAAATAACGTTCAGTATAACGATAGTCACCAGCAGTTATTTCATCGTTACCTAATTGCATTGCTTGGCTGGTGATATCACGATTACTCAAAATCACTCCAGCTTCTAGCTGCATTTTAGCCCTAGTGATTTCCTCTGGCTTGACTCCTTTTTGCGCTAAATTAGCGATCGCTCGATTTAATACTGTTTGAATCTTTTGCAAATCTTGATGATCATCTGCTGTAACTAGCAACTCATACCAGCCAGCATCTTGCAAGGTGGAGACAGATGCTGTGACTTCACTAGCTAAACCAGATTCCACTAAAGCCTGATATAGCCGCGAATTCCTTCCCTCTGTCAAAATGTAATCCATCACTTCTAAAGCAGGGATATCTGGGTGATTTAAATCAGGTAATGGATAAACTACTTGCAGCATTGCTGTAGCTCCCTGTTCTCTCAGTAAGATGGGAGTGCTGAGTGAGGAGTGCTGAGTGCTGAGTGCTGAGTGCTGAGTGCTGAGTGCTGAGTGAGGAGTGCTGAGTGCTGAGTGCTGAGTGCTGAGTGAGGAGTGCTGAGTTTTTGGTAATTTACCAAATATTTCTTTGACTGTTTCTAGAGTTTTTGTAGTTTGGAAATCTCCGACAATCACTAATACAGCATTATCAGGAGTATAAAATTTCTGATAATATTCCCGAACTTGCTCAACTTGGAACTTTTCTACATCTGCTTTGTTACCACCAACAGGTAATCCGTAAGCATGGTTGGGAAATAGTGCTTGCATAACAGCACGGTTGAGGCGATATTCCGGACTATTTTCGTAGCCTTGTAATTCTGATATTACTACCCGTTTTTCACTTGCTAGTTGCTCAGGCTCAATGAGAGCATTTTGCATTCTATCTGCTTCTAGAATTAGCAATGCTTTAAGTTTATCTCGTTCTATTGTGCTGTAATAAGCTGTTTGGTCGTAACTAGTAAAAGCGTTTGAGTCACTACCTAAAGCACTAAATAACTTACCAAATTGAACTGGACGGTCTTTTGTACCTTTGAACATCATGTGTTCTAGTTGATGTGCAATACCATTTACGCCTGGTGTTTCGTGGCGTGAACCAACTTTGTACCACATTTGCACACTCACAACTGGTGCAGTATGTACTTCTTTAGTGAGAATAGTCAGACCATTTTCTAATACTGTTTTACGCACGTTTGCTGTGATAGTTGAGTTATTTATATGACTTGCAATCAATTTTGTTTTAATATTTTCGGATTTTAATATAGCTGTATACTTGCTGTTAGCTGGTTGATCAACTAGACAAAATACTGTAATTATCCAGAGACTTAACAGTAATAATGACCAACGATATCTATACCCTCTAAAAAACACAGCCATTTTTTTGGTAGATGTATTTAAATTAAATTACATATTTATAAGCGCGGTTCACAATAGTCTAGTCTTTCTTCGGGATCAGTGAAATCAGCGACACTACCAAAGAAAAATTAGTCTAGTAATAAAAGTATATAAAAATAGCAGCTAACTTAACCAAGTTGAGCTAAAAGCCGAATAAATTCTAAAGGTAAATTATCACTGTCTGCAATAAAGGTCACTTCCCAGATGCGATCGCCTATTTGCTGTTGTGTTGGTTCTAACAGGACTTTGAGGGGTGATAATTGTTCTGGCTGATTTTGTGCTGCTAATGCGAAGCGTGTTTTTAAATCTATCAGCCAGCTAGGTAAATCTGGGGTAACATCCGTTAAATCAAATGACAAATGATAATACCCTACATAATGCTCATCATCAAAAGCATCCGGTGCTGGTTTTGGTTCGGGAATTTGAATCAGTTCAATTCGACTGCTTAATCCTTCCATCCAACAAGCCAGGGTATAGCCTGTAGTGAAGCGTTCACATACTGTAAACCCCAACAACTCATAAAATGCGATCGCTCGATGAATATTCGCAGTGCGGATAGAGGCGTGGTGCATAGTTTAAAAAAGTATGAAGTGTAAAGTATGAAGGATAAAGTTAAGAAATCCTTTGTACTTGTTCACTTTTTATACCTAGAAAAATTTCCAGATTTAATAGTTAAAGTAATTTCATACTTCATACTTCATACTTCAGTCTTATTCAAACAACCTAAAATAAGGGTAGCGGACAGGAACCCCCGGCTCTTTTTCCAAATCGAAATTAATCACTTCCCAGCACGGTTCTTCTGCGGAATCGGGACTAAATTCTACTGGTAAGCCATATAGCCGCGCCGATGTCGTCTCTGGCTGTCCAGAACGCCAAGGAGTGCTGCGTTCTAAGTAGCCACTCATCAACTCCTGATAACGTCTGGCGATAATTACCCTTGTTGCTCGGTAGCCTTGGGTATACAGTTTGTCTAAAGCTTCGTGAATTTCAAACCGTATCCCATCAGGATGAGTGTGTTGTCTATACCATTCCCCATTCCATCTGCGCCAATGACGACCTGACTGTAGATGAATTAACTCCTCAGTCGTAGGGTTGGCTTCAAACGCGCCATGACGAGGACAAAGATAGGTATCTGTGAGTGTCAAAGCCGGAATAGTTTGCCGACAATGGGGACACTGAATTTCGTGACCAAATATTGGGTACTGCAAACCTGGATTAATCATGAAGTGCGTACAAACATAATTTCTTCTTCACTAGCACCATTAGGTTCGATTTTACACTTCGGCTCCTCCACTTTGGGCGAATTGTTTTGTAACTGCACGGAAACGTATTAGCAGTTTAGAACAATTGTAGACTGTGTTTTCCTCAGTGTAGAGGCCTAACAACATGATATTCTGGTTATGCAACCAGCCCGTTAACGGTTGGAGTTTCTCCAGTGTTCCTGGGTACCATATTCCTATTCTATCGTGTCTACTGCTTCTTACTGGCCATCTCCTGATTTTTCTCCAGCAGCCTTCGTCGCAGACAATGCTGTTGTCATCGGTGCTGTGAAAATCCATACAGGAGCTAGTATTTGGTATGGAGCAGTTATTAGGGCAGATGTCGAACGGATTGAGATTGGTGAATGCACTAATATCCAAGATGGAGCCATTCTACATGGTGATCCTGGGTTGCCCACCATTTTAGAAGATCATGTGACTGTAGGACATCGTGCTGTGATACATTCTGCTTATATTGAGCGCGGCAGTTTGATTGGCATTGGGGCAGTAGTTTTAGATGGTGTCAGAGTGGGCAGTGGTAGTATTATCGGTGCAGGCGCAGTCGTGACCAAAGATGTACCGCCTTTATCTTTAGTTGTTGGTGTTCCTGGTAAAGTTTTACGTCAACTGAGCGAAACCGAAGCCGCAGAACTAATCGAACACGCTGAACGTTACAAAAAGTTAGCCTTAGTTCATGCTGGCAAGGGTAGTGACTTGGGTTTTTATGCTCCATGAAGGAGAGAATGGAATAAGGGAAGGGAGAAGAACTAATGACTAATGACAAAATTTAATCTTTCTTTACATAGAAGTTGGGAAAAAATGCCCACTTCAGCTAAAAATAAAAATGAGAAGAGTTGATAAAACTTTAATTTCTACTTAACAGAGGGGTTCTAAATTATGGATATCGATTTTCGTGTAGCGATCGTTTTAGCGCCTATCGCTGTTGCAGCTGGCTGGGCTGTGTTTAACATCGGTGCAGCAGCTTTGAGACAAGTTCAAAGCTTTTTAAACAGAGAAGCCTAAACATAAATTTACATTATCACCTTTAAACCGACTGTTTCTGGTAAATCTGGGCAGTCGGTTTTGTTGATAGAAGGCAGAAGGCAGAAGGCAGAAGGTTAAAAAATAAAATTTCACATTTCATACTTAATACTTCATACTTCATTTGTGAATATTGATTCTTTACTTCAACCCTTGCAACATTTTGGTGTAAATCTGGGACTTTCACGTATTGTCAAACTGTTGGCAAACCTGGGCAACCCCCACGATCGCATCTCTGTGATTCACGTTGCTGGTACAAACGGTAAAGGTTCTGTCTGTGCATATCTCTCTTCAGTACTTACAGAAGCTGGTTATCGGACAGGGCGTTACATTTCTCCCCATCTCATTGATTGGACAGAACGGATTTGTATCAATGAACAGCCAATTTCTTCAGAGGAATTGAGTCAACTTTTGCAAACAGTCCAGGCGGCTGTTTCCTCTGATGATGAATATCCCACTCAGTTTGAAATTATTACCGCAGCTGCTTGGTTGTATTTTGCCCAGCAACAAGTTGACATTGCAGTAATAGAAGTTGGGTTAGGCGGCCGTTTAGATGCGACTAATGTCTGTTCTGAACCCTTGGTGACAGTTATTACTTCCATTAGCCGCGAACATTGGCAACAATTAGGGCCAACGGTAGGCGATATTGCTAGAGAAAAAGCCGGAATTATCAAGCCTGGGTGTCCTGTTGTCATGGGTTCATTGCCAGCTGATGCAGAAAAAGTTGTGCGATCGCGTGCCGACGAATTACAATGCCCAATATTTACACCCCAACCTGCGCTGCAAATCTCTCCCGGATGGGCAGAATATCAGACACTTCAATATCCTTTACCATTACAAGGGCAAATTCAATTAACTAATTCAGCTTTAGCCTTAACAACATTAGAAATTCTCCAACAAAAAGGATGGGAAATTTCTCAATCAGCCATAATCAACGGTATGGCAAAAACCAAATGGCCAGGACGAATGCAATGGCTGACTTGGCACAATTATCAATTATTAATTGATGGCGCACATAACCCCGCAGCAGCTAAAGTTTTACGCAATTATGTAGATAGTTTAAATACTCAAAATGTAACTTGGATCATGGGAATGCTCTCGACAAAAGAGCATAGCGAAATTTTTCAAGCTTTACTCCGAACAGGCGATAAATTATATTTACTCCCAGTACCAGATAATAGTTCAGCCAATCCCGTAGAATTAGCAAATCTAGCTAATAATATTTTTCCAGAACTAAGTTTGTGTCAAACATACAGTGATTTATCCTCAGCATTAGAATCAGCATTTACTGACACAGATAATTTAGTAGTTTTGTGTGGTTCCCTTTATTTAATTGGTCATTTTTTAGCAACATTAAATCACGCATAAACAAAAATAACCCCGACTTCTTCAAGAAATCGAGGTTATGAGACTTTCAAAGTTAACGGTTATTCCACTGTTGCGCTGCATCTTCAACAGCTTTATCTACAGTTTTCTGCCCTAACATAGCTGCTTGTAAATTGTCATAAACTGCTTTTTGTAATTTCTTGAAATCTTTTAATTTTGGAGTTAATACCTCAGCTTGTTGTAATTGTGTAGCACTAATGACCCTGGCTTTTTCAACTGTAGAGGCATTAGCTGGCATATCTTTAAAGTAACTATCAGATAATGCTTTGGTAGTCGAAGGTAAAACATTCGCAGCTTTAGCAAAAGCTAATTGATTTGTGTCATTCGTGACAAATAAGGCAAACTTAGTAGCTGCATCAGGATGTTTAGTAGCGCGAGGAATAATTACATTCATCACCGCCACATTTTTCTTACCAGTATCGCCAGTGATTTGTGGTGCTATGGCTGATGCTTGAGCAATTTTTGGCGCATTATTAGCTATTGTTTTGAGGAATTCCGGCCCCGACGCTAAAAATGCAGTTTCACCAGATTGATATAAATCAATAGCATGACGATGACCTTGGGTTAATACTTCTTTTGGTAGTAGTCCTTTTTTGTACAAGTCAACCCAATACTGAAATGCAGCTTTACCTTGTGGTGAATTAAAAGCTGCTTTACCTTCAGCATCGACTAAAGTCACTCCCATTTGTACCAAAGACTCCATCACTTCCCCGGAGTCTTGCGGTACAAAAGTGATAAAAAAGGCATATTTACCAGTTTTATTTTTAATTTGTTGTGCTACCTCTGCTAATTCTGTGTATGTACCCGGTGGTTTACTGATATCTGCCTGTTTCAATAAATCAGTGTTATAAATAGTTAACCGTGTTGTGAGATACCAGGGAATTCCAAAACTTTTGCCATTAAGTGTACTGGCTTTCCAAATATTAGGTAAATATGCAGAACGCACATCTTGGGGAATTGTGGTATCTAAGTCTAACCACGCATTTCGTCCTGCTAGTTGGGACGCAAAATCTGGATTGAGGTTAACAACATCAGGTGGCGTTTTTGCGGAGACAGCTGTTAAAATTTTGTTCTCCATAGCAGACCAAGGCACATCAACCCAGTTAATTTTTACACCGGGATTTTGTGACTCAAAATTAGAAATCAAAGTTTTAAAGTAGTCAGTAAATTGAGGTTGGAGTTGCATTGTCCAAAACTCAATATTGGCTACTTCCGTTGTACCTTGTTTTGGACTTGTGCCGACGTTACCTGTGCTGCAACTGACAATCCAACTGGTCAATAAACCAATTATTGCCCAAGCTGTTAGTTGTTTGAATTTTTGCAATCGAATCATTTTACCAGTATTTTCACCCTTGATAGAAATGAAAAGCTTATGGAGAATTAACGAGATTATAGGCTAAATCAATTACCCGTAAAGACGCAATATACTGCGTTGACAATTTAAATTTCCAATTTAGTAGTCCGGCGGAACTGTGGTGAAAAGCTTCAATAGTCTGTTTGGCAAATCTAATAAAGGGGTTGGCATCGAACTTGCTTCAGAACGGGTAAATATCGTTCAGTTACGCAAGATGCGCCAAGGCTTAAAACTAGAATCTTTGACATCTATACCAGTTCCCGAAGGTGTGGTGACAGATGGTCAAATTACTGACCCCCCAACAATGGCGCAAATCATTCAGCAAGGCTTGGCTGAAAGCAAAATCAAGGCTTCTCGTGTTGCTACCGGTGTACCTGGACGAGATTCTATCGTACGTCTTATCCCAGTGCCAGCTGAGTTAGATGACAAAGAATTACGGGACATGGTGTTAAATCATGAAGCTGGTTTGTATTTACCATATCCCCGTGAGGAGGCTGATGTAGATTATCAAAAACTTGGGTATTTTGTAGATGAGGATGGCATTGAAAAAGTACAAGTATTGTTAGTTGCTACTCGCAAGGAAGTGACAGATACATATCTGAGTACGTTTGAGCAGGCAGGATTGCAAATCGATGTTTTAGAGATTAACAGTTTTGCGCTGATTCGGACAATCCGTGAACAACTGCGGCAATTTGGCCCACAGGAAGCGGCTGTACTTGTTGACATTGAGTTTGATAGTACAGAAATAGCCATCATCGTGAATGGAGTCCCACAATTTTCACGGACAGTGCCAATTGGCACTTATCAAATGCAAGAAGCCTTAGCAAGGGCTATGAGTTTACCCACATCACGAGATATGGAACTTTTACAGGAAATGACTATTCCTGCGACCCCTATGGATGGTGGGCAAACTGGGGTTACAGGAATTAACCCTGGTATGGCGGCGATGATGAGAGTTTTGGGGGAACTCACAGATGAACTGCGCCGTTCTATCGATTTTTACTTGAATCAGAGTGAAAACTTAGAAATAGCGCAGCTTATTTTGGCTGGGCCAGGTGGCGGTCTGCAACAGCTAGATGAGTTTTTTACACAACGCTTGAGTTTGCCAACGACCCAAATAGACCCGGTTGGGGCGTTATCTTTGCAAGTTGATGAACAAAAATATCCAACTTTACAACGCTCTGCTTTAGCGATTGTACTTGGCCTCGGAATGCGGGAGGTATGACAGAATGTACAGTTTAGATGTTAACTTTCTCAAAGACCGCCCGATTTATCAAAATAAGAGTGACAAAAAAGGGGGTCGAAAACTTCCAGCAGGAGATCGTAAACCTATTTTTTTAGGAGTTGGCTTGGGTTTATGTTTACCGATTTTTGCAGGGGCTGGTTGGTGGATACTGCAAAGTAAAAATGGTGAACTAGAGCAGAACATAGCACAGTTACAGCAAGAAGTCACTAAATTAGATACAGAAATAGGAAATGTTAACAAAATCAAGGAAGAAACGAATGCAGTTAAAGGGGAAACCCAAAGTTTAGTAACTGTATTTGACCAAATTCGGCCTTGGTCAGCAATGTTACAAGATTTGCGCGATCGCATTCCCGGCCCAGTCCAAATCGAGAACGTCAAACAACTTCTACCCACTCCAGCCGCTGAAGGCCAACCGCCAAGCAATCCGGCTGGTGGTATCGAAATCACCGGAGTAGCTCGGTCTTTTAACGATGTCAACGACTTCTTATTGAGTCTGCAACAGTCTCAATTTTTGAAAGCTTCAGACAGCAGAATTACCACTGCAAGCTTAATAGATGCACCGCTACCACCAACTACAAATACATCTAAAGTTCCCATCAAACCGCCGCAAATAGTTAAATACACAATCCAATCGAGTTTAAGTGATGTTCCAGCTTCCGAATTAGTCCGGGAGTTAGAACAAAAAGGCACGATAGGACTAGTCGCTAGAATTCGCACTATGCAACAAACAGGAGTCATCCCGAAATGACGCTGAGTGAAGATTTGAATTTCGCCGATCAGGGCGAAGAATTTGATTCAGGTGCATCGCCCTACCCTGTAGTTTTTGGTATTAGCTTCACTCCCCAAATTATTGGCATGATCGCGGGGGTAGTAGGGCTGTTTGGAGCTTTATTTATACTGCTCAACATGGTAATGCCAGCATGGGAAAACTATCAACAGCAGCAAGCAAAAACTGGAGAACTACAAGGACAAATTGACCAGAAAAAAGCCACCCTCAAACAAATCGACCAAGTAAAAAAAGACTTGGCTGATGCAAAACAACAAAAAATTCAAGTTTTAGGCTTGTTTTCTAACGAAAAAACTTTAGATACTTTGCTACTAGATTTAAATCGATTGGTTGAGTCTGGTAATGCTCAAGTTCCACCTAATGCTGTTAAAGCCAAACTCCAAAAGTTTGCACCAACTACTAATAAAGCAGAACCGATTACAGATGGCTCTTTGGGTGTAGCCGTCGATAACAAACTGAAACGCATAAGCATAAATGTCGAATTTGTTGGCACTTATGAGCAAACTCAATCTATTCTGCGAAATATAGAGCGTTTACAGCCTTTGTTAATAGTTAGAGATTATCAGTCAGTCTTAGCTCCAGTACAAGCTAATACCCAATCAGGCAAAGTCGTACGTCAAGTAGGGCCTCCGCCAATTACTACATCTTTCCAATTACAGGCTTTAATACCGCTTACGACAGAAGAACTAGCTGCGGCTGCTCCTAAAGCGCCGCCTAAACAATAGTACTGAGTGCTGAGTAGAAAAAAAGAAGAGTTTTAGAGCTAATAGGGCTGCTTTTTCTCAACAAGTGTTGCTTAAAAATGTTTATAAAGTGAGGAATGAACTGTGAAACAGCTTCACGGTAATAGTTTAATATTGGGTGCTGCTTTGACATTTTTGGCAGCTCAACCGGGGTGGGCGCAGGTAACGCAAATTAATGATGTCAAGTTAAATGCTGTTGATGGTGGCATTGATGTTGTTCTAAAGACATCTTTAGGTTCTCGCCCACAGGTTTTTACGACTAAAAGAGGTAAAACTTTAGTTTCTGATATTATTAATGCTCAACTACGTTTACCACAAAGGGGTAACTTCCGTCAAGATAAACCCACATCGGGAATTGCTTCTGTTGAAGTTGTTCAACTAGACGCTAATAGCATTCGGGTGATAGTAACTGGTGACAACGATGCACCAGGTAGCCAACCAGTGGTACGAAAAGATGACAGACTCACCCTTGGCTTTACCCCATCAACAGGAACCACCGCATCAGCGCCGTCTGCAAATGTTCCGGTTTCAGTGCAACCAAATCAAAAGCCAGATGTTCTTGTTCCTAACCCGGAAATTAGTATTGATAGCAGACCTGCTCAAGCCGCTGGCCCTGGTCAACCGGTAAACCAAGCCCCTCCTTTTTTGCCTAGAGCCGTTGCTCCACCAGTAGGAGATATTGCGGTTTCGGCTACAGATGCTTCTCCGAGTGTGATTGATTTAGGAACCCAAGAACGTGTTCCTCGGTTGGTGCTGCGAGATGCACCAGTACGGGAAGTATTATCGCTTTTGGCGCGTGCAGCTAACCTCAATTTGGCTTATATCAGTGGTGATCCTGCTGGAGGCCAGCAAGGTGCTGCTCCTACTACCACCGGCTCTCAAACAATCTCTTTAGATATAGAGAACGAGCCTGTACAAGATGTGTTTAACTATGTCTTGCGTTTAAGTGGTTTAGAAGCTAACCGCAATGGTCGTACAGTTTTTGTTGGGACTAAGTTACCTAATTCAACTCGTGATGTTGTTGTGCGTAGCTTGCGACTAAATCAGGTAAATGTAGGAGTGGCGTTGAACTTTTTAGTTGGAATGGGGGCTGAAAGTGCAGTTACCAGAGAAAGACAAGTAACCAATGTGACTGCTGTACCTGTGGGTGCTGGAGCTAACCCAGTCACTCAAAGTCAGACAACAACAGAAACAAGAATTGAACGTCTCACTCTTGATGATTCTAAATACACAACACCTTTATTACGAGGTTTGCAGGCATTAGGTGATGAACGGACAAATTCTATAACCTTGATTGGCCCTACCAAACAGATTGATATAGCCATTTCTCAGCTTACACAGCTTGATATTCGTCGCCGTCAAGTAGCAGTTAACGTCAAAATTGTTGATGTTAACCTTTTAAACACCCACAACACTAACACCAGTTTTTCTTTTGGTGTTGGCAATAACTTTTTTGTGAATGATGGCGGTGCTGCATCTTTGAATTTTGGGGGTTCTCGACCAGCTACTAGTGCTGAAGCAAGCAGCAGTGTAACTAGTACACCAGTCATTACAAACCCAATTCAAGGATCGCCTTTCTTAGATCCAAATAATACTGTATCTATTCCAGGAACTAGCCCAGGTACTGTAGTAGTAGACGCAAATGGTAACATCACTAGAGTAGCTAATTCAGGATCTGCTACCTTCTATCAACCTGTTGCGCCTACTGGAGACCCTTTACAACCAGGGTTTTCCAATATTACTTCAGCAACAGATACTATCATTACAAGAAACGCTGATGGTACATCGACGGTTTCACAAGGCGCTCTTGGTACAGCTACTACCTCTTTGCCAACTTTATTTCAATTCCCCAAACGTTTTCTTGCTAGTTTGCAAGCTCAGGTGACAAGTGGTAATGCCAAGATTTTGACAGACCCAACATTAATTGTGCAAGAAGGTCAAACCGCTAATGTTAACCTGACTCAAGAAGTAGTAGGAAACGTTAAGAATGAAATAACTCGTGGTAGTGATACTGCTATACAAACAGTGACCGCCGAGAAAACAAGTGTGGGACTCACATTAGCTGTCAAAGTTGACAGAATTGATGACAATGGTTTTGTGTCATTATCAGTAGCTCCAATTGTAAAAGCCCCCCAATCTTCAGCAGAAATTAATCTCGGAGGCGGTAATACTCAAAGTATATTCTTAGTATCGGAGCGATCGCTCAATTCTGGCTTAATTCGGTTACGTGATGGTCAGACACTAATTCTTTCAGGGATTATTCAAGACCAAGACCGAGTAACCGTTTCTAAAATCCCTATTTTGGGAGATTTACCGCTAATTGGTTCACTGTTTAGAAGAACAAACAAAAATAATCAGCGTAATGAGGTAATTGTGTTACTCACACCTCAAGTTATGGATGATTCGGAAAATTCTTCTTACGGCTATAACTACACCCCCAGCCCAGAGGTGCGGCAAATTCTGGAGCGTCGTGGTTTGAGTGCGCCTAAGCGGTAAGCTGTTAAAAAAGCAGCAATATAACCCACTTTCTGCACCCTAATTGTTGAACAGAAACTAAGCTCAATTCAAAAGTCAAGAGACTGAATGCTCAAAATAGCATTCAGTCTCTTGATTTGAAGAGCCTCTGCTATTCTGCTAGATGTGCGGTTTTGGCTACGTTGGCAGACCGCCAGCTTGCAAAATCTGTCTGGCGGTTAAATTCAATTCGGGGAAAGTGGATGAGACAATATGGGCATCGCCTCTAAATTGAGTAACTTGGTACTCACCATCGATTAGTTGATAAATAGATATAGTAGGTACTTTAGGATTACCAATAAACTTTCTAGCACCACAAGCTGCGTAATCTATAATCCAATATTCAAGAATGCCTATAGCTTCATAATCAGCTAATTTTTTGTAGTAGTCATCCCGCCAGTTACTACTAACAACTTCAATAACTAATGGAATAGATGCAGATTGAGATACAGTTGATTTATTTTTCCATAGAGGCTCATTTACTAAATTTGCTCGATTGATTATTAATATGTCTGGTGAATAAGCTGATTCACATTCAAGTGGTTTGACTAATACAGTTTTTGGAATGTAATAAGGTAGATTTAGACGCTTGATTTCGGCAGATATTTCTAGTGCTAAAAAACCAACAACATCTTCATGGTCTCCAACTGGTTGTGCCATTTCAATAATAATGCCATTATGTAATTCGTATCTTCCACCTTCCGGTCGCCAAGCTGCAAAATCTTCAAAGGTTACTAGTTTATTTAAAGCTTGAATCATAATTTATTGCCCTCAATAGTTATTTTCGTTTATACTGAATTATTTTTATTCTCCTTAGTATATGACCTGTAATAAGCAAAAAGCTGCGATCGCAGCTTTTTGTCATTCATTTCTGACTAATCATCTTCCACTGGATGATTCTCTGATTAATCTGATGGTAGAGCTTTGTTATTCGGTAAATATTGAGGATTTTCAAGAAGTGGCTGCTTGATGATGGGTGTTGGTTGTGGAGTAATTTTGAGGATACCCTCTAGAGAAGAAATACTATCTTTTTGCAAAAATCCGATTTCTCTTTCAAATTTTTCTCTTCCCTCGCGGAAAAATCTGGACTCTCTGGGATGGTATATTCCATTAGCTACAGTTTCTGGGGTCTGTTGAGCATTGACTGGAGTGATGGATAACAATGCTCCTGTAGCCACCAATGTAGCCATAACTAGGCGGGAGGATATGGAGTATTTCATATTTTTCATGTTGTGCCAAGCAGAGCTATAGCAATCTGATTTGGTTCCTGAAATTATTTTCTCGGAAGGCAACAGGGAACAGGAAAAACTTTGGCCGCAGTACGGAATTTTAACAAAAATCCCGTAGGAACCCTATAGACAAGATAGCATATACTGAGCATCGGACTTTTTGTTGTGCAACCAGTTGACTTTACGACCCTTAAATCTGCTTGTAGCGAACTACGCGCTTACTGGCTGCCATCGCGTTTAGAACAAGTTTATCAGCGCGATCGCTACACTATTTCTATCGCCTTACGCACCCTCAAACAACGGGGCTGGCTGGAAGTTTCTTGGCATCCCCAAGCTGCACGGATTTGTATTGGTGATCCGCCGCCGCGATCGCCGGATACTTTTACTTTCAGCCAGCAATTAGTACACCAATTGGGTGGTTTGGCTCTAATCGGTATTGAAGCGATCGCTCCTTGGGAGAGGGCGATTGATTTACAATTTGCTCGTCGTCCGGGAGAATCTGCCCTATATCACTTGTATGTGGAAATTATGGGCAAATACAGTAATGCTATTCTCACTGATGCTAATAATTTCATCATTACAGCTGCCCATCAAGTTAGTGAGCAACAATCGAGTGTCAGGCCGATTCAAACTGGACAGCTTTACGAATTTCCACCCAAACTGACTGGGCCAGTTCCCAGTTTGAGCGAATCTCCTGCACGTTGGCAAGAAAGGGTGAGCTTGGTTCCCGGTGCAATTAAGCGTCAAATAATCAAAAGTTATAGCGGTTTAAGTGCGGCGCTGGTAGATTCTCTGCTGTTGGCGGCGAATATTGCACCAGAAACTACAACTGATCAACTTAGTTCTGAAGATTGGCAAAAACTGTTTCAACGTTGGCAAGAATGGTTGCAAGCTTTAGATTTAGGTAAATTCCACCCAGCTTGGACAGCAACGGGTTACACCGTGATGGGTTGGGGTGCTGTTGCACCAGTCAAAGATACCCAAGCCTTACTGAATAAGTATTATACTGACCAACTAAATCAACAGGTATTTAGCCAACTGCGCCATCAACTGAGTCAGAAATTAAACAACATTCTGGCAAAGTTAAAAGTTAAAGCGCAAGCCTTTACAACCCGGTTGCAGCAATCAGATCAAGCTGATGATTATCGCCAAAAAGCAGATTTGTTGATGGCTAACTTGCAAAACTGGGAACCAGGAATGAAAGAAATCATTTTAGCTGATTTTGAGACAGGGGAACCAGTAGCGATCGCACTCCAACCTGATAAAAACGGTGTGCAGAATGCTCAATATTTTTACAAGCAGCACCAAAAACTCAAACGCGCTCGTTCTGCGGTGGAACCGCTATTATTGGAAGTACAGTCAGAAATTGATTATTTAGAACAAGTAGAAGCTGCGATCGCGCAAATCGAAAACTACGAAACAGCCGAAGACTTGCAAGCTTTAGAAGAAATCCGCGATGAGCTAGTTGGACAAAAATATTTAGAAGACCCAGGATATCGTAATCGTAGTACTAACGAAACTGCTATCACTAACTTCCGTCGTTATCGCACCCCTAACGGCGTAGAAATCTTAATTGGCCGGAATAATGGGCAAAATGACCAATTAACTTTTCGCATAGCCGGAGATTATGACTTATGGTTTCACGCCCAAGAAATTCCCGGAAGCCATCTCCTCATGCGTTTAGAACCGGGGACTGTTCCCGACAAAGATGACCTGCAATTTGCGGCTAACCTCGCTGCTTACTACAGTCGCGCCCGACAAAGTGACCAAGTACCAGTAGTCTATACTCAACCAAAGCACGTTTACAAACCCAAAGGAGCCAAACCAGGAATTGCGATTTACAAACAAGAGCGTATTCTTTGGGGGAAACCGCAGTTAGTCAAGGGTCAATAGTTAATAGTTCTCACATATCTTGCATATAACCCATACCCTCATATCCCGTTTTCCCCTATCTCCTGCGGTTTGGTGAAATATTCTCAAAGATGGAAGTAAATCCGAAATGGTTTTATCTTTTTTTAGTAAATTTTTAAGAAAAAACTGTGTTGGCTGTTACAATATTGTTAAGAAAAGTTGCCCGTTGCATTTTTGGGAACGCGCAATCGGGTTTTAACTCTATTGAGAAGACAACGCGAAAAAACATTTGATAGACCAGCTGTGGGAGGCTGGTCTTTTTATTTGCCAAGAAATGCTTACTCATAAATCTGTCTTTTGGCACTGGTGAAATAACTGAGAAACAGACCATGATGCTATCTGGAAAATGACTAAAAAGTGTGTATTTGATGACATTTGCAATTAGCAAACATTCATCCATAACATTATTTAAAGGGAGGATACTGTGTGAAAATTGGCGCTCACTACTTAGGTAACGGAGAGTGTGAGTTTACTGTTTGGTCTCCCATATTAAACAGTATTGCAGTAGAAATTTTAACGCCAGAGCCACAGTTAATTCCGCTGAAACCGCAAGCAGAAGGATACTGGCAGATAAAAGTAAATGATGTGTATCCAGATACACTTTATCGATATAGATTAAATGACCTAGAAGCCTTTGCTGACCCAGCTTCGCAGTTTCAACCCCAGGGTGTTCACGGTGCTTCTCAAGTTATCGATCATCAATTTGAGTGGACAGATACAACTTGGGCTGGTGTTCCTTTGGAAGCGATGATTTTCTATGAACTCCATGTAGGGACATTCACGCCAGAAGGAACTTTTGCAGCGATTATTCCCTGTCTACCGGAACTGCGGGAATTAGGAATCAATGCGATCGAAATTATGCCGATCGCTCAATTTCCCGGCGATACTCATATTCAGCCTGATTTAGCATACCGTAACTGGGGATATGATGGCGTTTATCCTTATGCAGTACAGAATTCTTACGGTAGTCCAGCGGATTTAAAGCAGTTTGTGAATGCTTGTCACGCCAATGGAATTGCTGTGGTGTTGGATGTGGTTTATAACCACTTTGGCCCAGAAGGTAATTATATGGGTCAATTTGCGCCCTATTTTACGAAAACATATAAGACACCTTGGGGCAACGCGATGAATTTCGATGATGCTCATAGTCAAGGTGTACGCAATTATTTTATTGAAAATGCTTTGTATTGGTTGAGAGACTTTCACATAGATGCTTTGCGACTAGATGCGATTCAAGCAATTTATGATTTGGGTGCAAAGCATTTTTTGGGAGAACTGGCGGAAGTTGTACATAATTTCTCTCGTGGGGAGACATGGAAACGTCATTTAATTGCGGAAAGTGACCTGAATAATCCCCAAATCATCCGTCCATCAGAATTGGGTGGCTATGGAATTGACGCACAGTGGAGTGATGACTTTCATCACTCCTTGCACACATTGTTAACAGGCGATCGCCAAGGTTATTATCAAGACTTCGGTAAATGTGCAGATTTAGCTAAAGCTTATCAAGATACTTTTGTCTACGATTGGCGGTATGCGCCACACCGTAAACGGTTTCATGGGATATCTTGTCGCGATCGCCCATTATCTCAGTTTTCTGTCTGTATTCAAAATCATGACCAAATCGGTAATCAAATGAAGGGGGAACGCTTAAGTCAGCGAATTTCCTTTGCTGGTTTGAAGTTAGCGGCTGGTGCGGTGTTGTTATCACCCTATTTACCATTACTCTTTATGGGTGAAGAATACGGCGAAACTGCACCTTTTATGTACTTTGTCAGCCACTCCGACCCCGATTTGATTCAAGCTGTGCGTGCTGGACGCAAACAAGAGTTTGAGGCGTTCCACTATGCTGAAGACCCACCAGACCCGGAATCTGCGGAAACTTTTTTGCAATGTAAATTGAACTGGGAATTACGCCACCAAGGACAGCACAAGGTTTTATGGGATTGGTATCGTAAGTTAATTCATTTACGCAAAACTCATCCGGCGTTGTTGAATTATGACCGCGACAGTATCGCCGCAACGAGTGATGAGGAGAAAAAGATAGTTGTGGTGAGGCGTTGGGGTGAGTCGAAGGAAGTGATATTGGCGATGAATTTTAATTCGTCGTTAGTGGAGGTGAGTTTACCTATTCAGAAGAATGCGCGGAAGTTATTGGACTCAGCAGACAGTTCTCAAGCCTCTGACAAACTATCTGTGGGGGAAAAAGTTAGATTACAACTCACAAGTTTGGTTTTGTATGAGGTGGAGGTTTAGAAGGTTTTTAACGCAGAGGTGCGCTGAGGTAGGCGCGGAGTTTTTTTGAGTTTATTTATCACAAGTGGAATTTTATGCGGATACCGAAGGCAACTTATAGGATTCAGTTTACACCCCAGTTTGGGTTTGATGATGCTAGAGCGATCGCATCTTATTTATCAGATTTAGGTATTTCTGATTTATATGCTTCGCCGATTTTTAAGGCGAGGACTGATAGTACACATGGTTATGATGTGGTAGACGCTACGCAGTTAAATCCGCAATTGGGAACTACGGAAGATTTTGCTAATTTAGTGGCGAAATTACAATCTTTGGGGATGGGTTGGCTACAGGATATTGTGCCGAATCATAATGCTTATAGTAGCGAAAATCCCTATTTAATGGATGTGTTGGAGCATGGTGCAGATTCTAGCTATACTGATTATTTTGATGTTTGTTGGAATTCTCCATTTGCTAATAGTCAAGAGCGAATCCTTGCACCTTTGTTGGGAGATTTTTATGGTGAAGCTCTGGAAAAGGGAGATATTCAACTGCAATATGGGCAGAATGGTTTAACTGTTAACTATTACAGTTTAAAATTACCTTTGCGTTTAGAGTCTTATACTAAGTTTATTAGTTATAATTTAGGGAAACTCACCCGCACATTAGGCAGAAATCATCCTGATTTTATTAAACTTTTAGGTATTCTCTATATTCTCAAAAGTGTTCCCTCGGAAGTTGCAGGGAAGCAGTGTCAAGACCAAATTGCTTTTATTAAAGGTTTGATTTGGGAACTGTATAACAGTAATGATGATATCCGAGAATTCATTACCGAAAATCTGAAAATCTTTAATGGAGAACCAGGTAATTCTGAAAGTTTTAACTTACTGGATGACTTACTCAACGACCAGTTTTATCGTCTCGCTTTCTGGAAAGTTGGCGCGGAGGAAATGAACTATCGCCGTTTCTTTACTGTTAACGAACTTATTTCGGTGAAAGTTGAAGAAATGCGCGTGTTTAACAATACTCATAGTTTAATTCATAAATTGGTAGAAGAGGGTGTATTTACTGGGTTAAGAATTGATCATATTGATGGACTATATAACCCGACGCAGTATTTAGAACGGCTGCGGGAAAAAATGGGCGATGTTTATATTACCGTCGAGAAGATTTTAGAACTAACAGAAGATTTACCCAATTATTGGCAGATTCAAGGTACATCAGGATATGATTTTTTGAATTACGTCAATGGTGTATTTTGTCAAGTTCAAAATGAAAGATCATTTGATAAGATATATAGTTCTTTTATTGGTTCACGCTTTAATTATTCCTCACTTGTGCAAGAGAAAAAACATCTAATTCTCGAAAAGAATTTAGCGGGTGACGTGGATAATTTAGCCAACTTACTGAAGAATATTGCCAGCAAATACCGCTATGGTAATGATTTTACATTGAATGGATTGAAACGAGCGATCGCCGAAGTTCTGATGTTATTCCCCGTCTATCGTACTTATATCACTCCCGATACAATCCCAGATAGTGATAAAGCCTGTATTCAACAAGTAATTAACAAGGCGAAAAAACAAGTACCTCTGTTACAGCATGAAATGAACTTTTTAGAAAAAGTTATGCTGTTGCAGTTTGATGAATCTCTCAGCCAAACAGAAAAAGAACAGTGGATCTATTTTGTCTTGCGGATGCAGCAATACACAGGCCCCCTCATGGCTAAAGGTGTGGAAGATACTACTTTATATGTTTATAACCGACTAATTTCGCTCAACGAAGTCGGAGGGAACCCTAGTCATTTTGGAATTACGATCGAGCAATTTCATCACTTTAATCAACAGCATCAAGCAAACTGGCCTCACACCATGAACGCCACAGCTACCCATGATACCAAGCGCGGCGAAGATGTCAGAGCGAGGTTAAATGTATTGTCAGAAATTCCCCAAGAATGGGAACAACAAGTAAATAGATGGAGTGAACTCAATCAACAACATCGTAACCTTGTCGATCGCAACGATGAATATTTTCTCTATCAAACCCTAGTCGGCGCACTTCCTTTTGCGGAACACGAACAAGCCTCTTTTGTGGAACGGGTGCAAGAATATATGATTAAAGCCATCCGGGAAGCAAAAGTTCACACTGCATGGTTGCGTCCTGATGATGAATATGAAGCAGCCTGTACCACCTTCATCCAGAAAGTTCTTGACACCAACTTATCACCGCAATTTCTCGAAAGGTTCCGCCCTTTTCAACAAAAAATTGCCGAATATGGCATATTTAACTCCCTCTCTCAAACTCTCCTTAAAATTACTGCACCTGGTGTCCCCGACTTCTACCAAGGAACAGAACTCTGGGATTTAAGCTTAGTTGATCCAGATAACCGCCGTCCCGTAGATTTTGAATTACGACGTACTTACTTGAGTACCATCCAAGAGCAAATCAAAACCGATATTCTCAGCTTAATTGCAGAACTCCTCACCAATAAAACTGACGGGAGAATCAAACTGTTTCTAACACTACAAGCACTCACCGCCAGAATCAAATATCTCTCATTGTTCCAAAACGGCGAATACCAACCAATAGAAATCCACGGAACCCACGCCAACCATATCATTGCCTTTGCCAGACAACATCACAATCAAACTGCGATCGCCATTATCCCCCGTTTCCTCACCACCCTCATCCAACCCGGACAAACCCCACTAGGCGAGTCGGTATGGCAAGATACACACCTAAAACTCCCTAGCAAAACTTGGCAAAACCTCCTCACCCAGCAAACCCTCCACACAGAAGACACCCTACCCATCGCCACCGCCCTCTCCCACCTCCCCGTAGCTTTACTAGTTTCTGAGTAACTTATACAACCAAAGTAATCAAAAAATCTCTCTTTCCCCCTCTCCGCGTACCTCCGCGCCAACCTTTGCGTTAAAAAACATGACCCAAAAACTCACCAGCCCCCCAATAACCAGCGTCCGCACCTACATCAAACAAACCTGGAAAACCCTCACCCGTTCCCACCAACACTTACTAGAATCAGCCCAAGACACCAAACTAGAACACAAACCCAACACCCCGTGGTTAGTTTACATCTCCCCCCAAGAAGACTGTAATACAGTCAAGTCTGTATTAGAGCGATCGCTGTCTACCCAAGAAATGCAGCAAATAGAAATTCGCACCTTACCTAGCGAAGTTGAAGCCATCGAAGAACACGGGTTGTTATATCTCCCTGGCGCTTATGTTGTTCCTGGCGGGCGTTTTAACGAAATGTATGGCTGGGATAGCTATTTTATCTTGCTCGGTTTACTGCGGGATGAAGAATGGGAACTAGCCCAAAGCCAAGTTGATCAACTACTTTATCAAGTCCAGCATTACGGTACTATCCTCAATGCCAACCGTACCTATATGCTGACGCGATCGCAACCCCCCGTCCTGAGTATGATGGTGCTGGCATTATTCCAACACACCCAAGACCAAGCATGGTTAAAATCAACTCTGCCATTATTAGAACAATTTTATTACTACTGGGTAGTCCCGCCCCATCTCAATTCGGCAACAGGCTTGTCTCGGTATTATGCTTTAGGCGAAGGGCCCGCACCAGAAGTTTTGTTCTCAGAACTAGATGAAGCCGGACGCAGCCACTACGAACGCGTCAAGGAATATTATCAACAATTTGAGATTGATGACTATGATGTGAGTCTGTATTATGACCGAGAAAAAGACGAACTAACAGACTTATTTTACAAAGGCGATCGCTCCATGCGCGAGTCTGGTTTTGATATCACCAACCGCTTTGGCCCCTTTAGTGTTGATATCATTCACTATGCGCCAGTGTGCTTAAACAGTCTGCTTTATCAAATGGAACAAGACTTGGCGCAAATTCACGAGATTTTAGGAAATCCCGAACTTGGACAACAATGGAGCGATCGCGCTAATCTCCGGCGTGAGCGTATCAATCAATACTTATGGGATGAAGACCAAGGGCTTTACCTAGACTATCACTTCCACAGTGACCAACGTCGTCATTATGAGTTTGCCACTACTTTTTATCCGCTGTGGACAGGACTGGCTTCTCCTACCCAAGCCCAAAAGATTGTCAAAAATTTGACTTTATTCGCCGCACCTGGGGGAATTTTCACCAGTACCCACATTACAGGAAATCAATGGGATGCGCCTTTTGGCTGGGGGCCACTAACATTGATTGCTGTCCAAGGACTGCACCGTTATGGATATCATTTAGAGGCCAATGACATTGCTGATAAATTCCTCACTATGGCGATTAAAGAATTTACCAGATGTGGTTTTTTTGTCGAAAAATATGACGTTGAGCGATGTTCTGCACAAGTTTCTGACGAGATTTGCTTTGGTTACAGTTCTAATGAAATAGGTTTTGGCTGGACTAATGGAGTCATTTTAGAACTTTTGGCGCTGCAATCATTTGACTTAAGGGATTAATCAACCGCAGAGGCGCAGAGTTCACAGAGAAAAGCAGTTTGAGAGGTTTTTTGTGTAAGTTATAAATCCCACAAAAAAGTAATTGAGGATAAGCCAGCAGCCTATCCTCAATCAAATCATCAAAATTAAGTTTTACCGTTTCACCACTACTACAGTCCCTGGCTTCGTCCAGTTGAACAACTTCCGCGCCTGCTTTACTGGTAAATTCACACAACCGTGGCTGACTGGAGTGCCAAAACGGTTATGCCAATAAGCGCCATGAATCGCATAGCCTTCATAAAAATACATTGCATAAGGAACATCAGAAATGTCGTAGCCCCTACCCCGCATTCTATTAGTGCGATACTTCGACTGAATATGAAATCTACCAATGGGTGTAGGGGTAGCGCGTTTACCTGTAGATACAGGGAAGTTGTAAACCAGCTTTTCGCCATCCCAAGCTCGTAAGCGTTGCTGGGATAAATCAATTTCAATCCGGCGAGGTTGGGATACTCCCCGACTGTCAGATATTTTAATGTTGTTGTTGAGTGACGCGGCTGTAGCTATCACAGAATTGGGGTCAGCCGTTGGTAGCGCTGAGGATAAAAAAGTTGCTAACAGCAGCGCGACACCTGTACAAAAGTTTCCTGAGCGACGAATTCCAACAGTTCTACTTCGGGTTTGCATTCTGCATCACCTGCTAACAACGCGAAAGATATGTTGTAGTTTTCATAAACACTCCAAATTGCCAAAATAATTTCTAGTTGTTTATGGAATGTCTACGTTAATCATCTGCCAATGCTAGTATCAAGTGAGACTACTAAAACAGCTACGTACCAAGGTTGGATCTTGTAACTAGGTCTGAAGAAGTAAGAATATCCGGGTTTTCATCACTTATACCCCTATATTTCTATACCTTGGTGCCTAGAGTTGATTTGCCTCTCGCTGCTGAAGTTATCTAAACTTTATTCGAGTATTGACGGCGATTTATTTAACTTTGTGAGTTGAAAAAGTGCAAACCACTGTATTTGATATTTGCACTTGTAGTGTTACACAGGACTTACGCAAAAATATATAAACTGACTAGAGTACTCTACTCTTATATTTCTTACTTCAAGTCTAGTTGTTGCGATTCCGGAGCCGGAATCACTAATGTCTTGATTTGCTGTGATTTACTTTTTACTTGTGGATGACCACAGGTGTTCCTAACGATGCCCAATTGAATAGCCATTTAGCATGGTTAGGCGCGACGTTGATGCAACCGTGACTTACTGGTGTGCCAAATTTTTTATGCCAGTAGGCTCCATGAATTCCGTAGTTACCTTGGTAAAACATTGCATAGGGAACGTTGGGAACGTCATAGTCTCTGCCGCGCATTCGGGTTGATTTATGCTTAGATTGAATCTTAAAGCTACCAATCCTTGTGGGAGTGGATTGTTTACCCGTGGAAATAGTCACTGCATAAACAGATTTTCTCCCTTCCCATGCTGTTAATCTTTGGGTTGAGAGATTAATTTGAATCCAACGTTGGTCAGATTTTTGTAGAGTTTGGATGTTTTGTTTGATTGTCTCGTTTTTGGAACTGGCCGTGACTGTATTTGTGCCAACACCAATCACACTCAAACATATTGCTGCACCCATAACCAATTTTTTCCAGTGGTGTATGGGGTGAGAATTAATCAGACTTTTCATGATGTATGCAGTTGAAAGAGGGAGTCTTAAGAACTGTTTCCTTTTTACTTTGTAGCCTAAAAATTCAGTAAGTGTGTATTTTGTTACGCTAATTTCTGTATTAGGTTACTAGTGTGTTGAGCGATCGCTTGCCAATTTTCTGCCGCTACCAACTTTTTCGGAAATAATTCACTACTTAACCCCACAGCCACAGCCCCAGCTTGGATAAATTCTGGGGCATTTTCCAGCGTTACCCCACCAGTCGGAATTAAAGGAATATGCCCCAACGGCGCTTGTAAGCTCTTGATATAACTGACTCCTCCCAAGGCTTGCACTGGAAATACCTTCACGCAACTAGCGCCATGATGCCAAGCATTCACAATTTCTGTGGGAGTCAGCGCCCCTGGAATAATCGGCACATCTTTGGTAACGGCGGCGTTAATCATTTCTATGTCAAGATGAGGCGAAAATAAAAATTGCGATCCAGCGGCGATCGCATCTTGTAACTGCTGCACGTTGAATAATGTACCTGTCCCAATCAGACAATCAGGTAATTTCATGCGTAATTTAGCGATCAATTCTGCGGCGCGATCGCTATTCCAGGTAATCTCTATTAGCTGCATTCCCCCAGATGCTACCGCCATTGCCATCTGCTCTCCTAATTCTATTTTTGAGGCACGGATAACGGCGATCGCTCTGTTTTTTCGCAAATTTGATAACCAATCTTGATTAGACATTCTCGCTGGGACTTGAAATAAGGCATTAAATTCTTCATTACCAGCGTGACACATCATCAAGAAGAAACGGGGCAATGTAAATACTTTGCTGAAAACTTGCTTGTTGCCTCAAGCTATGCGATATTTAATATACATCACTAACTCTATCGAAATACCGTATTTGATATTTAGCCGTAAAAGGTAGTAAAAATGGCAATTGCACAGCAAAACACAGCATCCTTGACTATCAGCTTAAATAATTCTCAAAATATTCATCAAATATTGCAGCCAGCGCTGTTGGCAACAGCATTTACCCGCCGCTTGTGGTGGCACACTAAAAGCTACGGAATAGTTTTCAGCATTATGTTTTTAACCTTAATGAGTCTAATGTTCCTCAGCATTCATTGGTCTTATCGCAAGTTGCTGATATTTACCACACAGCAAGATGAATTGGATATGGAGAGTAGTAAGTGAGTGAACGAATAAAGCTGCGGGTTGTATCTCACTTAGCACCTAATTGGTTCTGGTTTTATGAAGCAATTATGGCTTACATTGGTCGGATTGTGGGAGTGGAAACCCAACTGCAAGCCAGTAAATATGACCCCCTAGCAGACCCAATACTATTAACAGAGCAGCTAGACCTAGCATTTATCTGTGGCTTACCTTTAGTTAGATATCATCAAGTGGTGGCAAATCAGTTGCAGCCTATAGTTGCGCCAGTGATGGAAGCACCACGCTATCAAAATCGTCCGGTTTACTTTACGGATGTGATTGTCAATGCAAACAGCTATTTATACAGCTTTGCAGATTTGGCTGATAAAGTCCTGTGTTACAACGACCCTGGCTCTAATAGTGGCTATAATTTACTTCGACATCGGTTAATACAAGGCAAACACCCAAAAAGGTTTTTTGGAAAGACGATACAATCGGGGTTTCATCAGCGTTCAATTCGTTGGGTAATTGAGGGGCTGGCGGATTGTGCAGGTATTGATAGTGTAGTCTTGGAGCAAGAACTACGAGATTGTCCCGATTTATCGCAGCATATACGAGTAGTAGAATCTATCGGCCCATGTCCGATGCCGCCTTTAGTCGCAGCCCAACATTTAGATCAATCATTGATTCAGCAGGTGCAAGCAGCTTTACTCCACCCAGATGCAGAACTTCAAACCGCGATGCAAAAAGTTGGTGTGAAGCGTTTCGCTACTATGGATTGGTCAGATTATCAGGCGATCGCTACAATCTACAATACTGCAATTCAGGCAGGTTATGAGGTAATTGGTTAGCGATCGCCAGTAATATACTAAATATTTAAATCGCGCAGAGCTAAACGAATTTGCTCTAAACGTCTGCGGTTCACACCAAGATCAGACTGTCCAACGCGAGACGCAGAACGAATATGAATCACTGACTCATCAGTAGGAAAATAAAACTCCACATCATCAACAAATTTGAATATCCGGCTTTTAGAAAGAGCGTGGATGTAATTATCTGTCTGTTCTATCACCTCTGTGCGCGGCACAACAGTGAGAACTTTGAGTAAGGTGGCTCGTGCTGTATCGCGGTCTGTATGATATGCGATCGCGTCAATGCTATGTTCGACATCAGCGTCTTGACTAACAACGCAGTTTGGAGAACTTGGACAAGAAGTTAGATGACCATGATCAACTCCCAAGTTAGAAGAATCTGCCCAAGTAGGAGTAGGTAGGATGCAGCTACTAGCTATGGTGATAAATATTACAAGAGTAATCTTTAATAGATGTCGCTGGGCGATCGCTGTGAGTGAACGAATCATGATCAATCTAGTCCTCAAGCTGGAAATAGTACTCAATTATTGTCGGTCATTGAGGATACCTGCTACGAGTTGTTGTGAAGTAGTTACCTTTTCTTTTGCAGTAGCAATGGCATAAACCTGAGTTTGTTTTTCACTATGCCAAATTGCATCTCGATATATCTGCTCAAATAAGACTCGTTGAGTATGACTACCACCGATCCGATGCAGTAGTGGTAAGACGATTTTTAATTCAGATTTAGCGATGGAATACTCACCTTTGGCATGGGCAATCATCCCTCTGGCTGCCGGAATTGCTACTTTTAACCAGTTCTGACGCAAGTATGGATTAATGCTCTGAGAATGTTTTTGCATACTCAGATACATCTCATTCACCCAGTCAAATCGTCTAGCTCTGGCTAAGGCATAGATATAGTGCAAATCTTGAAAGGGTAAGGCATGTTCATCAATCCGCGGCAACAAATAAGTGCTTAAATCTTGCCAACGATTACCGACATTAACTCCGCGCAACTCTAGCCTTAACAACAATGCGATCGCTCCTACCTGATCTTTGGGAGATTCTTTGGTTGCCCGACCCCACACATGAGTATCGTATATAGCTAATACCTTCTGCATATCACCTCGCTCTAGGTAATAAAGCGCTATATGCCACCAATTGTGTGTGTACAACATAGAGTTGCAGTTTTCCCAGGTATCAGCCAGGCTTTCCATCCAAGCGATACCCTCATCTACTCTGCCTTGAGTTTCCATAACGTGGGCAACTGCATGATGCGCCCAAGGATCATAGCGATTGATGGTGGTTGCTTTTCGACCCATTGCTTCGGCTTGTTCTAGTTGATGGCATTGTTCTAAACCAAAGGCCACCATACCGTATAAATAATGATTTTCTGGATTAGCAATTAGAACGTTTTGGGCGATTTTGAGTAATCTTTCTTTATCGCCTAAATAGAAGTAGTGATATTGTCCCTGTTGTACCGAAATTAAATCACGCGGATAATTTGCGGCTAATTCTTCGTGTAGGGCGATCGCCTGATCAATTGCTCCCATCGCCCAAGCGGCGATCGCCTGAATATACAATCGTTCTCGTTTTGTGATTCCGACTAAATGGCATTGCGCCGCTTGCAAATAAGGTCTCGCTTGTTTCCACGCCTGAGCATTTTCTTGCGTCAGATAATAAGCCGCTGTATAGGCATAAACCATTGCACAGCCTGGATCTGCTTTTACACCTTCAAGAATCACAGCTTCAGTATCTTTGCCATAACTGAGGGATTGTTCCATAAACTGGTTGATGGCTGCGATCGCTGCTGGTGAATCGGTTGTTACTTCAAGTCCTTGCGCGTCTTTTAGCATTGTTTATTCCTGGCTGTACGGTTAGCAACGGGTCAAACGCTTGTCCACCCGCCAAACTTTCAAAGTCTAAACACCACCAACTCGATAGATTTACCGTATTTATTGTTTTGAGTATGTCACAACCAAGGTAAAAATCGCAAGGCCATATTAAAAGTTTTCTCACGTACGTCTTTCCCCAGGAAGATTAATCTATCTAGCACCATGCACCATTAGTCAGATGGAAGAAGAGTAAGAAATTTTTATGCTGAGTTTAGCAAGCAACGCCATTTATTAAATAGGTGTAATAGCGATGAGTCTTAGCTCACATAGTGATGCTGAACCAAGAATCTTTAAATTACTGAGTAATAATTGATTTTTCAACATGATATAGATACACGCACTTATAAGGAACTTGTGCGTAAATATGCGTATTTAATGACAGTTAAAGAACAAATTTTTATACAAATAGTGTGCAAACCCTAAACCGCAGCACTTGTGAGGAAATGGGTGAACCACCAAATACTTTTCCCTGAAGGGGTGACAAAGCGGCTGAAGCCAAGAAAATAGAGGAGCGTGACCGTTTTGGGGTAAAAAAAGATAGGTCAGGTATTCTCAACAAGACCTATCAAATGATAATGTTACCTAAATTCTACCAAAACTGCTTTCAAAATGTACTGACACCCGCACAGTACAAGATGCTAGAAATCTTACTAATGCTATTGCAATTTCATAAAACTGTGACAATTGAGAAACTAGCAACAGTATTTCCACAACCGATAAAATTTGAAAGTCGGAGGCGGAGTATACAAAGATTTTTTACTACTACCTCAGTTGTCGATTCCATATCTGTGGTTTCCCCTGCTCAAACGATGGGTGAAAAATAGTCTGAAAAGAGGAGAGAAACGGCTAATATTTGCGATTGATAGAACACAATGGCGTTCACAAAATGTATTTGTAATTAGTTTAATAGAACAAAAAAGAGCAATACCTGTGTACTGGCTATTGTTACCTAAAAAAGGATGTAGCAATTTGGGAGAGCAGAAAAAATTAATTCGTCCACTATTGCAGTTATTTAAGGGATATCAAATGCTGGTACTGGGAGATAGAGAATTCCACAGTATAAAACTAGCAAATTGGTTACATAGCAAGGGCATTGACTTTGTATTGCGTCAGAAACAAGGTACTTATATTCGGCAAGAAAACCAATCACACCAACGCTTACAATCTTTGGGATTAACTCCTGGCATCTCGTTTTTTTTGACAGGGATTCAAGCAACTAAACAGAAAGGGTTTGCCAATTTTTAATCTCGCCGGATATTACAAGCGCAAATATCGTGGAGTTGTTGAGCCTGCTGGCTGGTTTTTATTAACTAACCTTGATAGTCTCAAAGATGCCATTAAAGCATTTAAGTTGCGGAGTGGTATCGAAGCCATGTTTAAAGATTGTAAAACTGGGGGGTATAATCTCGAATCTACTTATGCTGATGGTCAACGTTTGATAGCACTGATTTTATTAATTGCTATTGCCTATACTTGTGCTATTTTAGTTGGTCGTAATTCTCGCTCCTCTGGACTACAAAAATATGTTGGTCGTCTGAAGGAGTTACAACGATTGCACCGCCGACATAGTGCTTTTTGGATTGGTTTGTATGGTCAGTTATGGGTAGGGGCAATGGAATTTTGGGCTGATTTAGCTCATGAATTGATGCGCCTCAAGCCCAGTAAACTGCCATATTTTCAACAAGGTCTACGGGCTATGACTCTTATCCAGTCTGCTTTATAACTTTTTTGTCACCCCTTCAGTACTTTTCCTTCTGCTCTCTAATTTCATGGATTAAATCTATGACAGAGAATTTTGATCCGATGAGGATAGGAATCCGGTTAGCAAGAAATTGGTGGACACTCGCATTGCGTGGAACACTCGCTATCATATTTGGCTTAACCGCACTATTTTGGCCGGGAATTACTTTAACAGCTTTGGTATTTCTGTTTGCTGCGTTTGCGCTAGGTGGTGGAATATTATTAGCGATCGCTGGATTTAAAGATCATCTTGGCAATATCCACGGATGGTTGTTGGTAATAGAAGGCGCAATTGGAGTTGCAGTGGGAGTCATGGCATTTATTTGGCCAGGAATCACTGCACTAATTTTGCTTTATTTAATAGCTGCTTGGGCAATTATCACTGGTATATTCGAGATTATTACAGCAAATCAGCTGCGCCAAGACATTGAAAATGAATGGTTGCTCATAGCAGCAGGTATTGCATCCCTAATTTTTGGCGTTCTGCTAATTATTTGGCCTATAGCTGGAGCATTGGCAATTTTGTGGATAATGGCTGCTTATGCGATTGTCTTTGGGGTTTTAATGTTGTTGTTGGCTTTAAGACTACGCAAGTGGGGAGAACAACGCAGACTATTGTAAAGTCGCATAATTATGTAGAGATGTTGTCATGCAACATCTCTACATATCGGCAATCTTAAACCTTTAATTAGGTACAGCGACAGTCACTGCATCCACTACTTGCTTATCCTGATGTTCAGAGACAATTTGTCTAAATTGCTCTCCATCAATTGTTTCTTGCTCAATCAAAGTCTCTACTAAATGGTCAACTAATGTGCGGTTTTCTTGAATCAGGCGTTTTGCGGTGTCATAGCATTGGCTGACAATTTCCCGTACTTTCCGATCAATTTGAGAGGCAATTTCTTCGGAATATTCGGATTTGCTCATCCAGTCACGCCCCAGAAATACTTCACTGTTGGGAGCTTCTAAGGAAAATTGCCCGATTTCCGACATCCCATACTGTGTCACCATCTGCCGTGCTATGGATGTAGCATATTCTAATTTGCGGTTTTCGCGCATCCCGCCAGTGATCTCCGGTAAACCAAAAATGACTTCTTCGGCGGCTCTACCACCTAAGACAGCGGTAATTCTGGCTTTTAGTTGCGATCGCGACATTAAAAAATGTTCTTCGTCAGGAGTGAACCAAGTTAAACCCCGTGATTGTCCGCGCGGAATCAAGGATACTTTTTGTACTGGGTCATGGTCTTTGAGCAAGGTTCCGACTATGGCATAGCCAACTTCGTGATAGCCAATTAAGCGTTTAATTTTACTATCTACTAAGGGTGTACCTTCCATCCCCGCAACTACTCGGTCAACTGCATCGTTGATTTCTAAGATGGTGATTGCCTCTTTGCGTCTTCTGGCGGTGAGAATGGCGGCTTCGTTGAGTAAGTTGGCTAAATCTGCACCAGTAAACCCAGGTGTGCGACGAGCGATCGCATCTAATGACACACTCTCGTCAATTTTCTTATTACGGGCGTGAACTTGCAATATTTCTAATCGCCCTTTTAAATCTGGTGCATCAACCATTACTTGTCTGTCAAAACGTCCGGGACGCAATAAGGCTGCGTCTAAAACATCGGGACGGTTGGTAGCGGCAATAATAATGATGCCTGTATTACCTTCAAAACCATCCATTTCGGTCAGCAACTGGTTGAGAGTTTGTTCTCGTTCATCGTTACCGCCACCAATACCCGCACCCCGTTGTCTACCTACAGCGTCGATTTCATCAATAAATATTAGACAGGGCGCATTTTCTTTGGCTTTCTTAAACAAATCGCGGACACGGGAAGCACCCACACCAACAAACATTTCCACAAATTCTGAGCCGGAAATACTAAAAAATGGTACGCTAGCTTCCCCAGCGATCGCTTTTGCGAGTAAGGTTTTACCTGTTCCTGGCGGCCCAACTAACAACACACCTTTAGGAATGCGTGCGCCGACAGCGGTGAATCTTTCTGGCTGCTTCAAAAAAGTAACGACTTCTTGGAGTTCTTCTTTAGCTTCTTCAACACCTGCCACATCGTCAAATTTTACGCCGGTTTTGGCTTCCATTTGAAACCGCGCTCTGGATTTGCCAAAGTTCATGGCTTGGCTAGAAGAATTTGTCGAACGACGCAGGAATAGTAACATTAAAGCTACTAAAGGCAAAATCCACATCAGGTTAATTAACAAACCGACTGCGGCTCGACTGTTAGCTGAAGACACCTCACCAAAATCGACGTTTTTCGCTTTGAGTTTATTAATTAACTCTGTATTTTGATTTAAAAGCCTGACTTGTAGAGGTGGTGTATCTGGCTTCTGCCCTTGTAAATATACTTTGGCTGTTTGTTCGGTTTCGTCTAACTCGACTTTTTTGACTTCGCCTTTTTCGGTTCTTTTAATCAACTCACCATAACTTATTTCGCGCTCTGCTCTTTGTGCCAAGGCAGGTGTACCGCCAAGAATATTTGGCAACATCATTAAACTGGCGATTAGCGCCCCAGACCAAGCAACAGATTTGGGCGTTCGCTTTTGGTTCATTTTGCCTAACTCTGGCTTGGCCGTAGTTGGTTTGATTATGGGCGATCGCTGTTGCATCAATGCCTTTCTCCTGAAAATTTTCATATTATTTACCCTTGTTCTGCTGGCATGAGCTTCGCGCTGGTTTTATGCCTATTTTTCTAGCAAAAATTGCAATAACTGGAAATGACTGTTTTTATCTAGTCTAACTTCATCACAAAACTATTCCCTACTCTCTTTACCCATGCTACTCAAGGAATCCTATCTTAGTGGGATAAATTATACTCCTGGGTAGGATGTTGATAAACAAAGCTTGGCCGACTATAAACATTAGTACAGTTTTTATTGATTTTTTTCTCTTTAATCACTCGGTATTAAACAAATTTGACTGCAAAACCATAACTCGCTATGATAAACATAGTCGTAACGACTACGACTTGCAATCATGTTTCTATACTGATAATTCATTAGTATTATTCTTTCTTAATTTTCAGGCTTCAGACTTCATATTTGTAATGGACGGGGAATTTATGGTCAAGATTGTGGGCATTGGTGGTAGCTTAAGACATAACTCCTATACACAGTTAGCTTTACAAGTGGCAGCAAAAAGGTTAGAAGCCATAGGCGCAGATGTGGAAATTTTAGATTTACGGCAATTACAGCTACCATTTTGCAACGGTGAAAAAGAATATCCAGAATATCCAGATGTGCAGCGCTTACGTGAGACTGTCAGTGGTGCTAACGGATTAATTTTGGCGACACCAGAGTATCATGGTGGCGTGAGTGGCGTGCTGAAAAATGCTCTTGATTTAATGAGTTTTACAGAACTTTCAGGGAAAGTTACAGGACTCATTAGCGTTTTGGGAGGTCAATCTAATAGCAACGCTCTCAATGATTTACGGTTAATTGTCCGCTGGGTGCATGGTTGGGTAATTCCTGAACAAATTGCCATTGGACAAGCATGGAGTGCTTTTAACCCGGAAGGTAAGTTGTTAGATGAAAAACTCTCTCAACGATTTGACGAATTTGCTCAAAGCTTAGTTGATAGTACTCGCAAACTCCAAGGCATCAATTAAACCCGTAGGGTGAGCAAGATTTTGCCCACCCTACAAGCTGGCAACTATAGCAGGGGGCAGGAGGCAGGAGGAAAAGTTTTATTATTCCTGGTATTCAAGCTTTCACATTGTCCTAAGATATGCGACTACCGCTATATTAATTAAATTCATTTTTTATTAGTAATTAGCTATTTTTTAATGTATTTTTTGTTACGGAGTTAAATTTAGATTACTGGAGTGAGTAGACAGTTTATTTTACTCAAAACTACGCGATCGCAGTCCCAGTGAACGATATCGCTGGTTTAGCGTCTCCACCCGCGATCGCCCTCTACATCTTAAATTTTGTTGTCTTCAGCCAAGCTGTATTAAAATTAAGTTAAATTTAATTAAGAATCTTTTCATCGGCACATAATTAATGGTGACGCGTGATTAGACATCAAATTAAACAAAATGGATTAATAAACATCCGTTGCAAACTAAATCTAGTGACAAAGTGAGGCATATCGTGGGGAAGATGATTCCCCAGATAAATGTCAAGCCATCAAGTCACTAGAAATGATTAATTGTATTGGCAGAGGCAAATTAAGATGAAATTCTCTTGGAGAGTCCTGGTACTCTGGACATTGCCTGCTTTGGTAATTGGCTTTTTCTTCTGGCAAGGAGCATTTGCGAGCGCTCCTGCGGATATGGGTAAGAATACCGCCAATACCCGCATGACGTATGGCCGTTTTCTAGAATACTTGGATGCCGATCGCGTCACTAGCGTAGATCTGTATGAAGGCGGTAGAACAGCAATTGTCGAAGCTGTTGATCCTGATATCGAAAATCGCATTCAGCGGTGGCGGGTAGATCTGCCAATTAGCGCGCCTGAGTTAATTAGCAAGCTTAAAGAAAAACAAATTAGTTTTGATGCTCACCCTATGCGTAATGATGGCGCAATTTGGGGATTATTAGGCAATCTTGTTTTCCCAATTTTATTGATAACTGGGTTGTTCTTTTTGTTTCGGCGCTCCAGCAACTTGCCTGGTGGCCCTGGACAAGCTATGAGCTTTGGGAAATCCAAAGCGCGTTTTCAAATGGAAGCCAAAACTGGGGTGAAATTTGATGACGTGGCTGGTATTGAAGAAGCCAAAGAAGAACTACAAGAGGTTGTCACCTTCTTGAAACAGCCAGAAAGATTTACTGCTGTCGGCGCACGCATTCCCAAAGGTGTGTTGTTAGTTGGGCCACCAGGTACAGGTAAAACTTTACTAGCAAAAGCGATCGCCGGGGAAGCTGGCGTACCTTTCTTCAGCATTTCCGGTTCGGAATTTGTGGAAATGTTCGTTGGTGTGGGTGCTTCCCGCGTCCGCGACTTGTTTAAGAAAGCCAAAGATAATGCTCCCTGTATCATCTTCATCGATGAAATCGACGCTGTGGGTAGACAGCGGGGTGCAGGTATCGGTGGCGGTAACGATGAACGAGAACAAACCCTCAACCAGTTGCTGACCGAAATGGATGGTTTTGAAGGTAACACAGGCATCATCATTATTGCCGCTACCAATCGTCCTGACGTATTAGATTCAGCCTTGTTGCGTCCCGGACGCTTTGACAGACAAGTAACTGTCGATGCACCAGACATCAAAGGCCGTTTGGAAATTTTAAGCGTTCATGCACGCAACAAAAAATTAGACACCAGTGTCTCTTTAGATGCGATCGCTCGTCGTACTCCTGGGTTTACTGGTGCTGACTTAGCCAACTTACTCAACGAAGCCGCAATTCTTACAGCGAGAAGACGTAAGGAAGCCATCACCCTGCGGGAAATAGATGATGCAGTTGACCGTGTAGTTGCAGGGATGGAAGGTACACCCTTAGTAGATAGCAAGAGCAAACGCTTAATTGCTTACCACGAAATTGGTCACGCTTTAGTGGGTACTCTGCTCAAAGACCATGACCCAGTACAAAAAGTAACTTTGATTCCACGGGGACAAGCACAGGGTTTAACTTGGTTCACCCCCAACGAAGAACAAGGCTTAATTTCCCGCAGTCAACTAAAAGCCAGAATTACTGGCGCTTTGGGTGGTCGTGCAGCGGAAGAAGTAGTTTTTGGTGCGGCGGAAGTGACAACTGGTGCGGGTGGAGACTTGCAGCAATTGTCTGGAATGGCAAGGCAGATGGTAACACGGTTTGGGATGTCTGATTTAGGGCCTCTGTCCTTGGAAAGCCAACAAGGAGAAGTATTCCTTGGTCGTGACTGGACAACTCGATCTGAATATTCTGAAGCGATCGCATCTCGAATTGATGCTCAAGTAAGAGCGATCGTTGAAGAATGCTATGAAAATGCCAAGAAAATCATGCGTGAAAATCGCACTGTGACAGACCGCATCGTTGATTTGCTGATTGAAAAAGAAACCATTGATGGCGAAGAATTTCGTCAGATCGTGGCTGAATACACTGATGTACCCGAAAAACAACAGTATGTACCGCAGCTGTAATTCCTAAAATATATTTCTAGAAATGGGTAGGGTGTTATACCTTGCCCATTTTTATTTGTATTTAGTAATTAACCAACCCAAGGCGGTAAAGAATAAAGTAGCGATCGCACTCCAGAAACAAGAGGCGTACACAAGATATTATGGGTTATTGAGAGGGATAAAGGGTATTAGTTGCCTAATGCCGCATAAGTTTGCTTCTGCAATTTAGAGCGTTTGAATATATTTGATCAGCAGCGATCGCTATACTCCAATAACTTTGTCAAAACTTTAAGTAATTTTCCTATTTTCCGTAACTAAAGTATATTTACTAACTTCGTAATTCTTTTTAAGTATCAACTAATAATTTCCTGTAATTATGCTTAATTTCAAGCATATCAAGATTATTAATTCAGTGAAATTCACTAGCTTATTTTTGTCAAATACTGATACTGTTTATTAGCAACTATAGAGAGCCTATTTGTACAACGTAATTCAACTAGATAAGCTTGCTTCATCCACACAAACTTCCTGAATATCCTCAGTATAATCACTGCTTCATTAAAACTTTAAATGTATTATTATATTCATTAAGAAAATCTAAAAATATTGAATTGATACTTATAACCTAGAGTAAAACTTGCGTGAACTCATAAAGATAATAAATCAGAAAATATGTTAGATACTGTGAGCAAGGAGTTAGCAATTTTTTGGCAACAAATAGAACAGCGATCGCAGTTCCACGCAGGTTATCCATATAATTTAAGTTGTGACTTCACTTGTATAAATAAGTTTTTTAGTTTTTTATTAAATAATGCTGGAGACCCATATATAGAGCCGAATTTTGGTCTCCATTCTCGCAAATTTGAACAAGAAGTTTTATCATTTTTTGCCCAACTATATAAAATTCCTGAAAATGAGTTTTGGGGCTATGTAACCGCTGGTGGAACTGAAGGGAACTTATATGGAATCTTATTAGCTAGAGAAATTTATCCTGATGGAATTCTCTATTCATCCCAAGACTCTCATTACTCAATTGCTAAAGCAGCTAGACTGTTTGGTGTTCAACATCAAGTAATTAATTCCCAAATTAATGGCGAGATCAGTTATGAATATTTATCCCAAGCAATTCAGCAAAATTCTCACAAACCAGTCATTATTAGCCTAAATATCGGTACTACCGTCAAAGGTGCAATTGATGACCTAGACAAAATTTTAGAAATTTTAAAGCGCCATCAAATTAAAGATTACTATATACATTGTGATGCCGCACTTTCAGGGATGATTTTACCCTTTTTAGATCATGCACCCCAAATCAACTTTCAAAAACCTATAGATAGTGTGGCTATCTCTGGTAAATTTATTGGCTCTCCCATCCCTTGTGGTGTAGTTTTAACCAAGAAAAAATGGGTAGAAAAAGTTGAAACCATGATTGAATACATCGGTTCAAAAGATACCACTATTCTTGGTTCTCGCAATGGTCACACGCCACTGATACTTTGGTATGCTCTCAAAACCAAAGGTTATGAAGGATTTGCCCAAGAGGCCAAGACATGTATTCAGAATGCTCAATATTTATTCCAGCAACTTCAATTGCGAGAATATCCTTGTATGCTGAATAAATTCTCCAATACAGTCGTGTTTCAAAAGCCGAACCAAGTGTTGATTAAAAAATGGCAATTGGCGACTCTCGATAATTTTGCCCATCTGATAGTTATGCAAAATATAGATCGGCAAAAAATTGATACTTTCGTGAATGAGCTTGTCTTACAAGAGGGAATATTACCGGAATCGGAATATTTACATCTGCAACCAGTATTCTCTTAATTAAAAAGCTGTCTAGTTTTATTTAAAAGGACTGTGAATTTATGGAGCTAGTAAATAAAGTAGCCTTAGTTACTGGGGGTAGTTCTGGTATTGGCCGAGAGACAGCTAAACTTTTTGCCGCTGAAGGTGCTAGAGTGGCGATCTCTGATATTGATACCAGTGGTGGTTTATCACTGCTGGAAGAAATAAAAAATAGTGGTGGAGATGCAATGTTTTGCACCTGCGATGTTAGTAATGAAAACCAGGTGCAAGATTGGATCACAAATGTTGTTAATCAATGGCAAAGTATAGATATTTTAGTTGCTAATGCAGGAATTTTAGCGATTGGTTCTCTGGAAAAAGCTTCCAATTTGGATTGGGATAAAGTTTTAGGAACAAATGTTAAAGGCTATGCTTTTTGCGCTAAATATGCCATTCCACATATCCGCAAGCGTGGTGGTGGCACTATTGTCAACGTAGCATCTATAGCTGCATTAATTGCCTTTCCCGGTTTTGCATTATATAACACCACTAAAGGAGCAGTTCTCCAATTAACCCGAAGTCTGGCTCATGACCTAGCGACTGAAAACATCAGAGTAAATTGTGTTTGTCCAGGTGTAATTGAGACATTCCAAACCCAACAATTCGCCGATTGGCAAGGTCTGACAAAGGAAGAAGTCATAGATCAACTCGCTGCAACAGTTCCCATGAAACGTATAGGAAAACCACAAGAAGTGGCTCAGGCTATTCTGTTTCTGGCATCTGACAAAGCTTCATATATTACAGCAACATCACTTGTAATTGATGGGGGATATACAGTACAGTAATCAGGCTTTACATAGGGTATGTTTTTGAAAAAACTGAAATATAGCAGGAGGCAGAGAGCAGCGCGTTGCGGGGGTTCCCCCCGTTGTAGCGACTGTAGAGAGGCAGGAGGAAAAGTCTTACCATTCCTGGCATTCAAGCTTTCAAATTGTCCTAACATATCTGACTACCGCTATATAGTAAAGTGCTATATTACACCTCTAAAAAGTTCATGTCAGATAAATTACTAGCAAGTAGTACTTCTACCGCGGAACCTTCTAAAGCTGGAAAAAAGAAATATCCTTGTCCTTGATCGCATTGTAATGCTTTGAGTTGGGCTAACTGTTGCAATGTTTCTATCCCTTCGGCGGTGACTGACATATTTAAATTGTGAGCCAATGTCACAATAGCTCGGACAATTTCTAAATTTTCCCCTCGACTGCCAATATTACTAATAAAAGAGCGATCGATTTTAATAGTTTTTAGTGGTAAGCGGTGCAAATAACTTAAAGATGAATAACCTGTGCCAAAATCATCCATGTGCAATTCTATATTCAGGGTTGTTAGCTGGGAAAGCATGGCTGTTGCCAATTCAAAATTATCCATTAGCAAGCTTTCAGTAATTTCCAACTTTAAAGTACCTGCTTCCAAACCAGTGTCTTGCAAAACTTGTTTAACCTGTTTGACAATATCAGGCTGCATAACTTGTTTGCCAGAAAAATTGACACTAATTGTTAGGGGTGGGTAAATGGGAAATTGTTGATGCCATGCTTGCAATTGACGACAGGCTTCATAAAGCACCCATTGACCAATAGAAGCAATCATTCCTGTTTCTTCTGCGAGGGGAATAAAATCTTCTGGGGAAATGATACCTCTTTCTGGATGATGCCACCTAATCAGCGCTTCAAATCCGATAATTTTGCCCGTCAGCAGCGAAACAATGGGTTGATAGTGGAGGCGAAATTCTTCTTGCTGGATGAGTGCATGGCGCATAGCAGTTTCTAACTGCAATAGCAGAGATGCACTTTCGTGCATTTTGGGATGGAATACTTCATAACGTGCTTTACCAAGGGATTTGGCACGATACATTGCCACATCAGCATCCCGTAAAATATTGGCAGCTTGCTCATAGTTATTTTTACCCACCGCGATTCCTATACTTGCGTTGGTAAAAACTTTATGTTCATTTAATTGAAATGGTAAAGCTAGTAACTTTTGAATTCGCTCGGCTACGTGTATTGCATCATTAATTTCATCAATTTCGTCAAGTAAAATTGTGAACTCGTCCCCGCCAAACCGTGCAATCATATCTCCTGCACGTAGAACTGACTGGAGTCGATGGGAAATGGCAATTAACAGTTGATTTCCGAGTAAATGTCCCAGGCTGTCATTAATGACTTTAAAACGGTCTAAATCTAAGAAGAGTACGGCAAATACATAATCTTTTTGTTGTTTAGTGCGTTCTAGAGCCTGTTTGACTCGCTCCATGAACAACGATTGGTTGGGTAGTCCTGTGAGAGCATCATGTAAACTGTTGTGTAGCAATAGTTCTTGTGCGCGTTGTCGTTCGATAATATCTTGTTGCAGTTGTTGATTAACTCTCATGAGTTCAATGGTACGTTCTGCTACCAACTGCTCTAGCTGACAACGGTATTGTTTGAGTTCTTCTTCGGCTAGTTTGCGCTGAGTGATATCTCGCAAAATGACAACGTATTGTCGTAGTTGGAGATTAGATGGTTGGGAAACAGTAGATTCAACAATGTATGAGCCTTGGTTAGTTTTGAGCGTTTGTTCACTCCTCATAGCCCATTGCTCTGGTTTGCCATAATGGTCTATGAGGAATTGATTCAAGTTCTGCCCGACTAACTGTTGGGTGCTAATTTGAAATAATTCTTCAGCCGCTACATTGGTCTGAAGGATGATACCTTGTTCATCAAGAACTAAAACAATATCGGGAACAGTATTGAGGGTGGTAATAAATAGGTTTTTTGCCTGTTGGCGTGCTTCATCAATAGCCGCAATTTGTGGTAGGGTAGTCCAGCAAGCGATCGCTACCCCAACAAACGAAAGCATGACTAAAGCGATCGCTAGTAAAGAGTTCCGCGAGGTATTATGGTCTCCATCCAATAAATTACGCAGAAACCAACTGCCAATAGCAGAACTACAAATAAGAGAAACTAGAACAATTACCTGAAGTACAACAAAGTCTGGATTATAACTACTAAACTGTCCTTCGTCACGCTGTGTCCACCATTGAGAATCAAATGGTGCAAAGTTGCAGCGACGCAGCACCTCATCTCCTATCATCAATGCAAAGGGTACAAATAGCCCAATTAATAACTCATACCAACTCCAAGCTAAACCCCCAACTACTAAAACTACTGCTTCTACGAAAAAAAAACCCAATGACCACCAAGGCCATAAAACTTCTGGTTGATGGCGACATAACCACAATCCTAGATGCAGTCCCATAATCGATAACAAATAACATGTACCTGCTACGGTGACAAGTTGAGATACATTGCCTAAATTCAAACAAAGCAGACTGAGTAAAAAAGTAATGAAGATAGCAGGCCCCAAGATCCCTTGACGAGAAACTACCGTGAATACGGGAGACAACTGACCATCTAAGGCAAGTTGGTAAAGAATGCGGGGAGAATTGGTAACAGCCGTAGCACAACTCAACAGACATGAGAAAGTAATGAGTAGTGTGACTAAAAAAGGGGCAAATTGACCCCAAAAAGGTTGGGATGCTGTAAGTAAATTCAAGAATGTATCTTCACCAATATCTGGGTTGGTAGAGGCACACATTAAGACCCAAGAACCACCGAGAAATACTGGCGGAATTAACCACGTAGCTGTCGTTAAAAACTTCAAAGTTTTCTGGGGAGAACGACTATCAGCGACAAAAGCAGATGTGGTTTCACAAGCGTAAACTGAATAACTAGCTAGGAAAAAAGACTTTGCCCATTCTGCAAAACTGAGGCTATGGGTACTCGGTGGAAACAAATTAATACCCTGCGAGAAAACTAACCAAATTCCGCCTTGAGTACAAAACAAAAGCACTAATGAAATTGCGGGAATGACAAAAAATAGGTGCAGTAGTGCGACAGCACGAGTACCACTAAATGCCAAAATAAAAGGAACTACCGTAAATGCAATTTTTAAGAAAGTTTCTGGACAGGAAATGCCTAAAGGTTGAAAATTAACCTTGACTAAATCTGTGAGGATAATTGCATACAAAGCTGGTGCTGCTGCCCAGCTAAAATAATATCCCAAGGCAACGTAGCGACCTATATTTGGAAAGTTTTTGAGCAGCCGAGCCGTATAATTAGGCGTTCCTCCTGTTACATCTAACCAATGTTTGCCTAAACTTTGGATTTGCAAGTTCAAAATGCAGGAGACAATTACGCCAAACAACCACACTAAAATTGCTTTAGATCCCAATGCTGCATGGATAACCGGTGCAGTGCCAATCCATCCTACATGACCTGTCAGCCCAAAACCCCAGGTTTCTAGATAACTCAATGTGCGTGGCAGGCGCATTACCAAGCGCTGGTTTTTATCTGCCTGCACAGAACTATTACTGACCATTGTTTTCTAGCTAGATGTACTGACTATCTTTCACTGAATAACTGATCTGATTTTTTATAGCTTCCGTGTAACTGCTGAATTTCCCTAGAAAGTATGAAGTATGAAGTGTGAAGTGTGAAGTCATAAATTACTTTTGACTTCTATCTTCTACCACTTCAATTTTGAATTTTTAATGCTGAAATTCCAAATCTAAAATTCTTCTGTTTTTTCTAAGCAACTCTTTCTATTTCATCGATTTCTTTGGGAACTCCATCTGTTAAGATTTCATGTCCTGTAGGTGTAACTAATACATCATCTTCAATCCGAATGCCAATACCAATCCAACGTGGGTCTGTTTGTGGTTGGTCTTCGGCTAATTTTGTATCTGGAACGATGTAAAGTCCTGGTTCTACTGTTAACACTTGACCCGGTTGTAAAATCTGTGGTTTGTCGTCACCGTGTTGGTAAACGCCAACATCATGCACATCTAAGCCTAACCAATGGCTGGTGCGGTGCATATAGTATGGTTTGTATTTTTCTTCTTCGATGATTTTGTCAATTTCGCCTTTGAGAATGCCAAGGTCTATTAAGCCTGCGGTGAGGACGCGCACAGCGGTATCGTGAACTGATTTAAAAGTATTACCTGGTTGTATTTGGGCGATCGCTTGTTTTTGGGCTTCTAGGACAATTTCATATAATGCCTTTTGTTCGGGTGTGAATTTACCACCAACAGGAAATGTGCGGGTAATATCTGAGTTGTAATAACTGTATGCACAACCTGCATCAATCAATAGCAACTCTCTATCCTGCATCTGGCAATTATTTTCAATGTAGTGGAGAACGCAAGCATTCACACCAGAAGCCACAATCGACGGATAAGCTGGCCCCATTCCGCCTCGGAGTCGAAAGATCCGTTCAATTTCGGCTTGAATTTCGTATTCATAACGTCCGGGTTTAGCGATCGCCATCGCTTGATTATGTGCTTCAACGGCGATCGCTGCTGCTTGGCGCATCATTTCTAACTCAGATTCTGTTTTAATCAATCGCAGACTGTGAAGTACTGTACAAGTATCTTCAATGGCAATTGGCCCTGTACCTCGCTTTGGATAAGTCCGCAGTAAACTTTGATAGTGTTCTAAAATTTTTTCATTAAAATGGCGATCGCGCCCCAAGTGATAATAAATGCGATCGGCTTTTTCCAAATATTGGGGCAACTTTTCATCTAATTCATTAATCGGGTAAGCTGCATCAGCACCATAAATTTCTTTGGCTGCATCTACACCACAGCGATAACCAGACCACACTTCTTTTTCTCGGTCTTTTGGTTGAACAAACAAAATAAAACGATGTTCGGGATGATGTGGTGCTAACACTGCTACAGCTTGCGCTTCATTAAAGCCTGTTAAGTAAAAAAAATCACTATCTTGGCGATAAGCATATTCCACATCGTTGTGCATAACTGCCATTGGCGCACTCCGAAAAATCGCAGTCCCATTACCAATTTTTGACATTAACTGCTGCCGACGCTGCCGATATTCTAATTGCATAGCTGTTCAATTTACTAGTTAAATTACTGTATTATTTTACACTTTTTGCATGGCTATACAAACAAAGACTTTTAGTAGTTGCTTAGTTATTTTAACTAATATTTTCTACTTCTTTAGATACTGTTCGTTATTTTGTGACCAGCACGTTAAACTTTTTGGATGAGTCCAGTTTTGTATTTGTTGGGCATTTTTATTTTACCTAACTGATAACTAGATAACAAACTTATTTTATATATTTAAAACCTGACATAAATAAAATACGCTGACAAAATCAATGATTGATTATTCCCGACTTGCAAAATTCATGCAAATGTTTTATGGCAGATTGATTATGTATATAAACCTTGATATTTGAATTAATAAAATGTTTATTTAACAATCCAAAAAAAACAATAACTGTTCTTAGAATACAGAAATGAATGTGATTTGTAAGTTAAAACTTTGAAGACAACCAGTGATTAGAACGCACTATGTCTTCAAATTCAAAATCCTCAACATTACAAACAAGCCTGTTTTCTGAATCTTTGAAAAAATCAAGTGCATTGTTAGAAACTCTAGACAATTCACAAGGAATCGGTAAAAATTTTTCCCGCAGTAGTGCGTCTTCAACATTAGACAATTATTCTTTATCAGCACAAAAAAGTTCAACATCAGAAGTAACAACCAGCGCTAACCCCAACCCTTATTTAAGAAGTGCTGCAATTGCCCCCGATTTCAACGGTGATGGCAAAGTAGACAAAATGTGGGTGAATGCTCAAACAGGTGAGATTGTGATTCGCCTGATGGATGGTGGACAAGTTCTCTCTCAAGGTTCTGTAGGTAAGTTTGATATCAACGCTTGGACTTACAAAATTGCCGATTTTAATAATGATGGCAAAACTGACTTTTTATTGCGGAATCAACAGACAGGAGAAAACAGAGTTGCTCTCATGGATGGCACCAAAGTTGCTAGTACAGCAGCTTTAGAAAAAGTAGATGCTAACTGGAATCCTTTAATTGGTGATTTCAATGGCGATCGCAAAACTGATATCTTCTGGAATAACGCTAAAACTGGTCAAAATGCTGTTTGGTTAATGGATGGCACAAAAGTTTCTAGTGCCAATGTTCTAGAGACTACAGCAGTAGGCTTGACTCCAACTGTGGTTGATTTTGATGGCAATGGTAAGAGTGATATCTTCTGGCGCAACGCCAACACTGGTACTAACAGTGCTTGGTTTATGGATGGCACAAAAGCTAGTAAGTTTAATCTACAATCTCAATCTTCATCTTCAACAGCTATCCTTGGCGATTTTAACGGCGACTTGAAGACCGATATTCTGTGGCGAAATACTTCCACTGGTCAAAACAAAATTTGGACAATGAACGGTATCGTCGTCACTGAAGCTGCTGCTAAGACACTTGATTCATCTTGGCAAGCTAACATTGGTGATTTTGACAGCGATGGCAAAACCGATATCTTCTGGCACAATCAGAAGACTGGCGAGAACACCGCTTGGTTAATGAATGGTACAGCAGTTAAATCTGAAGCATTTCTCCCCAGCAATAGCGCATCTTTAACACCATCCTTTGGTGATTTCAACGGTGATGGCAAAACTGATGTCTACTGGCGCGATCAAGCTTCAGGTGCAGATAAAATTTGGACAATGAATGGTACACAAGCCACAGAATCTACTTTAGCGACTAAAGACAGACTTGGTGCTGCTTGGTATACAGGCTAAAACTTACAGGACTCAAGCGCGAAAGTTAGTTATTGTGATGGGGTTTGGGGTGTAAGAGTTTTAAATACCTAACACTCCTACACCTTTTTACCCTTCTCCAAATCCTTGATTTTCCGTTAGTCCACGGAGTTGGACTTTGTTTGTGTAGTAGCGAAATTATATTCGCTCAAAACTTGACAAACATCCCTGAAAGCATACTGCTTATTTAAACTTAAACGTGTTTAGCAAAGTCTTGTAAAAGCGTTACCTATTGCTTGCTGCATCTAAGTTCTGTCAATCTATTTGGCATAATTGTTATGCACAAGTTCTGATGGTGATACATCCCCTGGCTATTTCACCATTTAGTTGATAAATGCTATCTAAGTGGGAATACTAATTTTAACCAGCATAATGGGTTAAGAAATTTGTGAGGTTTATACCCATGTCCGAAATTAATATCGGTGATTATTTAGCTCACCCTTTAGTCAGATATCGCAATCATTTAGAATTTAATGGATATCATGTTGAAGAAGAAGAGGAGTTACTTTTATGTCGTCATTCCAGAAAGCATGGTTTGATAGTTAAACATGTGCCAAATCGAGGTGTATTAATTAGAATTCTTTATTCTTGCAACCTCAATGTAAATAGACCTAATCTCTTAGAATATGTAAATGAACTGAATTTATTGTTTATGTTTATGAAAGCATATATTGATAATTCAGCAAGTAATTTGTATATGGAAACTTTTTGTGAGGGCGAATACGACAGAACCAATTTTTCAATTGTCTTAGATAATGTTGACTATGACATGGAAATGTTTATCAATCATCATCAAACTAGAGAATGTTTATTATAAAATAAAAATTAAATAAGATTTTTTGGTGGGTTATACCCACCATTCTTATTTAAAATAGATGAAATGAAACTGGTATAAATTATATCAATATTTCTCAACAACAAGTATTCTCAGCAATGAAAAACGCGATCGCCTGAAGATTCTTGATAGTCAGCATTATAAATAGATATTATCTTCATATTTCGCAATTATCTATAAGCCTAGATTTATTCTTCTGGTTTGTTAACAAGTATTAAGGAAAAATTGATAGATTATCTGTATAACCCAGTGATGTAAAATCCAGAAGATAGTAAAAGGCGATAACAGAGTCTGAATAGCAATGGCACAGGATCGTAAGTCAACGGTTGTAATCACAGGTGCGTCTTCTGGGGTAGGTTTGTACGCTGCAAAAGCATTTGCTCGCAGAGGATGGCACGTTATCATGGCCTGCCGAGATTTGATGAAGGCTGAAAAAGCTGCCCAAGAAGTGGGAATACCCAAGGACAGCTATACTCTTATGCACATTGATCTGGGTTCATTAGATAGCGTCCGCCAGTTTGTCAGCAATTTTAGAGCCAGTGGCAAATCCTTAGATGCTGTGGTGGGTAACGCGGCTATTTATATGCCATTAATCAAAGAACCGTTACGCACTCCCGAAGGCTACGAGTTAACCATGACCACCAATCACCTTGGTCATTTTTTGTTGTGTAAACTCTTGCTTGAGGATTTGAAAAAATCTCCGGCGGCGGATAAGCGAATGGTAATTTTGGGAACTGTCACTCACAACCCCGACGAACTGGGTGGTAAGATTCCGCCGCGTCCAGACTTGGGTGAATTGGAAGGCTTTGTCGCAGGCTTTAAAGCACCAATTTCCATGATTGATGGCAAGAAATTTGAACCTGTGAAAGCTTACAAAGATAGTAAAGTCTGCAACGTGCTAACCATGCGTGAACTGCATCGACGCTATCACGAATCAACCGGGATTACCTTCACTTCTCTTTATCCGGGATGTGTGGCTGAAACACCCCTATTTCGCAACCACTATCCTTTGTTCCAGAAGCTTTTCCCCTTGTTCCAGAAATACATCACCGGGGGATATGTATCTCAGGAATTAGCAGGAGAAAGAGTTGCAGCAGTAGTGATTGAGCCGGAATATAAGCAATCTGGTGCTTATTGGAGTTGGGGAAATCGTCAGAAAAAAGAGGGTAAATCCTTTGTGCAGAAAGTTTCTCCTCAAGCGCGGGATGATGCTAAAGCTGAACGCTTGTGGGATTTGAGCGAAAAGTTAGTCGGATTAGCGTAAAGAAAAAATTCACCCACTCAAATAGTCTTTTGAGATTGGGTATAAGGGTGTAGGGGTGTAGGTATTCAAAACCCTCATGCCCTACACCCTGTAGTATTATATAACTACAAATGATAATTCTGATTATGGGAGTAGCTGGCTCCGGTAAAACCACCATTGGTCAAGCACTTGCAGCAGCGATAAAGTGGGAATTTGACGATGCAGACACCTTTCATTCAGTTGCTGCTAAGGCAAAAATGAGCCGAGGGGAACCGCTGACGGATGCCGATCGCCAACCTTGGTTAGAATCATTACAAACAGCGATCGCCCAATGGTTACAAGCAGAAAAAAACGTCATCTTGGCTTGTTCAGCCCTCAAAGCTAGTTATCGTCAGATTCTTTGTGGTGATGATTCACGGGTAAAGTTAGTGTACCTCACAGGCCGTTATGAGTTGATTGAACAAAGATTGCGCGATCGCCACGGTCATTTTATGCCAGCCAATCTTTTACAAAGCCAGTTTGATACTTTAGAAGCGCCAACCACAGCCGCAGCAATTTATATTGATATCTCCCAAGATTTAGGTGCGATTGTACAGCAAATCAGAAATAGCCTGAACGTCTAATCATTAGCCATTATGAACTGCATCCACCAATAAGGGATAGAACAGGATGAGAGGCTAGACATGAGTATTTTACTCGCTCAGTCCAACGCACTACCTCCTAAATTTATTTATGGGGTCTTCTCCCTTGCACCCTGGCGCTTTTCCGCTTCAGTAACTAACTCAATGGTAAACTTAGGTTGCTCTTGAGTAATTTACCCTATCAATAATGAATCATCCTTTTCTCAAGCTTAATTACACCAGACAATAATTAAAATTTACATTTTTTTGTGTTCAATGTGTAGATAAGTCTGTATTAATTTCATCTGAGTTGATATAATCTCCATGCAAAATCAAGTCGAAGTGCAGATTGTACATACAACTTTTAATTTTCCAATCTAACTATTGAAAAAATTAACTAAATCATAACCTATTAATTTAACTCGCTAAACAGCTAAAAACTTATCTTAAAATTCCGCTTAATTGCAAAAACAAATTTGATCAATAACACATGCAGATTTTGATTTACTCCTATAACTACCATCCAGAACCAATTGGAATTGCACCCTTAATGACGGAACTAGCAGAAGGACTAGTCAAACAAGGTCATGAAGTGCGGGTAATTACAGGAATGCCCAACTATCCCCAACGAGAAATTTATCAAGGCTATCAGGGTAAGTGGTATGTGACAGAAAAAATTAATGGGGTAACTATTCAACGCAGTTATTTACGAATCAAGTCAAAACCCAATTTACTAGATAGATTACTATTGGAGTTAAGTTTTATCGTTACTAGTTTACCTCAAGCCTTGAGAGGTAAACGACCAGATGTAATTTTGCTGACGATACCACCGTTATTAGTGACATTGCCAGCGGCTTTATTAGGCAAAATATACAATTGCCCAGTAGTGTTAAATGTACAAGATATTCTACCAGAGGCAGCAGTGCGCCTTGGGTTAATGACTAATAAAAGGATGATTCGATTTTGTGAGTTATTAGAGAAATTTTCTTATCGGAATGCTCAAACCATCAGCGTAATTGCTGATGGTTTTTTAGAAAATTTAGTTAATAAAGGTATATCTGCTAAAAAAATTATTTGTATTCCAAACTGGGTAAATGTCAATTTCATTCATCCACTACCAAAAGAGCATAATCCCTGGAAGATAACCCATCAATTAGATGGAAAATTTGTGGTGATGTATTCTGGTAATATTGCCTTGACTCAAGGTTTAGAAACAGTCGTCGCAGCGGCAGCAAAGTTAAGTCATATTCCAGAAATTACCTTTGTGATTGCTGGAGAAGCGATCGCCCTGAGAAGATTACAACAAGATTGTTTATCTTGCGGCGCAGATAATGTATTACTCTTACCGTTACAGCCGCGCGACCAACTCCCGCAAATGTTAGCCGCTGCTGATGTTGGGTTAATTGTACAAAAACGCAATGTCATTTCCTTTAATATGCCTTCTAAAATTCCCCTGCTGTTGGCGAGTGGTCGCCCAATTGTGGGTTCAGTACCAGCAACAGGTACGGCGGCTAAAGCAATTCAAGAAAGTGGCGGAGGTGTAATTGTTGAACCAGAATCTCCCGATGCTCTAGCAGATGCCATCTTAGAGTTGTATCATCATCCACAGCGCCGAGAATATTTAGGTAAGCAAGGCCGACAGTTTGCAGTTGAGCATTATGCTTGCGAAGCAGCAATTGCAAAGTATGAAGAGTTATTTATGGATGCGATCGCCAAACGCACATCAAATGTAGATAATGTTCTAAAATTGAATTCCCCAGAATCAATTATTGATATTCAGTAAAGTCAAAAATTTGGCGACATATTAGGTTGGGTGTAGCGGAGGTTTTATGCCAGAATTACCTTTAGAGAATTTATCCACACCAATATATATTCAAATTGTCAGTCAAACTCCGGGGCGGCTACGGCTAAAAATTTCCCCTCAGCACCAAGAAAAAGCGGAAATTCAGCTAATTGCTAATTACCTCAAAGTCTTTTTTCCGCAGATTGATCAAGTTAAGGTGAATTCTCAAACAGGCAGTATTACAATATATACACCAGCCGAAAATAGCAATTTTGCAGAAATCATAGAGAAATTACAGGCTCAAGGGCTATTAATCATAGTCAATCCAGGCGAAAAATCTCAGCCTGCAAAGTTAACTCAAACGCTATTTAAATTTAATCAGCAAGTCACAAATATTACTAAAGAGAGCGTAGACTTGCGAGTAATTATCCCCTTTATTATAGTGGCGATCGTACTGAAAAGATTGCTTCCGCCCTTAGCTCGATGGAAAACAACCACTTTATATCTTCTGCTGTGGTATGGCTTAGAAGGCTTGGTCAAACTTAGCGACAAAGAGCAACCACCAACTGACGAATAGAAGTAAATCAATTTTAGATTGAAGATGCAAAATCTAAAATTCAATTACATGATGCTGTTAATTCTTAAAAATTAAGCCAAGGCAAAAAATACCTTGACTTTACTTTACTGAGTCTGAAGTTAGAGGCTTATGATTCTTCAGATTGAGACTCTTCAGAGATTTGCTCCGCGTCAGGTTCAGGCTCTGATGGCGCAAGAATGGGAGCTTTAACAGGTTTTGGCCCACGCGCTAGAGCAGGATTAACCTGCTGTTTAATTTCATCCTTAGCAGAGTCTTTTTTTCTTTTACCAGAGGAGCGATTGTCTCTAGAATTTGAGCGTTTAGGATGAGATTCAATAGAAGGCGCAGAATCAGAATTTTCTGAATTATTGTCAGTATTTCCTTGAGCCTGACGTTCCGATTTCTTAATTGGGCGTTCTACCATTGTTAATTGTTAAAAATTTACTTGTATAGTACATCGGTTTGATGATTATCAAACTGATGAGTAGGATTGTTCTGGGGATTTTGTTGTGGCTTAAAACCAAAGCAAGTATAAATACTTAAATATTTCTGCTTTTTGAAGACACTTTCCAATATTAGCGTATATGTGCAGGGTGTGTTAACCAAGTAACCCACCCTGCAAAACAGATATTGAAAATTAATTTTTATTTCTTTCCAACATCACGAGCCATGTTGAGGTAATAATCCTCTACTTTGGACGGAGAACGACGACGTGTAAATGTCGGCTTTTCCGAATTAGTCTTTTGCTCTGTTTTTATGGGTTCTTTATCTGCAACTCGCTGGATAGTTTGCGCCGCATCAGATTCCAAGTAATAACCAGAGCTAGTAAATCCGAAAATTTTAGCAAAAAAGCCAAAAATATAGCCGAAAAAACTCAAAAAGCCCTTGAAAACAACCGAAAAATAGCCTTCAAGGCGAATAAATAAGTTCCGAATGATTTGAATTAGACGATCCATAGCAGCACCCTCTATGATTGCCCACTACCATTGTGACTTAATTTCATCATTATGAGGTTTTTAGTAGCAGGACTTAGAGAGAAAGTAAAAGTGTGAGGATGTACAGAAAGGGTTTACAGCCTACTTTCATAGATAAGGTTACTAAAGGTTGATTGTCAATATATCCAGATGTATCTTTAGGCAGTTTAGTCAATGCCATGAAATATTTATTAATATAGTTATGTATCAGTGTCGGAAGTTCAAAAGCTCTCATTTGCAGATACTTGATTTTCCACCATCGGAGTAGAAGACATGAAAGACGAAAAAAAATCCGACTCTAAAGAGTTCGTAGGCAATCTCAAGAATGGGATTTGGCTATTTGGACTCTCATCTTGGGTATTTGGCATTACCGATCGCAGTATTGCTTCTTTTGCAGATGGGTATCTATCGGCTTTGGATTTAACGCAACTATTTACAGCCGCTACATTCTTTGTCGCGTGGCTATTTTTAAAGCCGACATCCAGAGTTTAAAACATTTTATTGATAAAACCAATTTAAAGATGGAGAGGTGAAGAATGTACAAGCAGCTATGATGCGCCTCACCTTAAACATCAGGATGCACAGGATACAGCTTGCCAGTAGTATTGGCAATACGCTGGATGAAAAAAAATGAACTGGTTTGAATATCAAACAACTAAAGATGTCATGTCTGCACTGTCGGAAATTAGCGGGTGATAACAAGATACCCAAGAGATTAGTGCGTTAGGATTAATGTCCATAACGCACCAAAAATCTCTGATGGTGCGTTAGCCTACGGCGTAACACGCCACTACAAAAGACCAACCTTTGAGACTAACTAGGCGATCGCGCGGTTGTTTGCAGTCGCTAAAGCTTCGACTAAACCACGTACAGCAGCAATCATGGCTATTTCGCTGTTGAGTTGGTTGATCGCAGAACCGACACCAACACCAGCTGCACCAGCCGCGATCGCTAAAGGTGCGGTAACGTTAGAAATGCCGGAAGCGCACAATACTGGTACAGATACAGCGCGAGAAATTTCATAAGCTGCGGCTAAGGTGGGAGCAGCTTTTTCAATTAATCCCAAAGTGCCAGAGTGAGCAGGTTGGCTGCTGGTTCCGCCTTCGGTTTGGATGATGTCAGCACCAGCTTTGACTAGTTCTTCTGCCAGGTGTACTTGTTGATCTAGTTCCAAAATATGAGGAACTGTCACAGATAAGGTGATTTCTGGTAACAGTGCGCGGGTTTGCTGAGTCAGCGCTAATACTTCTTCAGCCTCAAATCTGCGTCCTTGGGCGTAAAAAGAGTCAAAATTCCCAATTTCAATTAAATCTGCGCCAGCCGCCACAGCTTGCACAAATTTTTCTGGTTCAACTGCTGACACACAAATTGGTAAATTAATCAAGCTTTTGGCCATTGCCACTAATGCTGGATCAGCGGCGATATCAACAAAAGTCGCACCACCAATTTCAGCCGCTTTAATAATAGCAGCCACGCGATCGCACTCAAAGTTATGCAAACCACTAATAACTTTGAGAACGCTGCGGTTGGTAAATGCACGTTGTAGTGCAGAATTTATGGTCATAGTTTGTTTTTTGGAGCTACTAAGGTAGGAATATTTTTACACTACTGAGCGTTTGCGGCTAGGGGGTAGTAGGTTGTTAAGCCTTGAGTTTACACGTTTAGAGTGCAGGAGTGCAAGGGTGTAGAGGTGTAGGGGAGAGGGTTTGAGTAACAGTTTCAGAAAATCAAAAATCTATCTATAAATTCACTTTCCAAATGTCTGGAAAATTTCAGTACTTACCACTGGGCTATTACTTAAGATAAATTGTTAGCATTCTAATGTTTAGATAAACTAACATAGAGTTTATCTAACAAACTAAACATTTTTGCGGAAAACACCAGCCACTGTGTGTGAATATGAGCCGTTTAGCTTCTGTCTTGATTAAAAATCCTGTGTGGCAACTTTTGCCCAAGAGTTTGAGCGATCGCCACTGGCTGCCCACAAGGCAGTTATGGTTACTAATATTAAGTTTGGCTTATTTGTGTTCGGCTTGTGGTCGAGCTTCCGAAGCTCAATCAACAGGAAAAGATGTGGGTAAAAAACGACCTGTTCCTGTTATGGTGGCTACTGCTACTCAAAAAACAATCCCAATTTTCATCAAGGCTACAGGTACAGTAGAAGCATATTCAACTGTTTCTGTCAAGTCACAGATTGGGGGACAGTTAACGAGAGTGTATTTCCGCCAAGGACAGAACATCAAAAAAGGGGATTTGCTGTTTCGGATCGATTCTCGTCCCCAGCAAGCAGCACTGATGCAAGCAATGGCGGCGAAAGCCAAAGACGAAGCATTAGTCAAGCAGTCCGAGGCTAATGTTAACAAAGCGATCGCCCAAGTTAACCAAGCCAAAGCCACAGTCCTCAAAGATGTAGCCCAGGCAAATAATGCCAATGTCCAGGCACAACGCTATGCAGGGTTACTGCAACAAGGTGCAATTAGTAAAGAGCAGTCTGAACAATACCAAACAAGTGCAGTTGCTCAAACAGCAACAGTCAAAGCAGACCAAGATGCAGTGGCTAACGCCCAAGCAGCCGTAGTCGCCGCCCAAGCAGATGTAAAAAATGTTCAAGCCGCAGTAGTCGCAGACGAAGCCGCTATTGATAATGCTAAAGTCCAGCTTTCTTATAGTTCTATTTATTCGCCAATTACTGGGCGCACGGGCAGCCTCAAGTTAAATCAAGGTAATTTAGTTACTGCTAATTCCACAGATCCTCTAATTACCATCAGCCAGATTCACCCGATTTACGTTAACTTCTCGATTCCGCAGCGAATGTTGCCAGACTTGAAAAAGTACACCAGCAACCACAAATTAGAAGTTGATGTCATCCCCCCCAAAGATTCAGGTAATCCTGTACATGGTTATTTAACTTTTGTTGACAGTGGCGTAAATACTCAAACTGGCACAATTCAACTCAAAGGCACATTTAGTAATAACGACGAGCGATTGTTACCAGGGCAATTTGTGAATGTTGTTCTCAAATTATCCGAGATACCCAATGCTGTAACTGTACCAACCAAAGCCATTCAAGCTGGACAACAACAGCAATTTGTGTATGTAGTTAAACCAGATAACACAGTAGATATGCGTCCTGTAGTTGTGGGAGATGCTGTCAATAATGAAACTGCGATCGCCCAAGGCATCAAACCAGGTGAACAAGTAGTCATCGATGGACAATTCAACCTTGTACCAGGGGCAGAAGTGCAAGTTAAGCAGGGATTGACAGGAGGCAGAGGGCAGGAGGCAGGAGGCAGGAGGTAAAAATTCCTCTTACTGACATTCATAACTTTCTATCCAAATGCTCTTGGCTATAAGAAATAGGAAAATCTATGAATATTTCCGAGTTATTTATTCGTCGCCCAATCATGACGACTTTGGTAATGGTTGGCGTGTTGATTTTCGGGCTGATGAGTTACCGAATGTTGCCTGTGAGTGACTTGCCGAATGTGGATTTTCCCACAATTCAGGTGAGTGCTAACTTGCCTGGGGCGAATCCAGAAACAATGGCGGCATCGGTGGCGACACCTTTAGAAGCGCAATTTTCGAGTATTGCTGGTTTGAGTTCCATGAACTCGACTAGTTCTTTGGGTAGTAGTCAGGTAACACTGCAATTTGATTTAAGTCGAGATATTGACGGGGCTGCCCAAGATGTGCAAGCTGCGATCGCTAAAGCAACTCGGCAATTACCTGCGGATATGCCCAGCCCCCCATCCTATCGCAAGGTAAACCCCGCAGATCAGCCCATCCTCTACATCTCCCTGAATTCTGCTGTTCTGCCCCTGTCCACTGTAGACAAGTATGCAGAAACCCAACTGGCACAACGTTTATCAATGGTCAATGGTGTGGCACAGGTGCAAGTCTACGGTTCGCAAAAGTACGCCGTGAGAGTTTTGCTTGACCCGGAATCTCTCAGTGCTAAAGGTATAGGTGTAGATGAAGTTGCGGACGCTATTAGTAAAGGAAATGCCAACATCCCTACGGGGACACTTTATGGGCAAGAACAAAATTTTACCATTCAAGCCAACGGACAACTTAATGATGCGGCTGCCTATCGTTCTTTAATTGTCAGTTATCAAGGCGGTGCGCCAGTCCAACTCGGAGAAGTTGCCCAAGTCTTGGATAGTGTAGAAAATGACAAGGTTGCAAGTTGGTATTTTAGCAAGACCCAAAAGCCGAAGCAAAAATCTCATTCTGGTGTGCGGGCAATTGTTCTAGCCATTCAAAAGCAACCAGGAACCAATACCGTTGAAGTCGTCGAGGCGATTAAAAAACTGCTGCCGAAATTCCACGAACAAATCCCCGCAGCCGTGAATATGGAGATTCTCTACGATCGCTCTCAAGCCATTCGTGAATCGGTCGATGATGTCCAGTTTACGCTACTGCTGACTATTGGTTTGGTTGTGTTGGTAATTTTCCTCTTTCTTCGCAACCTCCGGGCGACAATTATACCGAGTTTGGCAGTACCACTATCTTTAGTTGCCACCCTTGGCGTGATGCTACTGCTGGGCTTCTCCCTGGATAACTTGTCCTTGATGGCGTTAACTCTCTCCGTCGGTTTCGTGGTGGATGATGCGGTAGTCATGCTAGAAAATATCGTCCGTCACATGGAGATGGGTGAAAGTCGGTTAGAGGCTGCGTTAAATGGTTCACGGGAAATTGGCTTTACAATTTTGTCCATGACCATTTCTTTAGTCGCCGTATTTATTCCCGTGCTGTTTATGGGCGGAATTTTAGGGCGATTATTCCGCGAGTTTGCTGTAACTATCAGCGTGGCAATTTTGGTATCGGGAATAATTTCTCTGAGTTTGACACCAATGCTGTGTTCTCGATTCTTGCTTCCACCCCATCACCAGCAAGCAGACAAAGGAGAACCAGTGAAAAAAGGTTTCAAAGGCAGAATTCAAAGATTTAACCGGGGACTTTATAATACTTCCGAAAAATTTTTCGATGTGATTTTGGGTGGGTATGAGTGGAGTTTAAAGCGATCGCTTAAATATCACCGTACAACAATGTTTATCTCTGGGGCTATTGTTGTGGCTACGGTTTATTTATTTATGGTTGTGCCGAAAGGCTTTATTCCCACTGCGGATGTCGGACAAATCACCGCCTCCACCCAAGCCGCCGAAGATATCTCCTTTGCTGAAATGGTAAAACATCAACAGGCTGTAGCGGCGATCGCAGATCGTGACCCCAACATCGCAGCGATTAACTCCAGTGTTGGTGCAGGTGGCGCAAATTCTTCTAGTAATACCGGACGCTTATTTATCAGTCTCAAACCCCGCGAAGAACGCAAACTGAGTGCTGATGAAATTGTCCAAGAACTGCGCCCCAAGCTATCACGCATCCCTGGGATGAAGGTTTTCTTGCAAAACCCACCAGCGATTAATATTGGTGGACAACAAAGCAAAGCTCAATATCAATTCACCTTACAAAGTCCGAATATTCAAGATTTATATCAATATGCGCCAACATTAGAAGAAAAACTCCGAGGGCTACCTGATTTACAAGATGTCAACAGTGATTTGCAAATCAAAAACCCCCAAGTGCAAGTTGACATCAACCGTGATCAAGCGGCATCTATGGGGCTAACTGCCGAACAAATCGAAACTGCCCTGAGTAATGCCTACGGTACACGGCAAGTTTCCACAATTTACGCCTCCGATAGCCAATATCAAGTGATTATGGGAGTCGAACCCAAATATCAGGGAGACCCCAGCGCCTTAGAATTGCTGTCAATTCACTCCCCCAATGGACAACTAGTACCATTAAATGCCGTCGCCAGTATCTCCAAAGGTGTGGGGCCGTTGACTATTAACCACTCAGGACAGTTAGCTTCGGTAACTATTTCCTTTAACCTCAAACCCGGAGTATCACTGGGTAGCGTCACAGATAAAATTGAACACATTGCCCGTCAAACATTACCCGCCAGTATTACTACAGGTTTCCAAGGTTCTGCACAGGCGTTTCAGTCTTCCTTACAAGGGTTAGGATTATTGCTACTAGTGGCGATTTTAGTAATTTATATTGTGTTGGGAATTCTATATGAGAACTTTATCCACCCTTTGACAATTCTTTCGAGTTTGCCTTCCGCTGGATTTGGGGCGTTGTTAAGCTTATTATTATTCCAAGTTGACTTGAATATTTACGCCTTTGTCGGCATTATTTTGCTGATTGGGATTGTGAAGAAAAACGGCATTATGATGGTGGACTTCGCCATTGAAGCCCGGCAAAGCGGTAAAACTCCCTACGGTGCCATCTATGAAGCTTGTGTCGTCAGGTTTCGCCCAATCATGATGACTACAATGGCAGCTTTGATGGGAACTTTACCCATCGCCCTTGGGTTGGGTGCAGGCGGAGATACACGCCGTCCCCTGGGTTTAGCCGTGGTTGGAGGATTGCTGTTTTCCCAATTTCTCACCCTGTATTTAACACCTGTGTTCTATACATATATGGAATCTTGGCAAAGCTTGATGAAAAAACGCCAATGGCGCAAACAGCCAGATTCTCATGCTGTATAAAACTATAGTAGTCCTCAATCATTTGTAAACAACAAGATCCCCGACTTCTCAAAAAAGCCGGGGATCTGAGCCTATCAATTCTTAGCCTCTATCTAGTTAACATTAACAGAGTCAACTATTACCACCAAATCCGATTACCATTTTCGTCAACTCTGGCTTGACGAATTACATCAGAAATTTCTTCCGCATCTTTCACATGATGCAGTGCTTTTTTCTCACCGTTGGGTTCTTCCACAACAAAGTATGTCGGAACTGTAATATGATCGCCTGTGATATCTGGTGAATCCACAGCAACCTGTTTTGCTTTCTCTTCAACAGATTCAGGTTTATCTGAGATTCTGTCCCCAGGATTTGCTGTTAAGTTTCTTTCTTTAGCTGTTGGTTCTTCGCGGGAATGCCAATCTTTGCTTACAGGCTGTTCAATCTCTGCTTGACTATTTGCAGGTTGATTATTTTGATTTTCTAGTTCTTTAGTCATGGCTATTTCACAAATTAAAAGTATGTATTCACTAACCCAATTTATAAAATTAAAGCCATGATGCTGTCTTTCTTCCGAGAGAGTTTCTGATGAAATTTAGGACTTACGCAAGAACTCTCTCAAGCTCTCATTCCTCCGTGTCCTCTGCGTCTCTGTGGTTCGATTTTTCGTAGTCTGTGCGTAAGTCCTGAAATTAAAGGGAGTAGGCAGTAGGGAGTAGTAAATATAGCAGTTATCGACTCAATTAGGTACAGTAAAAAAATAATTAACCGCAGATGAACGCGGATGAATTTGTATTCTACCCAAGTGAAAATCGCTATATTTATTTTTGAGGTTTAGTTTCTATCTTTTTAATTAGTTGAAATGGTGTATATCTACCTCCCAAAGCTTCAACAATGGCGCGTGTATTTGCCTCCATCATTTTGATGTATGTTTCACCATCACTGCCTTTTGCACCAATTGAATCAGAGTAGAGTTGATGCGGTGCTAGTTTTACGCCAGCTTCTTGAGCTACAGTTTTAATTAAGGTGGGATTAATGGTAGTTTCGGCAAAAATTGCGGGTACGCCTGTTTGTTTTACCGATTCTACCAATCTTTGTACAGTTTGGGCGCTTGGTTGTTCTTCGGTGCTGATACCAATTAAAGTTCCGGCGATCGCAATTTTGTATGCACGTCCATAATATTGAAAGGCATCATGGGTGGTAATTAGTCGGCGTTTATCTGGCGGAATAGTTTGAATCTGTTGATTTATCCATGTATGCAGTTGTTTTAATTCAGCCGTTAATTCTGCTGCATTTTGGGTAAATTTTGCTTTATCGGCTGGCGATAACTCTATCAACGCATCTCGAATCACGTTAACCATTGCGGCTGCATTTTCCGCACTTCCCCAAACATGGGGATCTGGTACGATTTCACCTTTACCTTTATCTAATTCTAAAGGTTTGACTATTTCCCCCACAGCAACTTTCCGACCTTTTCCCGCCGCATTCATTAACTTAATTAGCCCTGGTTCTAAGTTGTAACCGTTATACAAAATTAAGTCTGCTTTTTCCAAAAACCGACTATCTGCGGGAACTGGTTCATAAACATGGGGATCAGCACCCGGTTGGAGGATTCCCTTGAGTTGAATTTCCTCACCGCCAACTTCTTGGGTTAAGTCTGCAATGATGGTGCTAGTGGCCACAACCGACGGTTTATCACTACTTTTGGCAGTTGTGGAGTTGGTGTTGTTTTGACTACAACTAAATAAAGCCAATGGCAAAAGCATTCCCAGACACAGCCGAGAAACTAAGCTAAAACTAACTTTTTTCTGTCTGGGGATTATTCGATTATCAGAGATCCAGGTGTTCTCTATCTCAAGTATTAGATTCATTTATCTACAATATTATTGCTTATTATAGATTTTTTCATATTTCTCTCATTTTTGTAGTAAGCTCAAGTAATAAATATGAAAATACCCTTATGGAAAACGTTTCTTTTTACGCCAACTTGGGACATACCCAAAAGATTGGTGAAAGTTCTGCATCGTATATCAAAGCTATGGATATAAATTCCCCCGATGCAATTTCTATCGCCCATTTGGGGGTACACTACCGGACTCAAGAAGCCTTGAGGGATATTAACTGTGTAATTAAATCGGGGAGACTGACAGGGATTTTTGGCCCGAATGGTGCTGGTAAAAGTACCCTGATGAAAGCAATGTTGGGCTTGGTTCCTGTTAGTAGTGGGATGGTAATGTACCAAAACCAACCCTTAATGCAGCAAAGGTCAAAAGTTGCGTATGTACCCCAACGCAGCCAAATTGATTGGACTTATCCCGCCACCGTTTGGGATGTCGTGATGATGGGACGGGTGAAAAAAACAGGCTGGTTGCGAAGTTTTTCAGGAGTTAGCCGCCAAATCGCCAACAGCGCCCTAGAAAGAGTGGGGATGAGTGATTTCCGCGATCGCCCTATAGGACAATTATCAGGGGGACAACAACAACGAGTCTTTTTAGCCCGCGCCTTGACACAACAAGCAGACATATTCTGTTTTGACGAACCATTGGTAGGAATTGATCAAAAAACCCAAGCCGTAGTTTTTGAAGTCTTCCAAGAACTCGCCGCCGAAAATAAAATCGTCCTAGTCGTCAACCACGACTTAGGCGAATCCATCACCCATTTTGATGACTTGATTTTACTCAACCGCGAATTAATCGCCACAGGTTCCCGACAACAAGTCCTCACCGAACAAAACCTCCATCTAGCTTACGGCGGTAAAGTTATGTACTTCTCCGACGCTGCCTAAACTCTCTTTCTCCGTGTCCTCTGCGCCCACTGAAGTTTGCTCAACGGGGGGAACCCCCGCACGCAACTTCTCTCTGCGGTTCGTTTAAATCTTTATGCTAGAAGCACTAATCGAGCCGTTACAATACGGCTTCATGCAGCGATCGCTCATCATTGCAATTTTAGTTGGTTTGTTGTGTGCAGTTGTCGGTAGTTACTTAATGGTGCAACGACTCGCACTGCTAGGCGATGCTATCAGTCATTCTGTTTTACCAGGATTAGCGATCGCCTTTATGATCGGCGCAAATATCTTTGTTGGCGCATTTATCGCCGGGGTTTTGAGTACAATGGCGATCTCCTGGATTAGAACGCGATCGCCAATCAAAGAAGACGCAGCAATGGGGATAGTTTTTTCTGCCTTCTTCGCCCTTGGGATTACCTTAATTACGGTTGTTCAAAAAGATAATAAAATCGACTTAAATCACTTTCTTTTCGGCAATATTCTCGGCGTTACCGTTGACGAAGTGCGAGATACAGCCATTATCGCCATGATTGTTTTAGTAGTAGTTATTTTAATCTACAAAGAGCTTTTATTTTACACCTTTGACCCTTTAGGCGCTCAAGCCGCAGGTTTACCAGTCAATCGGTTAAACTTTGGTTTGATGTTGCTGATTGCTTTAACAATTGTCGCCAGTATGAAAGCTGTCGGTGTAATTTTAGTCCTATCGCTGTTAATTACCCCTGGTGCGACAGCTTATTTATTAGTCAAACGCTTACACGAAGTGATGATTGTCGGCGCTGTGATTGGTGTATTTTCCAGTATCAGCGGGATGTATCTCAGCTACTTTTATAATTTGCCTTCCGGCCCGGCGATTGTTTTGGTAGTATCAGGGTTATTTGTTTTGGCTTTATTATTTAGTCCGAAACATGGGGTTTTAATACCAAGTGGGAATCAGAAGTAAGTTTTTTTAACGCAGAGGTACGCAAAGGTTCACGCAAAGAAGCGCAGAGTATTTTTTTAGTTAGTTTTTCTATCGGCAAGATGATCTTTGAGAGACATAAAACAAAAAGCTCTGTTTCATCTGGCGATCGCATATTTTATTACTATTCTTTAGATGTTCACAAATCAAATAGGATTGCAAAAACATTAAAATTGTCCTGAAAGATACTAAGTACTCTGAATAATTCCTCTGCTTGGCAATTACCTATGAGCAATATATTCTCTTTATTATACTTTTGGTATCTGTATTCAAATTTTAAGGATTTGGCAGTTTTTTCTAAAAAATCTTGTGAGTGGAAGAAAGCGCATATTTTTTGTTTAATAGCTACCTCAACACAAGGCTGAATAACAAATTGATTCTCTGGGTTTCGACTTAGAAATATATTGTACAAAAAGGTAATAAAAAAATCGCAGGCAATTTCTGAGTCTTCTTCAATTAAAGTAGTTGATTTAATATAATCTTGAACATTTTTGATAAAAGTTGATAAGTATTGATGATTAGCAAACACTTCCTCTGAAATATAGCGGATACCTTGAAAACTATAAATCTGCAAATCATCAAGTCCTTTTTGGATATTAATATTATCAATATCTTTGAGAAAAATAGCTAGATATTTGGCGATTTTTACATTTTTTTCAGAAAACATATAATAAACAAACTTTTGCTTACACCAGAAACTGTACTTCTTCAAATTGCTGAATACCAAGAAAATCAAAGTAAAATTTAAGAAGTAATAAAGCGGATTGCCTGGTTAATTCCATTAGCATTTGAATACAGCCAAAGATTTTCTGAGATTTCTGGAAACTCTTGACTAACTCTTTTAGCAAAATAGTCTTTCACGAGCGGGTTAGAAGATAATTGATAGGACGCAGTCATGGTGGAGATAATTTGCACAAGTTGTTTTGCATAAGTTGATGGTAAATGCTGCTTTTCTAGTAATGCTTTTCCTCTCAGTCCCATTTCCACAAAAGCATCAGGATGAGCATGAAAGTTTTGTAAATGAGCTTGAATATCTTGAATTTCACACTCTAGACGCACTTTAGCGACTGTATCGGATGGTAAATGGTGATACCAACTTATATCTGTGACTAGGCTAGGCAAAGCGTGATACCAAATCCATAGCTGAGATAAGGATGCTTCGCCCATAGATGGATAGCGGAGGTTAATTGCTAAATGAGCTTGGCTTAATGCTTCATGCAAAACTTGATCTGGTACAAATCCATGAACACTAACGTGATTCTGTAATCCTGATGTACAAATTTGTTTTTGTAAATATTTTTTGTCCCAAACAGTCCCGTAAATATCCCAATGGAAATCTTGTTTTTGCGGTAGAGTTTGTAATGCTTTTAAAATCTGATCTATACGTCGATTCAAACCCAGATGCCCAAAAGTGATTAATTTATATGGAGGTTCAAGAGTGCGAGGGGCAACAGATCTAAGTACAGATGTGAAATTATAACAAAGTGGCAAATAATGAACAGGTATTTGTAACTTTTGCTGAAGATTTTGCTCTACTTCTGGATTATGGACGACAACACCTAGAGATCCTGCAAGTGCTAATTCTGTCAGAGGAAAATTTTCAGCCATCCACTCAATAGAGATTTGTCTATCCCAAAATCTTTCAGCCAGTTTTTTTCCTGTCTCACCATAGTAATAAGACATTAATTGTAAATAAGCTTTTTGATCGTGCCATTTGTCTCTGTATATTTCACCAAATAAATGATGAAGTCTTGCATCATGAAGCACTACCAAACCAGGAAATTGTTGACTAAGTTGCCAAATATTTGTATGAAAACTTCCATTATTGCCAACGTGGTAAATATTTAAGTCAGCTTCATGCAATTCCGGACAAGAGAAGCAAGAACAATCATAAGTTCTGACAATCGCATAATGGGTAATTTCTAGATCGTAAACTTGTTGTTCTGTCCAAATTGTTACTTCTAGAAACTGACTAAGCTCTTTCATCAGTCTGACTGTGTAATCTGCTATGCCTGTAGGTGCTGGCGGTATAGGAGAGAACCAGTTAATTTTTAAATTGTATGAATCATTTTTTTTTGTACGTAGTTGTGTTTGCATCTTTATTTCAATAACTTCTCTACAACAGTTACCCAATCAATATTCAAGCTTTTATATTTTTCACGAGCCTGTTGACCCATTTGAGCTGCTTGATGAGTATTAACCCAGAGTTTATCCATTGCATCGGCCAGTGCTTGTGGAGTTGGTTCTACTACCCAACCAGTTTCTCCTGAATGCACGAACTCTACAGGTTCTCCTGAATCTGTACAGGTAATGACAGGTTTTGCAGATAGCATTGCTTCTAGAGTGACGTAACCATAATCTTCATCTACTGGAGGATAAACAACCCCTCTAGACTGGGCGTAATACTGAATTTTTTCCGACTCACTAATTCTGCCAAGAAATATGGCGCGATCGCTAACTTGCAATTTCTCAGCTAAAATTTTTAAGGTTTTTATATAGTCATCAACATCAGCGGCTCCAGCAAACAAGACTTTAACAGGTTGTTTTGTCCACAACAAAGCTTGAATAATTAGCTCTTGACGCTTAATTTGCGTAATTCGACTTGGAAAAAAAATGTACTCTCTAGGAATATCGCAATAAAATTGATCGGCATTTCGTGGAGGATGGTATAAATATTGGCAATCTAAGTGATTAAACACACTTAACCTACAAGAAACATTACGAGAAATTGTATAAATTTGTCGGCTCTCTAAAAATGCGTTTTGATCAGCACGATAAATTGCGGCTCTAATCTGTAAATTGTCAGAGACTTGCTGTAAATGGCTTAAAGGTGTATCCCACAGATCGTAAGCTGCTCGATATTGATGAATTAGCCAAATAACTTTATTTGGATGAGGAATTAAATAAGCAGGAAAATTAAGAGCTATTAAGCGATCAATGTCTTGTTTTCCAGGACGAGTCACTTCTAGCAATCGACAAGCCAGAATATTGTCTAGAAGCTTCTCCGGTGAATAATTGGTAAATGGAATAGTAATGGTATCGACTAAATGACCAGCCACTTGAAGGGCATTTACTAATTCTTCAGCCAGGATTTCAGCCCCGCCAAAAACAAATGGAATACAAGTTCTAGCAACTACAACTCTCATTTGACAACATTATAAATATTCGAGATTGCTATTGATGAATTTTGTGTTGATTACCGCTATTTTATTTAATTTAGATAGATTTCTATTCAACTAACAAATTTTCTAGAATTTTACTCAGCCTTTGTTTATATTTACCGAAGCTAAATTCACTAGCTCTAATATATCCTTTCATACTAAGCTCCTGTCGTAGTGGTTGGTTTCTGACTATTTTTAAAATTCCCTGAGCAATATTTAAAGTACTCTGAGGATCTTCTATATACAATGCAGCATCAGCACAAACTTCTGCTAGTGAACCTGCTTTTGATGTTAAAACTGGGCATCCTACCTGCATTGCTTCTAAAGGTGGTAATCCAAACCCTTCATAAAGTGAGGGAAACATAAAAGCCAAAGCATTTCTTAATAAAATAAATTTTTCCACATCAGATATATAACCTAAATACCTAATTTTATTTTCACAGTTTAGCGAATTTAGTAATGGGACAATTTCTGGATTACCTACATCTTTTTCTCCGATAATTATCAAAGGTACGCCGACTTGTTCTTGAATTCCTAAGTAAGCTTCAATCAGCCGAAAAATATTTTTACGTTTTTCTAAAGAACTGACAAATAACAAGTAGTTTTGGCGTTGGATATGATATTTTTTTAAAACCAGAGATTCATCGACTTGTTTAAGAGCTAACAAAGGCAAATCAGCTAGTGGTTCATAAACTGTGATGATCTTCTGTTCATATTCTGGAAAAATCGCTAACAAATCTTGACGCGAGGTTTCAGAAACGCTAAGAATCAGATCTGAGTGACGCAACATATTCTGCACTCGGCGATAAAAGATAAATGTATTATCGGGGTGATCATTACGCGTCATCGGCATAATATCATGAAGCGTTTGTACAAGTTTAGTTTGGCGTGGAACACGAATATTAGCAGGAGATGTACAAAATACTATATTAAATTTGTGACTAATATTGAGTTTATAGGCGTTACCCGAAAGTCTTGGTTGAACATTTTGTGCTAATTGGTAAATTAATTTTTGATTTAAAAATCCCTTCAAGTTATGCAAAAATTTCAGGCGATCGCTAGTTTCTGTAGTTCGCTCACGTTCTATTTTTACTAAATGCGAAAAACCAAGCTGACCTTTAAGCCAATGCGCCATTAGCCTAGATATATCAGGATGATTAGATGGATTTTCTAAATGCTTTTCAATAATGATCTGTTGCGCTAAAGGATAACTTTTTGTACATTTTGCTCCTGTAATTAAGTAGTTTTTATATCCAAGATTGTCAGCACATTTTAAAAGCATTTTTGTATAAATCGCAATACCTCGATGCACTACTTGTTCTAAGTCTGAAGAAAAAAAAGCAATTTTATCTGGATATTTATTCATTTATTTACTTGGCTTTATAAGCAATTAGTTAAAAGTGTTATGAATGCTCAATTTGAGAGAGTAATCTTGATAGTTTAAGAATTATTTGTAGTTGTCAGGTATGCTTCAACTACGCGGTTGGTATCTCCTGTTAACTTCACTTTTCCCTTATCCAACCAAATCACCCATTCACACGACTGTCTAATAAAATCCAAATCATGAGAAACTAATAAAACTGTGGTATCCGCAGCCCAAAACTTTTCAATTCGCTGCTTGGACTTATTCTTAAAACTTTCATCCCCAACAGATAGCACTTCATCAAGAATCAAAATATCTGGTTGCACATCGGTGGCGATCGCAAAACCTAACCGTGCTACCATACCGGATGACAATACTTTGACTGGGACTAAGGAATAGTCTTGCAACTCTGCAAACTCTAAAATTGCTGCTGCCCTATTCATCATTTCTTGTCGTGAGAATCCTAACATTACTCCATAAAAGATAATGTTAGCCATCACAGAAATTTCAGGATCGAACCCTGCGCCTAACTCAATTAATGGCGCAATGTTCCCTTTCACTCGCACAACTCCCTGCTGTGGCTGCAAAATTCCACAGATTAGCTTCAAAAGTGTAGATTTTCCTGCTCCATTCGCCCCAATAATTCCTACTTTTTCTCCTGATTTAACCACCAAATCAATTTGATCTAGCACCAACTTCTTAGCCGGGTAACGATACTTTCCTTCTAAAAATGACAAGATAGTTTTCTTTAAGTCATAAGAAAGTTCTTCTTGTGTCCGTCGCCACAGAGAAACTTGATTCAGACGAATGACTTCCATTTACAGCAAATCCATGAATGAAGTTCGCAAGCAACGAAAACAAGTTATTCCTAGAGCCAAAAAAATAACTCCACTCAAAAGAGAGTGTACAATTAGGTGAACTTCTGGAACTGCTCCTGATAAAGAAATTTGACGGATACTTTCAATTACTGGAAACAAAGGATTTAGTACCAGCAATGTCTTTACTGTTGCTGGTACAATGACTACTGGATAAAATATAGGACTACTCAACCAAAGTATAAAAATAACCAATTCATAGAAGTAAGGCAAATCTCTAAAAAATACAAATAAAGCACTTACTAGCAAGCTAATTCCAATAGATACCAGAACCATCGCCAGTAATGGTAAAAATAATACCAATACATTGACTAAACTTTTGGAATTAATTAATGTCATTAATGCCAGCAATGGGAATACTCCGACTGCAAACTGAAAGACATTGGCTACCACCATTGATACGGGAAAAACACTGGTTGGCAAATTAATTTTGTTCAACAATGTTCCATTATTCACTACACTCAATAAGGCTTGACCTGTCGATGCTGAGAAAAAATTAATCACTACCAGTCCGGTGAATACTGCCAGCACATAGTTGATAATAGAATTGCCATAATAAGAGGCGAACGCGGTGCCAAAAATTGCTGTATACGCTCCTGTCATTAGTAATGGATTGAGCAGCGACCAATATACTCCTAAAAACGATCCTCGGTAACGCACATTTAAATTTCTTACTACCAATACTTGTAGCAATTCCCAGTAATGCTGCACTTGCGATCTTTGCAAACTTGCTTTTAATTGCCAGAACATCTTGAAGCACCCACACCAAAAATAAAGCAGAGAAATAAACAGCGCCAGCAATTAGAATGTATAATACTTTACCTACACGAGAGATTTTTAATGAAGCAAATTTGCTAGTTAGTCTCAAGTTTTACAAGAACAACGAGCGCATAGTAGAAAATTATGTTTTAAAACTGTCTATAAATCAATACATTTGAATATGTAGATATATTTCTCAATAGAATTTTTGACAATATTTTGACAATATATTGATATTGCCTGATTATTTTGCTTCAGGACTTACGCACACACAGGCTACGGAAAATCGAACCACAAAGACGCAGAGGTCACGGAGAAATGAGAGTTTGAGAGGTATTTTGCGTAAGTTCTATGCTTGTCAAGATATATACATTCGCCAAAACTTGTAGAAGCGTAGGTTCCCTTTCCCGCAAGGTACTACAGTTCGCTTGATTAATTTGTACCCGATTTTAAAACAAAGTTAATCGGTAATTACCGCGTTGGGTTGGATTACTAGAGGTCACAACTATATAATAAATACCATCTTCGGATAATCTCGCTCGGTCAATAAGGGCGCTATATTTACCATCGCGATCGCTATTAGCAGCAATTCTCTGTCCTTGAGAATTAAGTAAAACTATATAAGGTGAGAACTCTTCATTCACACTATCTACACGAATACTCACCAGTTGATTTTTTGTGCCTTGAAATTGTGTCACATTATAGGGTGTACCATTTTGTTTGAAGACTAAGTTTTGCTGACTCAGTTCTCCAGATTCATCTAAAATATAGCTGGCTCTATCGTCTCGGATAGCAAGACTATAACGGCCTGTATCACCTGGGTTTTGACTAGTGACTGCTATTGTATATGTACCCGCTACAGGTAATCGCGCAAAGATAAAAGCATCTCTATCTGTTTCTCCACCGCCTCGTTTGAGGATGACGTTATTATTGGGGTCGAGGAGAAACATATAAGGACGTAAACTTAAATTGTTAGAACGTCTTTGATCTGCACTACCCAATAGCCGAATTTGAATCAGTTGATTTTCTCTACCCTCAAATTGGTAGAAATGATATGGTCTACCTTGAGCTTGAAAATCTTTTTTATCCAAAATCCCGAAAGCAATATCGACAAAGTTGATTTTTTTATAAGCAGGTGTTCTAGAGGATGCAGCAGCTACACCTCTCGGTTTTTGGTTTCTGGTTCTACCTGAATTATTTGGTGTTTGTCTTTGTCCTGGAGTTGTAGATGTAGAACGATTTTGTGATGGTTGCGGTGTGGGATTAGTTTGTCTGGGAGTTGATGGTTGCGGAGTTGGATTAGTTTGTCTAGGAGTAGAGTTAGCAGGCGATGGTTGCGGAGTTGGGTTAGTTTCTCCTTGGGGAGATGGTGCTGGTTGGGGATTTGGGTTGGTGTCTTCAGGTGGGACACGCGGTGGTAAAGGTGAATCAATAGATTTATTTGGTTTTGGACTTACTGGCGGTTCCGCAGCGGGAATTTGCTCAATACCTTGTTGTACTGCTTCTGGTTGGCGTTCATCTGGGGTTTTCGCAAGTTGAAATTGTCTAGTGAGTGAGGGTATTTCTAAAGCGCTGATTGGTAGGATATGGCTGGCGATCGCTAAACTACTAATAGCAGCAAGTAAATTCAATTTCATCCGCAAGGGAGATTGCTGATTATATTTTACTGCCATAGTTCACTCCTCTTGATAATTCTCTGTGATTTTTTCTACCTGTAGATAGATATTTTCATTGAATGAATAATAATGCTAAAAAATAACTAAGATTTTTTGCCACAATTATTACTCAGCACTGCTTTTGTTATGTATGGAGAACATATAATTGAGACATTACAAATGATAAACGCTACTTAAAATAATACCAATAATCAATAAAATTACGGTATTATTAATTCATAATTACTAATATAAGTGTATATTAATAACTCAGCTACTAGGAAAATTCTAGCAGCTTCATAGCAAAATTATACGTCATCAACTAACATATATATAAACAGAAAATGGATTCCCAGTATGGTCTGCTGCTTGAATCCCGATTGCCCTGAGCCTTTAAATTCTGATGAAAACCAGTATTGTCAAAATTGCAATACACCATTAGTAAGATTATTAAGAGGGCATTATCGTGTCATTAAAGTACTATCAGATGAAGGCGGATTTGGCAGAACCTATCTTGCGGAAGATGCAGATAAACTGAATGAATGGTGTGTAGTTAAACAATTTGCACCCAAAGTTCAAGAAGCTGCTGCAATCAAGAAAGCAATTAAATTATTTCAAGACGAAGCGCAACGATTGCAACATTTAGGAGAACATCCACAAATACCTGCATTATTAGCTTATTTTGAGCAAGATAATTATTTATTTTTAGTTCAACAATTTATAGATGGACAAAATTTGCTACAGGAATTACGGCAAGGAGTAACTTATAACGAAACTCAAGTTATGAGAGTTTTACTTGATTTACTGCCTGTACTAAAATTTATTCACGATCGCGGCGTAATTCATCGAGATATTAAACCACAAAATATTATTCGTCGTCGCAGTGATGACAAACTAGTATTAATTGATTTTGGTGCATCTAAGCAATTAACAGCCACAGTTCAAACTAAACTAGGTACAACCATCGGCTCACATGGTTATACCCCTATCGAACAAATGCAGGATGGTCAAGCTTTCCCAGCCAGTGATTTATATAGTTTAGGTGTCACTTGCTTTTATTTACTGACGAGAAATGCACCATCAAAATTATGGATGCAGCAAGGCTATAGTTGGGTGAAATATTGGCGACGATATCTACCAAGTACAGATAGAGGTAGGATCACCATAGGCTCAAAGTTAGGTAAAGTTTTGGATAAACTGCTAACTACAGATATCTGCCAACGTTATCAAGTAGCAGATCAAGTTATCCAAGATTTGAAAAAACAGTCTTTAGCATCTCCAACATCAACCAGCTTATTGACAGCAGCGCCAACTTTACTCACAGTTCCAGGAACTCATCAGCGGTTATTTGCACTCAAACTCAATGACAACTTGCAAAAATTATTGCTGGTGAATGTTGTCATGATACTTTTGGGATTAGGCGGAATTTGGTATTTTCAGTCATTCCCTAAGCTTAATACTACCGAAGTCTCAGAAAGTGCAGCGCAACCTCAAACTTTCAGGGGACATGCGAGTGATGTTAATTCTGTCGCTTTTGCACCCAATGGGCAAATTTTGGCTAGTGGTAGCGATGATAAGACAATTAAACTGTGGAATCTAGGGACGGGAACAGAACTTCAAACCCTCAAAGGACACTTGAAATGGATTTGGGCGATCGCATTCCATCCTGATGGTAAAATTCTCGCTAGTGGTAGTGCAGATAAAACAATTAAACTGTGGAATCTAGCCACAACTGAAGAAATTCGCACACTCACCGGACATACTGACGGAGTGGCGACTGTAGCTTTTAGTCCCGATGGTCAAACCTTGGCTAGTGGTAGCTTAGATAAAACAATCAAACTCTGGAACCTGACAACTGGTAAGTTAATTCGCACTTTTAGAGGACATAGCCAAGCTGTTGCAACCATAGCCTTCAGTCCCGATGGCAAAACTCTGGCTAGTGGTAGTTGGGATAAAACTATTAAACTCTGGAATGTGGCAACTGGGAAACAAATTCGCACTCTTGAAGGCCATTCAGAATTAGTACTTTCTCTCGCCTTCAGTCCCGATGGCAAAACTTTGGCGAGTGGTAGTAAAGATAAAACTATTAAACTCTGGAATTTAGCGACAGGTGAGACAATTCGCACTCTAAGACAGCATTCTGATAAAGTAAATTCTGTCGCTTATAGAAAAACTACCAACGGTATTATTTTGGCAAGTGGTAGTAGTGATAATACGATTAAATTGTGGAATCCCACGACTGGTCAAGAAATTCGCACATTAAAACGTGATTCTGGCTATATTTATTCTGTTGCTATTAGTGCAGATGGTCAAGCGATCGCTAGTGGCGGTAGTGCGGAGAATATTATTAAAATTTGGCCAATATCACAGTAGAGAATGGCGATATTTCATCAACTTGGTTGGCTTAACCAAGCTTCTAAATCCGCCAGTGTCGAAAAATCTAATAACGCTTCTCCTAATGCTTCTAGACGTATAAAATTAGTCATGATTGAATAAGAATTCAGAAGCATATTTAACGATATCTATAGCATTATCGTTTTGGTAGTAGTACATAGCTCTTATCTTGAACTACTCTTGCTTATTTTATCATTACCATGCACTACTAACAAAATCTGACTTGATTAAAGTTTGGCGATTAAATTAAGCTACAAATGTGACTTTCCCTGTTGCTACGTCATAACGACCGCCAGCAATTTTTAATTTGTTTTCTTTGATAAGTTTGCTTAAAATCGTTGAGCTTTCTTCTAATCTTCTGACTTGATATTTAACATTAGAGATAATGGAATTATCTTCTAAACTACCTGTCTTATCTCTCACAAGTTCTACAGCTGGTTTAATTTCTTCAACAAAGATTCCGATTCTTCCAGGAAGCGGTTCTCCTTTGACCGCTGCTGAAACCGCACCACATTTTGTATGACCAAGAACCACAATTAATGGCGCACCTAATATCACAGTAGCAAATTCTAGACTACCAACACCCTCTTGACTCACCACATTACCAGCTAACCGGACGACAAATAAGTCTCCTAATCCTTGATCAAATACTATTTCAGCTGGAACTCTAGAATCTGCACAGCCCAGTATTGCTGCAAACGGATATTGACCTAGAGAGGTTTCTTGTAAACGTAATCTTGACTGATTTGGGTTAAGACGTTTTTCTTCTATAAATCTTTGATTACCTTCTATCAACCTTTTTAAAGCCTCTTGAGGGTCTTTGAGTTGAGGTTTTGGTTCAGAATTCAATGGTTTTTGAGCAACTGCTTGTTCTGACTGCAAAACTACACTACTAGTAGCACTCGCACCAACAGCAACACTACCGACACCAGCTAATTTCAAAAAATTTCGCCGTCCAACAAATCCATTAATTCTGCTCATTAATCTACCTCACTCCCAAAAGTGTATTTTTTCTAAGTTGGTTTACTCACAATCCAATTGAATCTTCTGCCTGAAAATGCGATCGCTTGCAGCATATTGTGTCCTTCAGGTAAAGATAAATTAATTGATTTAACTTAGTAATTTTCAATCTTTATCATCAACTGAAATATATCAGAGTCATGTATCTCAGTTGAATTTAATTTACATATAAAAATAATATGGTTAAGTGTGGTGGTAGTCTATGGTTAATTTTCTTTACATAAAAGCAATAAGTAAGGTTTATAGTATTCTTAAATATTATTCAATCACAAGCACCCCGACTTTTTGAAAAAGTCGGGGTTCTGAGTGTCTCAATTTTCACCAATTAAATCGGCTTGCTACATACAGCTATAAATTAAGGAATGAGATTAATTTTGCCAGTATCAATATCGTAGCAAGCACCAATAATTTTGATTTTGCCTGCTTGCAACATTTGACTTAACATTTTTGAATGTTGTTGTAATTTCTTTGCCTGATACTGTACATTGGCAATTACTGCATCCGTGGAATTTAAGTTGGTTAACGCAGGTTTGATGCTTTCTGCTACATGCCCAATCATTCCAGGCATAGGTTCGTTTTTGATGGCTGCGGCAACAGCACCGCATTTTGTATGACCCAACACAACAATTAGCTGTGTACCTAATACAGCTGTAGTATATTCCAAACTACCAATAACTATATCACTGGCGACATTACCAGCGACTCGCACCACAAATAAATCTCCTAATCCTTGATCGAAAATAATTTCCGCTGGAACTCTAGAGTCAGCACAACCTAAAATAGCTGCAAAAGGGTACTGGGCTTTGGCTACTAATTGTAAACGTGCTAATGATTGATGGGGATATTGGCGTTTGTATTGGATAAATCGTTGATTCCCATCCAGCAAAAGTTTTAAAGCTTGAGTTGGGTTAACTGGATTAGGGTTAGCTGGATTGACATCAGCCTGGATACTATCTGCTAAACTACCACCAATAGCTGTAGCAGCGATCGCTAAACTACCTGTACCCGCAAACCTCAAAAAATTCCGGCGACCAAGAAATCCATTAATTCGCGTCATTAATCTACCTGACAACATTTTCGTTGTTAGCAGGAGGATATCAAAATTTAGTTAGTCGCAAGAGTACTTTCTGAGACGGTTTTCCAGTTATTTAACTCAGAAGCGATCGCATTTATTAAATCAGCTACATAAAAATGCTCTGTCTTTACGACATTAATCAAGCACAATCAGTTTCTAAGTCAATTCTATCACCGTTCGGCTGACGCTTATGGCGGAAGTTTGTTACCTGTATGCTGTTATGCGCGTAAGTTCTATTAATGACATACATCAGGTATAATTGCATTCTCCAGATTTGCACCGATGAGGTTAGCGCCTCGGAGTTTAGTCCCAGTTAGGTTAGCGCCATTCAAGTTAGCACCTGCCAAGTTGGCTCCTTGAAGGTGAGCATAACTCAAGTTTGCGCCTGTCAAGTCAGCTTCACTGAGATTTGCTTGCGGCATATATGCGCTACTTAGGTAAGCATAGCTGAGATTAGCATTGCTTAAATTTGTTTGGTAGAGGTAAGCCCCAATTAAATCTGCTTTGTAGAGGTTGGCTTTGCTGAGGTCAGATGCAATCAAGTTGGCTTCTATTAAGTTTGCATAAGCTAGGTTAGCACGAATGAGTTTGGCTGCACCTAAATCAGCGCCCTTGAGGTTAGCATCTTGCAGATTTGTGCCGATGAGGATAGTATTAGCGATCGCACTTTCTTTCAAATTTGCTTCACTTAAGTCGGCACCAATAAAATTGGCATGACTCAAATCTGCTTGTGTGAGAGTTGCCCCCCTTAAGTTAGCCACACTCAAGTTAGCTGCACTCAAGTTTGCTTCAATTAGCTTGGCATGATAAAGATTTGCACCACTCAAATCTGCACCGTTGAGGTTAGCACGCACTAATAAAGCCTGGCTCAAATCTGCTTTAGTCAAGTTGACTTTTTGCAGGTTAGCTCCTCTGAGATTTTCTCCTTGCAAGTTTGCAGCGCTGAGATCTGGTTGAATTTGAGGATTTTTCTGTCTCCATTCACTCCAGGTAACTGCACCTGCTTTCAATACAACCAGATGCTCTTGATTTGCCATTTTCTCTCCTTTACTCCTGGCGGCCACTATTGGGATTTGTCCGGCCAGCTACATTTTCAATCGCGGTTAACGCTCCCCTTGCTCCTGCTAGAATATCCTGTTCTTGTCCACCTAAATACAGCCTGCCAAAACTACCTACAGCTTGTACTTCCAGAATATTAATTGATGCTGCTTTTTCTGCTTCATTGGCGGCTAATGCGGCGTAAGCAGCTGGTTCTACTTCTAATACATACAAGGTTTGTCCCGCTAGTAACAACTGTCCTCGGCGGGTGCGATTTATTAGTTGTGTTTGGTAAGCATCGATGTTGCGGATGATTTGGCTAGACACAACACGCGGTTTGAGACATTCTTCTCGTCTGACTCCTAACATATCCAAAATGGCTTGACCAGCTGTGCGTGTTTCTCCTTGGGAACCAGAATGAACTTCTAATAAACCATATAATCTCTCAACTACTTGGACTCCGGGACGCACAGAGGCAGCTTTCAACGCTACATCAGTAATTTTATTGATTTCAATACCAGGAGAGATTTCAATCCACAGTGATGTATCTCCTGGTAATGGCAAGAAACCTTGAGCTACAGTTCCCATATAGGCTGCGTGTTGAGGTTGCAAGCTGTCAAGAAATACGAAACTGCGTAGTTCTATACCCAAGGTTTTGCTCTCCAGTCATGAGGTAAAGTTTACATATTGCAATAATATGCCTGTAACTTTAAACTACCATAACCCACGCTCAATACCTTAATGCTCCGTATGAAAACAAAGAAACCCCAGCTACTCAAAAGAAACTGGGGCTTTGAACTATCGCAATTTTCATCTATATATATGAGATATTCTCTATTAGGAGATGATCAGCTTTAACTCCCTAAATCTAATTGCACCTCTAATCCATTATTACCATCTGTCGACTGCGCCGCCGGTTGTAAGAAAATGGAAGTACTAGGTAGTAAGACCGCGCGATTAAAGTGCAGTCCATCAGAAGGTGACTTATTTGTTTGGTTGTTGTTGGAGGTGCGGTTGATATTTCCTCCTTCAAAGAATTTCATAAAGTCACTTTCTGCTGTTCTCGTACCAATTCCTTCTAGAGAATCACTAGTTATTTTATAGCTTTCTTCATTGACGGTAGGCGCAGATAATGACTGAGCGCAAACCGAGTTTGTTAAGCTGACAATAGCTGCTACAACTGTTAAAGTAGCAATAATTTTAGCCTGCATAAATTTTCTCCCAATTCTATTGTTTTGCTGGCAGTGATTATTTCAGCAAATAATTTAGATCCGATTTATAAAGTAAATCTTAAGTAGGGTCTGTTATGGCTTCAGCCTAATGCACCGCCAGGTGATGATGGTGCGTTAGGCGCTCGCAGATAGTTTTTGTGATTAGTTAGCTCACAATATCCGCATAACACACCCTACAAGAATTTTTTTACTTTATAAATAAACTCTTACGTAACTTTTGCTATTAGATATAATCTACATCTGCCAGTATTTTATTTAATATGTAAATTCTCTGTCAATGATTTATATAACTTGATTGCAAAAGACACTTTATACATCATGGAAGTTTTAACTATTGCTGCTAATTTATAACAAATATTAAGTTTAATCAATCTTTGCTTTTCTCTAGCAGAATATATTTTTTTGTACAAAAATATCCCCGACCTATTAAAGAAGTTGGGGAGTTATACTATACATTTGGGTAATGCCACGGCTAATCTTTCTGTTCTATGAGCGATCGCAATTAATATACTTCGCCTCAATGGTCATCTTTCCATCACAACTGCCCATAGATTTCTCTCTAATGAGATTGACAAACTCTTTGCCCTGGTGGAATGAAACAGCCCTACCTTAAAAAAGGAGATTTAGGGAGATTAAGCGAAATGTTTCGCTCCTAATGAGAGGACTTTTAAAACATCCTCTAAAGGATAGTTCCTCCGCACCATCCATTTTCAGAATATTGAAAGTGTCTGACTATATAGTAATGTGATTGGATGTTTCAAAAATTGCATTTGACCGTGCCAATTTTAGATTTTAGATTTTTTGGGTTCATGTCCCGTCTCCGGTGGGCGGAAAAAACCCCAAATCCAAAATTAGTTGACTGCTATACCAGTATGCAAATTGGCATAAGATTGATTTTATTGATATAAGTTGGCTCACTGATTAAGCAATCGATTATATACAAAGTTAGATAACATATATTAGTTAATATGGTAACGTCTATCTAAAAGCAAAAATAGCTAAAAATCTTGTTAAATGTACAATTTAAAAACTATTTAGCTCAATTACGGATATAAAAGATGTGCAATAAATAACGTTAAATGAATCTATAAATTAGTGAAATCGCTAAAATCATAGTGGTAAAAGTTGTGCTGTCAAGGTAATTTTTTATCGAAAGTATTATTAGTAATATCACTAAGTCCTACTTACCTTTTATGAATTAGGTGTTATGAATTGTACAAGATAAGCACTTTACGGTTTGCCAATTGTGCAATTTTTAATGCGATTTAAATAGAAGAATTTGTCTTAAAATCACACCACGGGTCTAAGGCAGAAGAATGGTCAACTCTTGCAACACCAGCCGGGAAATATTATGGCGACAAGTTTGGGGATTAGCGGCTTTACTAGCAGCAATTATCCTCAGTTGGATGGTATATGCTTTTTATCAACCAAAAATATTACAAGAACTAGAATTATTTGAATTAGCTGGTTGGCTGGGAATAGTACAAGGGTTAATCGCCGCAGTTCTTGAACCTTTGAATGGGGGAATTTCTGATCGCATTCAGCAGCGCTTGGGTAGTCGTTTACCGATGATTAGCGTTGGGGTGGTGTTAGCTGGGTTAATGTTTGTCGGTGTTTCGTTGTTGGCTGACTACAATTTACCCACAGGTATTCGTTGGATTATTCCAGTGCTGATGACGGCTTGGGTTATAGCTATGATTATATTTCGTGGCCCGGCGATCGCACTTTTAACTCAGTTTGTCCCCGCCACAGAATTACCTCAAGCAAATGCCATCCTGGTATTAGTGTTTGGTACAGTGGGAGCGATCGCCCCATTATTTAACATTTTACTATCTAGTCTAGGTGCATCGATTACCTTTATGTTAGGCGCGATCGCTTTAGTCTTGGGAGCATATATTTTGCAAATATTCACTCCTAAACATAGTTTTGTCCCAACTATATATCATCAAGATAAATCTGCGACTGCACCAACTGTGTTGTTAAGCCTGATTTTTGTTATCGGTTTAGCTACAGGATTTGAAGTTAACCTGTTATTTGCCATTTTTCCCCAAAAATTACAAACTCAACTCCCAGGATTGCAAGTAGAATTTATCGCTTCTGAGATACTGCTAGTCTCAGCAATTGCATCTGTACCTTTAGGAGACTGGACAGCAGATTTAGGTGTAAATAAATCGATGTTGCTGGGTCTGGGAACGATGACAGGTTTGATGGGGTTAACAGTATTAAACGATAATTATATTTTAGCGATCGCCTTAATTCTGGCTTTTGGGATGAGTTTTAGTTTAGTGTTGATCAGTATGATTCCCTTCGCACTAGGCAAACTACCCGTAACTCAGGCTGGCTTAGGTACAGGTTTATACTTTGGTGGTAGTGCTGGCGGAACGGCAATTGTTTCACTATTAATTAAACAAATTGGTCTAACATCTGTCGGTGCATTTTTATTGGCGGAAGTTGCTTGTTTAGTAGTGACTTTGTGTATTCTTTTGTATAAGAAAGTTTCTCGAATCGAGACTGGAGAATAAAACATTGAAATGGCTGTCTATTATAGGTATTGGCGAAGATGGGTTACAGGGTTTAAGTGCGATCGCCCGTTCTATAATTGCTCAAGCTGAGGTTATTATGGGAGGCGATAGGCATTTAGCCATGCTTCCCACTGATGACCAGCACCAAAAAATTTCTTGGACTTCTCCTTTTAGCGCATCAGTCGCCGAAATTATTAGCCGTCGTGGTCAGCAAATCTGCATCTTAGCCAGCGGTGATCCTTTATGTTACGGCGTTGGTGTCACCTTAACCAAACATATTCCCATCTCAGAAATCACAATTATCCCCGCACCTTCAGCCTTTAGCCTCGCTTGCGCCAAACTGGGATGGTCATTAACTGACGTAGAGACGTTAAGTTTGTGCGGTCGTCCTGCGAGTTTGCTTCAGTCTTATATTTATCCCCAAGCCAAGTTATTAATTTTGAGTGCTGGGAAGGAAACCCCGCAAATTGTGGCAGAAATCCTCAAAAGTCGTGGCTATGGTGAGAGTAAAATGATTGTCTTGGAACGTATCGGCGGAATTCACGAACGGATAATTGCAAGTACAGCCGCCTTTTGGAGTGAAACAGAAATTGCTGACTTGAATACCATCGCCGTTGATTGTATTGCTGATGTTGGAGTTACAGCCTTACCCAGATTACCAGGATTGCCAGATCATGCCTATCATCATGATGGACAATTAACCAAACGAGAAGTCAGAGCAATTACTTTATCAACCCTAGCACCCCTACCAGGAGAACTTTTGTGGGATGTCGGCGCGGGTTGTGGTTCAATTTCCATTGAATGGATGCGAAGCCATCCTCGATGTCGAGCGATCGCCATTGAACAAAATTCATCTAGACTGCAATATATTGCCGATAATGCCACAGCTTTGGGTACACCCAACCTAGAAATTATCGCCGGACAATCACCATCAGCTTTGCCAGGCTTACCCACACCAGACGCTATTTTTATTGGTGGTGGAGTTACAGCAGCTGGATTATTTGATATTTGTTGGTCAGCACTACCCCCAGGTGGTCGTTTAGTCGCGAACGCCGTCACCATCGAAAGTGAGCAAACCTTATTTCAATGGTACGAAAAAGTTGGCGGCAGTTTTACCCGAATTGCTATTCAAAGAGCAGAACCTATTGGTAAATTCCTCGGATGGCGTGTGATGTCGCCTGTTACCCAATGGATAGCAGTTAAATAATTTTCGATTCCACCCACGCAAGTGGGTTTTGTCTGTGTAGCCGGGACTTTCAGTCGCTTTGCTTAAATAAACTTAATATCAATGTGATTAAAAAGCATCAACAATCTTAAGAAAATTCCCTAGAATATTGCGACACATTAACGGTGTTCAAATTTAGTAAATACATCTACCACCTCAAATAATAGCGTGCTAGATTAAGGTCAAGGTACAGAAAGGTTAAGTTTAAGTGAAGTCAAAAAAACTTGAAATTAGAGCCTGTGCCTCCCGCTCTAAGATCAACGCGATCGCAACTCAACTATCACATCCTATGGAAGTGTTTTCGCCTTAATTCTATTGATTTGATTGGAGGTTTTTGAACGTACAGCCAGAAATGCCTGCCTATTTAGAATCAAGGATGTTGAAGTTTGAGAACAACGATTGCATTTATCCACCTTATTTGAGTTAATTCTTCTGTTTTTTAAATCTTCTCGAACAATTGCAAATTGTTTAATAAACCGCCTGTAGTTACTGATGTTGATCGGTCGTAACTTAGGCGGTTAATAGTTTTGAGGATGTAGTCACCTTATGAGCCAATTCCCAGAATCTATTTCAGACTTCAGACTTCAGACTTCACTAGAGTAATCACCGTAACTTCTGGTGGACAAAATAAGCGTCCTGGTCGATAAGTTCCTAAACCACGATTAACATATAACTGATTATTTGCTACTTTGTGAAATCCTTGCGCCCATTCCCAATATCTCACTACTTTAGAGCAATCATCAAATAAAAATGGCACTTGTCGCCGCAGTTTTTTTGGTAATTGTTTGAGTAACTTCTTGTAATAAAAAACCGCCGGGCCAAAACCGGGAATGACAATATGACCCCCATGCGTATGACCAGATAGCTGCAAATCAACACGCCACTGTTCTAATATCTTGGCAGTATCAGGATTATGAGAAAGAACAATCCGCGGTGTCAACGGGTCTAGTTGCTGCATCACGGGTACAGGATTAAACTCCCGCGACCAATAATCAGCTAAACCAACTATGGGTAATTCTTCGCCCAGGGGATAGGCGATTTCATTCCACAGCACATGAACGCTAATACTAGCGAAAGCATTTGTAACTTCTGCTTGAGAATGATTGTAATGGATGTCATGATTACCAAGTACAGCATAAATTCCGCAGCGACTTTGCAGATGTTTGAGTCGCATCACAAGTTGATGAATTGGGCTAGGATCATCCGTGACGTAATCACCAGTTAAGACAATTAAATCAGGTTCTACTTCATTAGTAACTGCGATCGCTTCTTGCAACATTTCTTCTGAAAGGCGCATTCCATCATAGTGAAAATCTGATAACTGTACTAATGTTGTACCTGCTAAAGATTGCGGCAGTCCGGCAATCTTAACCGTTATTTTATCTACACTTAAACGTCCCGTAAACAACCAGTGCATAGTGCAGAAACACTCCTCATAGCAGCGTTTACAGCTTATCAAATAACAAAAACCATCTTAAAAAATAGTAAAAATTTAATCACAATTTATTCTTTTTGTAGGGTAATCAATGTCACTTCTGGCGGACAAAATAGCCTTCCTGGGGAATAAGTTCCTAAACCACGATTGACATATAGCAGATTGCTTCCTACACGATGTAAACCCTGCGCCCATTCCCAATGACGGAGGACATAATTTTCTCGGCTTAACAGTGGAAAGTAACGCCGGATTTTGTAGGGAATTTTTTGGACTATTTTTTTGCGATAAGCTATCACCGCCCCTAAACCGGGAATCACGATTTGACCACCATGACTATGACCAGATAACTGCAAATCTACCCGCCATGCTTGTAATATTTCCGCTGTATCAGGGTTATGAGATAGCACAATTCGGGGTATATTTGGGTCTAGTTGCGCCATTACTAGCGCAGGATTAAATTCTGGTGAATAACGATCTGCGAGTCCCACTAGTGCTAATTCTTGACCAAAAGGATAAACGATTTCATTCCATAAAACACTTACACCAATGTTAGTTAAAGCTTTGGTAATTTCTGTTTTTGAATTTCGGTAATATATATCATGATTACCGAGTATGGCATAAATACCAGCTTGAGCTTGCAATTGCTTTAATCTTAAAACTAGTTGATGAATTGGTTGCGGACTATTTGTAACATAATCACCTGTGAGGATTACTATATCTGGTTTTAGTTGGTTGCTAAATGCGATCGCCTTTTCTAACATCTCATCAGACAAAGCCACACCATCATAATGAAAATCAGACATCTGCACCAACTTCTTACCTTGTAACGACGCAGGTAAGCCCGCAATCTTAACCGTTAATTTTTCAACAGTCAACGGCCCAGATAATAACCAGTGCATAATAGGTTTAATAAACTTCAATAATAGCGTTTAAAGTCTAACTAACAATCTGCCGTTTGAAAGTTGCAGGTTAAACACTTTTGATAAACTTGATAAATATTTATTCAACCCTATATTTGCTGTGGTGAGGATAAAAAATAAATTATATGAGCAAGTCAAAGAATCATCACTGACTCAGTGAAACAGTTACCCAGTAAATTTGACAACAAGGTGAGAATAATCACAACAGTAGTATAGAACTTAGCTTATTTGCTGATAAATTAGGATGAAGTGCGATCGCACGTAGATAAATAAATCATATAAGTTTTCTAGACAATAGAATCTCCGCCTTCTTGATTAAGACTTAAGCGTAAAACCGACAGTCCTAAAATTATTAAAAATAATATCAACCCAATTGTGCAAGCATAGCTAATATCTAAATTACTAAAAGCTTGTTCGTATAAATAATAAACAATAGTTTTAGAACTATCGAGTGGGCCGCCTTGGGTCATAATATAAACTTCCTCAAAAACTTTAGTGGCAGAAATAGCTGAAATTACTGCTACTAAAGCTAAATAAGGTCTCATCAAAGGTATTGTAATATCCCAATGTTTGCGAATACCATCTGAGCCATCAATAGCTGCGGCTTCATACACATCAGCGGGGATGGATTGTAACCCAGCTAAATAAATTACCATGTAATAGCCTAATCCCTTCCAAATAGTCACAGCCATCACACTGGCGAGAGAAATTGGAACAATCCCCAAAATTTTATCTGGACTGGTGAGCCAAGGAATTCCTTCGGGGAAAATTCCCAAAGTTTTCAGCCATTGATTAAGTAAACCGTTTTCTGCGTACAACCATTTCCAGGCTATACCTGCGACTACCATTGAAATTACCACTGGTGTGTAATATGCGGCTCTAAACCAACTAACTCCCCGCAATTTTTGATTAACCAAAATTGCTAACCCCAAAGGAGCAATCACCAAAATTGGTACTACACCTACCAGATAAAGAAAAGTATTTTCTAAAGTTTTCCAAAAAACTGCATCCTTCCACAAACGCAGGAAATTAGTAAAACCTATCAACTGTGGCGGTTGAGAAATATCTTCGTAGCTAGTGAAACTGAGGTAAAAGGCTTGTAATGCAGGCCAAAACACAGTTAACCCCAACAGCACTAAAGCAGGTAGCAAAAACAAGTATGGTGTGAGTCGTTGTTGGATGATAATCCAATCTTTAGATGTCAGTTGACTCATAACAGTTATTGGTGAGACGGCAAAGCTAACTCATATTACACGAACAGATGCGGTTGGAGTGCGATCGCTCAAACGTCATCTAAGTACTTTTGGGTATGTAGCTGTATTAATCACTTAAATTTATCAATTTAAAAGAAAATAATATTTGTACTTATCAGAAGAACAGCATAAATTAAACCCATAGACAAAAACACAGTCAGCAATCACCCACAGAAGTAAATTATGAAGCCAGTAGTTAGACAAAAATCAGAGCCAAAACAAATTACACCTGAAGAATTAACTCGCGGCCAATACCTGGCTGATAAACTTGCATCTCAGGTAGGTTCTTGGAAATTTCTGATTTGTCAAAGTACCATTTTAGCTGGATGGGTGGGAATGAACTTAGCACCAGGAATTCCTCATTGGGATGAGTCGCCATTCATTATGCTCAATTTAGTATTTTCATTCGCTTCAGCTTACACAGCACCCATAGTTTTGATGAGTCAAAACCGTCAGTCTGATACTGACCGCCGAAATGCTGAAATTGACCATCAAGTAAACTTACGCGCCGGACAAAACATTGAATTACTTCATGAAAAGTTAGATACATTGCACTCGCAACAAATCGCTGAACTAACTCAAATCGTCAAAGAACAACAGCAAATGCTGCGAGAAATGAAAGTAAATTTAGCAGCTACTGACAAAGAAATTAAAGATAATCAAATCGCCTTAGCACCAGGACTGATTGTACAAATTAACAATAAATTTCCTAAAGTCGCACCTGTTAACCAAGCCAGTAAACACGATAAATCAATTGTCGATAATGCCAAAGTTATTGATCAATACATTCGTCGATAATCATGAATTATCAATAGTGAGAGTCTAAATTTTAAATATCTCGATCCTGTTCTAGACTAAAATCTTGACTCTGCCACTCGAAAATATAACCAGCATTATCATACAATCACATATTTGAATTGCTTCAGCAACTCAATTAACTTTCAAGGCTACAACTCCACACTTAACAAAGTAGCAACTTACCCAGTATTTGCAGACATCAATCAAGCACAACAGACACCATCTCAATTTGTAGATAAAGGAGAGATATAAATGAATGGAATCATATCGGGAATTCCTACTGGAATAACAGCTTTTACCGCGACAAACTTAGATGATTTAGTCATCCTAACGCTGTTATTTTCGCAAGTGAATGCAAACTTCTGTCGGCGGCACATTGTGATTGGTCAATATATTGGTTTTAGTACACTGGTAATTGCTAGTTTAGCTGGGTTTTTAGGTGGTTTAATTTTGCCATCTCATTGGATGGGTTTTCTAGGTTTTGCGCCCATCGCTATTGGTTTAAATCGTCTATTAAATCAAGATAAAGATACTTCTTCAACAACAGAACCAGAGCAAGAACTAACTAAATCTTCACCCTTCGCTGGCTTATTATCTCCTCAATCTTTTAGTGTTGCTGCTATTACTATTGGCAATGGTAGTGATAACATCAGTATTTATATGCCATTATTTGCGAATGCAGATTTATCTAATTTACTCATCATTATTGCAGTATTTTTAGCACTAGTTGGTGTTTGGTGTTATGGAACATATAAACTTACTTGCCAACCTGCTATTTGTAATTTAATTTCTCAATATGGCAATAATATTGTTCCCTTTGTGTTAATTGGTTTAGGAGTATTTATTATTTTAGATAGCGCTTCATTGCCTCCCATTGCTTTAGCAGTTAGCTGTTTAGTGTTGATGGGATTAGTCAAACTGTATGGCATCAATACACAGATAGAAACATCTGCCAACATTGACTGGTAAATTTAGTTATCAATGTTCATTAAAAAAGTTTGTACACTCAAGAGGATAAATATCATGAAACTATTCCGCATTGCTCTTGTTACTTTAGTACTTTTAGTAAATTTAGTCATCGCTCCACCTTCTTGGGCTAGTAAACCAAATCTGACACAAAGTACTGATTATACCGAAGTTACCCAAGCAATTGATAACCTGGTGAAATTAAAAGAAACTCCGGCTGACTCGCAATATACACCAGAAGAAATTGAACGGAAATTAGGTGATTTGAAATTACAAAAATATATTTTAGAAACAGCAAGAAGTTGGGCGCAGTGTCGTAATGAAACAGGTAAAACGCTTGCTGTCTATGGACATAAACCCAAAAAAATAGCGCAAGGTAATACTCTCTATTTTTTGGGTAATGCTCAAGTTACAGATCATGATTGGGATTGTGATGGTGTTTATCTACCAGTTGGCACTAAATTACTTGGTGATATTGAAGGCTTAACAGAACCTTTAGCTATTAAAGTTGTAGATGGTACTCAATTAGTTGCAAAAATTAATTCAGAAACAGGTGTTGTTGAATTTAATGTGACCCCTGCCAATGTTTTGAAAGCAGGTGATATTGATTGGTTAATGCCTAACTTGACTCAAGTTGATATTGATGCCAAAGTTCCTAATGCACCAATTGAAGATTAAAGTTCAATACCGTTCAGTTAAGACTAAAAACCAATTCTGGCGTAGGTTGGGTTGAGGAACAAAACCCAACATCCTCAAGACTTTTTTGGGTGGAGCGATCGCTCCACCCAACCTACTTTTCTGCTTAACTGAACCGTATTAGATTAAAGTTAGTTAAATTGTGTGTGAATAACCATATACCCGGCTTCTTTAAAAAGTCGGGTATATAAGTTTATTTATTAGCCTGAAACATATTTAAATTTATATGGCAGAAATGGCACAAACTTGTAAACCAACGGGTGTTTGAATAATCACAGCTTCCACGTCAAAAACTTGCGCGATCGCCTGTGGTGTTAACACTTCTTTTGGTGTGCCAACTCCCCAAAGTTTTCCTTGTTTTAATAAGGCAATTCGGGAACTATATCGTGCAGCTAAATTTAATTCATGTAACACTGTGACTATTGTTAATTCCTGTTGTTGATTTAAATCTTTTAATAGTTCTAATAATTGCAATTGATAATTAATATCTAGATAAGTTGTTGGTTCATCTAATAATAAAACCTTTGGTTCTTGTGCCAATGCCAGAGCTAAAAAGGCGCGTTGTCTTTCACCTCCTGATAGTTGTTCAACTGGGCGATCGCACTTATTTTCTAATTGGGTTTTTTGAATTGCTGCATCAACTTTTTGCCAATCTTGTGCTGTTAATTCCCATTGCCACCAAGGTTGATGCGGTGTACGTCCTAAACTTACTAATTGTCTGACATTTAAGCCTATTGGTACAGTTTGTTGTTGTGGTAACAGTGCCAACTTTTGCGCTACTACATTTGGCGGTTGAGAATGAATTGCTTTACCGTCAAGTAAGACAATTCCTTGTTGTGGTGCTAGAATTCGACTTAATAATTTGAGTAACGTTGATTTACCAGAACCATTAGCACCAACTAAACTTAACCATTCTCCTGTTTGCAAGGTGAGGTTAATATTCTGCACAATTGGTTCTGCGGTATAACCACCAGTGAGATTTTGCAGTTCTAAAGGCATTTTAAGAAAGACGTATTTGAGAAATTAGATTTGACTTCTCTTTAACTACCGTATACACAAACTTTAAAAATTGCTACTCAATAAGACAAATTAATTCTTACAGTCGATACATTAATAATGTGAAGCGCCGCATTAACAATGTAACTCAATACATTAATAGTGTGAGACGACACATTAACAATGTAACTCAATACATTAATAATGTGAAGCGACGTTATTACATTGCTAATTAAGCAACTCGTGTGTACATCATAGTTTTTAGAAAAAAGAGGCTGGAAGAAAGATTTGTCTTACTAAAATTAAGACTTACCTAATCCAGATGAACGACGATAAAGCAACCAGATAAATAAAGGTGAACCTAACAAAGCAGTCACAGAACCAACTGGTAGTTCTACTGCGCCTAATCTAGAAAGTAAATCTGCAAAGGTGAGTAACCATGCGCCCGCCAGGGCTGACAATGGTAAAACAAAGCGGTGGTCTGTACCTACTAGTAACCGGACTCCGTGGGGTACTATCAAACCAACAAAGCCAATCAAACCACTGATGCTAACAGCACCGGCGGCGAGTAAAGTTGCCACACCACCAATTAATAAACGCGATCGCGTTAATGATACACCCAAGCCCACGGCTAAATCATCTCCCAACGCCAGCACATTCACCGACCGCGCCAGCAAACATCCGCCCAACAACGCCACCATAATATAAGGCCCCGCTGTGGTAATTTCTTTCCAGCCTCTGGCGTTCAAACTACCCACCAACCAACTCAACGCCACTTGAATTTGACCGTCTTCGGCGAGTAACAGTAATGTACTTTGCACTGCACCTAATAAAGAACTGACCGCCACACCGCCTAAAATCAACCGTTCAATGGAAATTCCCGAACCTGCACGACCGAGAAAAATCACTATGGCTGAGGTCAAAATTGCACCCAGCCACGCAGCTAAGGGAATAGCAATGGGGAAGACGTGCAAAGTAATCATTAAAATTACAATTAATCCTGCACCTGCGGAAATTCCCAAAATAAAAGGGTCAGCTAGACTGTTGCGTAACATTCCTTGCAGTAGTGCGCCAGACATTCCCAAAGCTGCACCCACAATTACAGCAGCGATAATGCGGGGAAGTCGCAAATCCCAGATAATAGTTTGGTTAGTGGGGTCGCCTTGATGCAGAATTGCTGCCCACAATTGTGAAAAACTTAGAGGTACTGCGCCTTGAGAAAGTGACAGCGCTAAAGTAATAATTAGCGCTGTACTGATGAGCAAAACAGCCCAGAGTATGCGGTTTTGAGTAACAGCGGCTAGTAACGGGATTTTCATTCACAAGAAGTTATTTTCTGGTGCAATCGCTGTTATTCTACCTTATGCACCAACTTAAACGGCGGTTGACTCTTCACTGACTTTGACAACTAGCTTGCCAAAGTTTTCCCCTCGCAATAAACCAATAAAAGCACGGGGCGCATTCTCTAAACCAACTACAACATCTTCTTGATATTTAAGTTGACCAGATTTTAACCAACCCGCAACGTCGCTGACAAATTCATTAGCGCGGTGTTGGTAATCACTAACTAAAAAACCTTTGATTAAAGCACGTTTAATTAACAGAGGTCTTAAATTAGGGCCAGGAGGCGCAGATGTGGCATTATATTCTGAAATTAACCCAACTAAAGGAATCCGCGCCCCCAGGTTGATTTGCTGCAACACAGTTTCTAATATCACCCCGGCGGTATTATCAAAATAAACGTCAATTCCATCAGGCGCAGCTGCTTTTAACGCTGCATTCAGTTCTTCAGTTTTGCGATTAATTCCCACATCAAAGCCTAATTCTTTGACTATATAATCTCGCTTGTCATCACTGCCAACAATGCCAATGACTCGACAACCTTTGATTTTGGCAATTTGCCCAGCAACTGCACCCACAGCCCCAGAAGCGGCAGAAACTACGACGGTTTCGCCTGCTTTGGGCTGACCGATATCTAACAGCGCCGCGTAAGCAGTTAGTCCAGGCATACCTAACACACCCAAACTATAAGATAAAGGTGCTTGGTTGGGATCAAGTTTCCGCAGTGTCTCGCCCTTAGCTACTGCATACGTTTGCCAACCGTTCCCACTCAGGACAAAATCTCCAGCTTGAAATTGTGGATGATTTGATTGAATAACTTGGCTAACTGTCCCGCCAACAACTACTGAATTTAATTCCACATTTGCTGCATAAGATTCACCCTCGCTAATCAAACCACGCATATAAGGGTCGAGAGATAAATAAATTGTCCGACTGAGAACTTCGCCTTCACCGGGTTCCGCAATTGGCGCTTCGACTAAAGCGAAATCAGTTTCTTTTGGTTCACCGACAGGGCGGCTTTTAAGCAAGATTTGTTTGTTAATTAAATCAGACACAAGTTATTCCTTGGTAAACTCGGCAATTTCTATTCTGTTTCTACCAGGATCACGGACAAAAAGCGATTGAATCCCGGAATTGGTGTTTCTTCGCTTAATTCCCAGAGTCATGAGGTCAAAACAGTGGTAAATTCAACTGAGAACCGCTATGTAATTTGTGATTTTTTTTCTGTTGAGAAACTGTTATGCTGAGGAAAAATCAGTATAATCTCGGAATATTATTGTTAAGTTATGGAACCAGTAACCTTAACAGCCGTAGGAACTGCGATCGCTACTATAGTTTTAACTAAGGCTTTAGAAAAAACAGGCGAAAAGCTGGGAGAAGCAGCATTAGAAAAAAGTAACGAGTTAATCGCCAAGCTACGCCAGAAAAATAAGCTGCCCTTGTTAGCGAATACGTCACAAGAAAACACACAGCAGGCGTTAGATTATGGTAAAGCGGTGTTGGAGTTGAAAGCCGCAGCTGATACAGATACCGAAATTGCTCAATCAGTACGGGAAGTAGAAGCCACAATCAATCAAGATAAATCCCCCAAGGCTGAGGAAATTCAAAAATTAGCCGCAGAAATTCAAGCGCAGCCATCGATTGTTAATAACTTTGCCAAGTTAGCAGAAAGTATCCAAGCTGAAAAAGGGGCAATGGTTGCCCAACAAATCACAATTGGGGAACAGCACAACACATACAACTGACTACAGCCGCCCGAACAGGAACGGGTAAAGTCAAAACCTGAAATACCGCAAAATTTACCCCTGAGTGGAGTGGTGAAATTTGTGGGACGTGATGAAGAACTGCAAAACCTCCATCAACTTTTGCAGGAAAATAACCAAGTGCTGACTGAGCGTAGTCGAAGTGTAGCCATTGCGGCTATTTTGGGAATGGGTGGACTGGGTAAAACAGAACTCGCCTTGCAATATGCCATGACTCAGCGCGAAAACTACAAAGGTGGACTGTGCTGGTTACAGGCGAAAGTTGAGGATTTTAGCGTTCAAGTGGTGCGGTTTGCCAGAACTCAGCTTGATTTAAAGCCACCAGAAGAATTTGATTTACCGGCACAAGTACAATACTGCTGGCGGAATTGGCGTGAGGGTGATGTGCTGCTGGTGGTGGATGATGTGACAGATTACCAGGAAATAAGACCTTACCTACAGGGCGCATCTTTCAGGTTTAAAGTGTTGATGACTACGCGCAAAAAGTTAGGTGCAGCCATCAAGCAATTATCTTTAGATGTATTACAACCAGATGCAGCGTTGGAGTTGTTACGGTCTTTGTTGGCAGAAACACCAGGGCGAATTGAGAGAGAATTAGATGTAGCCAATCAATTGTGTGAATGGCTGGGGTATTTACCTTTGGGTTTAGAGTTGGTGGGGCGATATTTAGCGAAAAAACAAGATTTGTCCCTATTGAAAATGATGGGACGATTAAAGCAAAAGCGACTAGAACAACCTGCAACTGTCAACCCAGAAGCCGATATGACAGCACAACGGGGAATAAAAGCCGCCTTTGAGTTAAGTTGGCAGGAATTAGCAGAGGATGATAATTTATTAGGCTGTGTACTCAGTTTATTTGCAACCGCACCCATACCCTGGAACTTAGTAGAACAGTGCTTAACAGAGAAAGATGAAGATGAGTTAGAGGAAATTCGGGATGATAAATTATTGAATCTGCATTTACTCCAGCGCAAAGGTGAAGGAATCTATCAACTACATCCCCTACTGCGGGAATTTTTCCAATCTAAGTTTACAGGTTTAGAGCAAGCAGAGGAATTTAAGCGATCGTTTTGTCAGGTAATGGTAGCAGTTGCTCAAGAAATTCCTGAGACTCCTACCCTTGAGGAAATTAACGCTGTTTCCCTTGCCATACCACATATAGCTGAAGTAGCAAACAATCTCATTCAATACGTCAGTGATGAAGATTTAATTTGGCCTTTCGTCGGCTTGAGTCGCTTCTATCAAGGACAAGGGTTATATACCCAAGCCGAACCTTGGAGAGCAAAGTGTTTATCAACAGTACAAAACCTCTTGGGAGACAATCATCCCGATGTCGCCACCAGCCTCAACAACTTAGCATTTCTCTACCAATCCCAAGGAAAGTACGACCAAGCCGAATCCCTGTATCTCCAAGCTTTAGAACTCTATAAACGCCTGCTGGGAGACAATCATTCCTCAGTCGCCCTAAGCCTCAACAACTTGGCTGCACTCTACGAATCCCAAGGAAAGTATCACCAAGCCGAACCTCTGCATCTCCAAGCTTTAGAACTCTATAAACGCCTGCTGGGAGACAATCATCCCTCAGTCGCCACTAGCCTCCACAACTTGGCATATCTCTACTATTCCCAAGGAAAGTACGACCAAGCCGAACCCCTTTTACTCCAAGCTTTAGAGCTCGATAAACGCCTGCTGGGAGACAATCATCCCCATGTCGCCATGAGCCTCAACAACTTGGCATTACTCTACAAATCCCAAGGAAAGTATGACCAAGCCGAACCCCTGTTTCTCCAAGCTTTAGAACTCAGGCAACGCCTGCTGGGAAACAATCATCCCTCAGTCGCCACCAGCCTCCACAACTTGGCATATCTCTACGAATCCCAAGGAAAGTACGACCAAGCCGAACCCCTTTTACTCCAAGCTTTAGAACTCAGGCAACGCCTGCTGGGAGACAATCATCCCCATGTCGCCACCAGCCTCAACAACTTGGCATATCTCTACGAATCCCAAGGAAGGTACGACCAAGCCGAACCCCTGTATCTCCAAGCTTTAGAACTCTATAAACGCCTGCTGGGAGAAAATCATCCCCATTTCGCCCAAAGCCTCCACAACTTGGCAGGACTCTACAAATCCCAAGGAAAGTACGACCAAGCCGAACCCCTTTTACTCCAAGCTTTAGAACTCGATAAACGCCTGCTGGGAGACAATCATCCCGATATCGCCACCAGCCTCAACAACTTGGCATCACTCTACTATTCCCAAGGAAAGTACGACCAAGCCGAACTCTTGTTTCTCCAAGCTTTGAATATTGTGGAGCAAAGTTTAGGCGCGAATCACCCTAATACTGTGGCTGTGCGTGAGAATTTAGCAATTTTACGCGATTCTCTCTAACGAGAACACGAAAATTTACCTTCCCAACCTCATCAATCAAGCTTTTATCTCCAAGTTTCCTGTTTTGAACACAAAGTTTCATGTTCAGAACCCGAACTTTCGTGTTGCAAACGAGAATGTTCCTGTTTCCAACTAAAGTATTCTTGTTTCCAGTGAGAACGTTCTTGTTCTAAACGAGAATGTTTCTGTTTCAAACTAAAGTATTCTTGTTTTAAACGAGAATGTTCCTGTTTCAAACGAGAATCTTCTAGTTCTGAGGTCGAATGATGGTGTGATGAAGCTGTCTACGGTGTACACACATATTTGTGCTGGGTGCAAAATGTGGTTTGATCCCCCTAAATCCCCCTTTTGAAGGGGGACTTTGAATATATTCCCCCCTTTTTAAGGGGGGTTAGGGGGGATCAAAACGTTATGAAGCAAGGTTGATCGGACTTGTGTGTACACCGTAGAAAGTTGTAGGGGAGAGGTTTTTCAGATCCCGTGAAAAGTCAGGAGCATCATCAAGTAAATTCACAGGCGATATGTGGGGTATGATGGGTTTGTTTTGAGAGTGGCGATCGCTTAAAACAAACGCTATGAGCGATCGCTTGTGAGAATTGAGAGATATAGCGGTAGTCAGTTTTTATTCAAAATCCTAATACCTGCATTGATTTTTCCAGTACTTCTTTCGGGCGAAAAGGTTTAGTTAGATATAAGTCAGCACCAACTTCAATTCCTTTCTGTTTATCAAATTCCTGTCCTTTTGCTGTCAACATCACAATATAAACTTCATTCATTTTGAGATCATGTTTCACTATCTGACAAACTTCCAAACCATTCATTCTTGGCATCATTACATCAAGAAAAACTAGGTTTGGTTTTTCAGTTTTAATAGTTTCCAGTGCTTCTTCTCCATTTCTCGCAGTTAGAAGTTCTACACCTTCATCTTCTAATGCTTCTAAAGCTTGTTCTAACAAAATTACGATGTTCGGTTCATCATCAACAATGAGAATTTTTTGCGTCATATAGTCATCCGCTGGGATTTTTAAAATTATTTGTAAAAGTCATCAAATAAAAGTATGAAGGATGAAGTTGAAATTTCATCCTTCTGCCTTGTTAATATTACCGATCAGACAGCATGATAAAAAATACATTTTCTAACTCTTTTTCAAACCGGAGTGTTTTCACCAGATCGGTTTCATTGGAAAAGATGGAATCAATAATGATCATGTCAGGTTTAGCTGAACGGGCTTTGTTAATACATTCTTGCGGATCGGAGGCTTCGATCACGCTGTAGCCTTGAGTTTGCAGTACATCTGATAAGGTTTTTAAGGTTGAGGCATTTTTATCAACCACCAATACTTTTTTGCTAGAAGTACCTTGAGAAAGTAGTGAACCAATTTCATTACGGAGTTGTTCTATATTGATGGGCTTGGTGAGATAGCGATCGATGCCAATGTGATAGCCGCGTTCTTTGTTTTCAATAATTGACAGAATGATAATCGGAATATCTGCTGTGTTGGGGTCATTTTTGAGAACTGCGGCCACATCAAAGCCGTTGATTTGGGGCATCATCACATCTAAGAGAATCAAATCAGGACGGGCGATTTTGATTTGATGAATTGCATCCATACCGTCTTTTGCTTCTCGAACTTTGTAGCCTTCGTTTTCTAATTGCTGCCGCAATAATTCTCGAATATTGGCATCATCATCGACTACTAGAATGGTTTTACGGTTTTCGTAAAGTACTTTGTTGGTGGTGATGACGTGTTCTTTGAGTTGCTTAACCAAGGCATCTAAATTGATTTGTCCATTACTTTTGTCGTCCTTGGCATATATAGGAATCAGAAATGAGAAGACGCTGCCTTTACCTGGTTCACTTTCTACCCAGATTCTGCCACCATGATGTTCAACAATTTGTTTGCAAATGGGCAATCCCAACCCTGTACCTTTGGGTTTATCGGTGAGGGTGTCGCCAACTTGGCGGAATTTCTCGAAGACTTTGGGCTGGTCTTCGGGGGCAATACCGATACCTGTATCAATGACGCTGATACATACACCGTCGTTCTGTTGTTTGACACGACAGGTAACAGTCCCGGATTGAGTGAATTTCACCGCATTAGAAATCAAGTTGATCAGGACTTGTAATAGACGATTGCGATCTCCTACTATTTGCGGTACTCCCGGTTCTATCTCGCTGACTAGTTGCAGGCAATTGGTTTCAAACAACCCGGCGGTAGAAGTCGTAGCCCAATCTAGTAACTCACTAGGATCAAGTGGTTGCATTTGCCATTCCACCTTCCCGGCTTCCATTTTGGCAATGTCTAAAACATCGTTAATCAAGGATGTCAGCCGTTCTGCTTCTGACACAATAATATTTAAATTGTCACCCACCCGCTTAATCGTTTTTTGCAACTTGCGGTCTTCGGTAATCACCATCGGGAAAACATCGGTTTCCAGCTTTTCTTTAATAATGGAGGCAAATCCTAGTACCGAAGTTAATGGTGTCCGCAGTTCGTGGGAAACTGTGGAAATGAAGTCGGTCTTCATTTTGTCAACTTCTTTTTCTGCTGTCACATCCCGAATTAGAAGTGCTGAACCAAAGCAGGTAGCAGGTTCTTCAGGTGTTGTTTGTTTAAAGATAGCGGTCGCCACAGCCTGACCAATGCGTTCCTTTACCAAGGCAATTTCGGCGGCAAATGCCTCTTGAGGATGGGATTGAGTTTGTTCAATTAGATGTGTTAAACCTGGAATTGGTAATTCCTGATAGTTGCCTTTGAGATCTGTAGGTCTCAATCCCTGCATCGCTAAAAAAGCCGGATTGAAGTGGGTAATTTGTCCTGACATATCCACTACTAACAAACCATCTGCTAAGTTATCCAAAATCGCATTTAACCCTTGGGCTTCAGCAAGGGTATCTTTGACCGCTGCTGTCCGTTCGGCGACTCTGGCTTCCAGTTCTTGATTGAGTTGGCGTAGAGCAATTTCGGCTTGTTTACGAGCAGTAATATCAGTATTAATTTCCAATACCGCACAAGGTTCACCAGACGCATCCCGTTGTAGTGTCCATCGGCTCTGGACAGTAATCAGTTTGTCATCATGGGTTATATGTTGGACTTCGCCTTCCCAATTACCTTGCTGTAATAACTCAGCAGTGATTTCTGCTTTGGGTTTGGGAAATATTTTTTTGAGAAATGTGTAAATGTATCGGTCTTTAACTTCCTCACGCGTCCAATGATAAAGTCTTTCCGCGCCTTGATTCCAGTAGGAGATTTTATCGGTCATATCGCGGACAATGATGGCATCACCAGAATGATTCAACATATCAAATAAACGTTGATTTTCTGCTTCGGTGAGTTTGCGATCGTGAATATCGGTGCAAGTGCCAATCCATTCCCGGATACTACCATCTGCGGCTAAAACCGGAGTGCCACAAACTGAGAAATAGCGGTAGATGCCATCTTTACGCCGCAACTGATATTCTGTTTGGTAGATACTGCGGTTTGCCACTGCTGCATTCCAAACTTTTGCAGAGCGATCGCGATCATCGGGGTGAACTGCTTCAATCCAGCCCCAACCCTCAACCTCAGCTTCACTCTGCCCTGTATAAGCTATCCAGGTGAGCATTTCACTACCGATTGCCATTCCTTCTGGGGTTGCGCCCCACACCAGTTGGGATGTAGCAGTGACTAAGGAGCGATATCTTTCTTTTAATCTTTGATTTTCAGCTTCTGTCAGTTTGCGATCGTGAATATCTGTACAAGTACCAATCCACTCTCGCACATTACCATCATCTTCAACTACGGGTGCGCCCCAAACCCAAAAATAACGATAGTTGCCATCTTTGCCGCGTATGCGGTATTCAATTTGATATTGACTCAGGTTAGCAACCGCAATACCCCAAGCTTCTCCGGTATAGCCGCGATCGTCAGGATGAACGGCATCAATCCAGCCTCCATTCTCAGCTTCCGCTAAAGTTTGCCCTGTGTAAGCTATCCAGTCGGCGAGTTCAAAGCAAATTCCTTCTGGTGTACTCACCCAGATAATTTGCGTGTTAGTTTTCACCAGAGAACGATATCGCGCTTCGCTCCTTTTTAAGATTTTTTCCGATTGTTGGCGTTCTTGTTGGGCTTGTCTTAGGTCGCTAATATCCTCGACACTCGACCAGATTAGCTTTTCCCCCTGCTGTTCAATCATCACCGCGGAGATTTTAACTGCAACCAAATGCCCATCTCTATGAATGTACTCTTGTTCATCAGATCTGTAACAACCAGTTTTTTCGAGGTTTTCGATGATGGTTTGCTGGGTAGTAACGTAGTTTTGAGAAATAATTTGCCAGTAGTTAAGGTGGAGAGTTTCTGTAACAGTTCGCCCCAAAATAGCTGCATAGACAGGATTGATGTCAATCAAAGTTCCATCTGTGCGCCACAGTACCAGACCAATAGGACATTTTTCCAAGAGATGACGGTTGAATTCGTCAAGTTGTTGGCTAGACATATTTATAATTTCCTGAATTATTGATTTGGGATTAACGGTGGATTTGGGTAGGGTTAGGACAACAAAACCAGGACAACAAGGTGGAGTAAAGCTTTAATAAAATTGGATGACGTTGAAACATAAGATAAATTTGGCTCGGTGAAGCTGCGTCAATATCTGGACTCTGCTGTGAAAGTCGCCGAATCAGGTGACTATGGCGGATTAGCAGTTCAGTTGAGTTGAGCATATAACTGGTGGAGGAAATGAAGCCTTCTGCATCCGATATATTGGCTGATGAGGCGATCGCGCTACTAGAGACAGAATTTATGCTATCCTCGCTTACTTCAGGGTTTTCTACTGCAAAATTCACCGGAATCTGAATCCAGAATTCTGTGCCTTGACCTGGTTGAGAACGACACTTGAGAAGTCCTCGGTGTCTATCCACAATAATTTGGTGACTGATAGCCATACCCAAGCCAGTTCCCTTACCAATCTCTTTTGTCGTGAAAAATGGATCATAGATACGTTTTACAATTTCTTCCGGCATTCCTGGGCCGTTGTCGGCGATGCGAATGATCACCCACTGATTGTCTAGGTTTTGGGTGCGAATGGTAATGGTCGGGAGTGTCATTTGTCCTATGTTATTTATTATTGGTGATTCGTTTGAGACAAATGACTCTTCTAAAGCATCAATGGCATTGGCCAGAATGTTCATAAACACCTGGTTTAACTGTCCGGGATAGCACTCAATTAGGGGAAGTTTGGCATAGTCTTTAATAATGGCAATTTCTGGGTGATGGGTAGCCGCTTTGAGGCGATGGCGCAAAATCATCAGTGTTCCGTCAATTCCATCGTGGATGTTGATGGCTGTCGTTTGGGCTTCATCATGACGAGAGAAGTTTTTCAGGGATTTGACAATTTCGACGATGCGATCGCTCCCTAGTTTCATCGAATCTAGTAGTTTGGGCAAATCCTGAATAATAAATTCCAAATCGATGTTGTCTAATTCTGATTCCAGTTCTGGAGGAGCTACAGGAAAGCATTTCTGATACTCTAACAGCAGATGCAGTAAGTCTTGTGCATACTCGGAAACACACCGCAAGTTGCCGCAAATAAAGTTAACTGGATTGTTGATTTCATGGGCAACTCCGGCGATGAGTTGTCCCAAACTGGACATTTTTTCGCTTTGGATTAATTGAGTTTGCGCTAGTTGCAAATCTTGCAGAGCCTGTTGGAGTCTTTCTGTCTGGGCTTTAGCCTGGGCGGTTGCTTGAATGCTTTGCTCATAAAGCACAGCTTTTTCAATGGCTACTGCGGTTTGGGAGGCAAAAATACTCACAAGTTTGAGATGCTCGGCTTTATATGCGTCAATTTTGTTTGTGCCAATAGCGATCGCTCCTAGTATCCGTTCTTTGGCTCGTAAGGGTACACAAATCAGCGCATTAACGTTTTTTTTCCCCCATAATCGCGGATCTGCTTGTACATCATTGACGAGTTCTGCACGACCAGATTGCACAATGTCGCCAATAATGCCTTTAGCTGATGCTATTGGATGGTGGTCAAAAAAATTGCCAAACTCAGCAATAATTTCCAAGGTAGTTGCATCAGGACTCAGAAGCATCAGCACTCCCGCAGATGATGCAATTAATTGACTCATCTCCTGAAGCACAAGTTGGGCAATTTGGCGCGTATCCAAACTCGTCGTCAGTTGAGTCGAGATATCTTGAAACAAATCAATTTCCTGATATCGCTCTAGTAATTCTTTCGCTAGTTCTTTTTTTTCGGCTTCTTGTTTTGCCAGCAACGAGAGCAAGGTAGCGACCGTGTTTGTCTGTTCTTCCCCAACTACCCAACCGATGTTTTCTCCTGATACCTCAATGGGATAGCGGTTTTTGCTAGTTTGTTCTCCAATACTGATTAGTTGTGTGCCGTCTACCAGTTCAATATCAATGGCGCTGTTGATTTGGCTGGCTAAGCTCTGAAGTAGAGACGGCATCTCTTTTTTGTTGAGAATTTTTCTCAGACTAACTATGGACATAAAACACCTCATCCATAGAAATTCGCCCCGCCCCTGCTACTAAGTTTTCGCTTTGTACCAGTTGCGGTGGGATATTTTGTTCAATATGCACATTTTTTAAGAAAATTGTGCTTTGAAGGCACAACCTCTTGAGAATTTCCAGGCGATCGCGTGTAAATAATTCCATAAACTGTTTGAATACAATGGGGAATTAGTCAGCATAATGAATACCCAATAAACTAAAGTCCGACCCCTAGAAGAAATGTTCCTAGCCATGAGATAGCCAGAAATTGGCGCAGCTACATCAGCGCAACTATCCATTTTTCTCGCTTCTTCGTCACAGGAAACAACTGTCATGACATTCTAGGGATCTAATCTTGATCAATTAAGACTAGTCTTCCCAGAAATATTAGCCGTATAACTATAAATGGATGTTGGTGATTCTCTCAACGCGTCAAGCTCTCGCCTAATCACCAATGTCTAAGTTTCAATATTTATTAAGCAACTCTATGTTAAATTTATCTGTCCACTGACCAATTGCTTGACTACACTTAGAAATTAGCAACTGCATTGCTGTCCTTAAGCGTAATTATTATGAATTTATCTTTGAAGCAACTGGCTATTTATTTATCTTTACTCTTGGTTGGTGGTGGTGCAGGTCTGTTTGGTAGTCGCTATCTCCTGACACAAAATCACTCGTTTCGAGAGTTAAGAAATGTGACGGCAGCTTTACCTCCAGAATCTGTCACCCCATTAGCTCCCAGCGGGAATATTGGAACTACTGGTGGAGATAATGTAAATTTTATTGCCACGGCAGTGCAGAAAGTAGGCCCGGCAGTAGTTCGCATTAATGCAACTCGCAAGGTAGCAAATCCCATCTCAGAAGCTTTGAAAAATCCTCTATTACGCCGCTTTTTTGGTGAAGAAGAGCAAGCAATTCCCCAAGAACGCATTGAGCGCGGTACAGGGTCAGGATTTATTTTGAGCCAAAATGGTGAATTGCTGACAAATGCCCACGTTGTAGCTGATACCGATACCGTTCAAGTTACCCTCAAAGATGGTCGCACTTTTGAGGGAAAAGTATTAGGCGTTGATACGATTACAGATGTGGCAGTTGTGAAAATTCCTGGGGATAAATTGCCGACGGTGAAGCTGGGCAATTCTCAAAATTTGATTCCTGGACAATGGGCGATCGCTATTGGCAATCCTCTCGGTTTAGATAACACTGTTACCATTGGTATTATTAGCGCTACAGACCGCACGAGCGCACAAGTTGGTGTCCCAGAGAAACGCGTGAGTTTCATCCAAACTGATGCGGCTATTAACCCAGGTAATTCGGGTGGGCCTTTATTAAATGCCCAAGGTGAGGTAATTGGCGTGAATACAGCCATTCGTGCTGATGCCCAAGGATTAGGTTTTGCTATTCCTATTGAAACCGCAGCCCGTGTTGCCAAAGAACTATTTACTAAAGGGCGGGTAGATCATCCTTTTTTGGGAATCGAAATGGCAGATTTATCTCCCACAAAAAAACAACAAATTAATCTAGAAAACAAGCTCAATATCAAGCAAGATACTGGCGTTGTGATTAAGGGGGTTCTCGATAACTCCCCAGCAAAACGGGCAGGACTGCTCCCTGGAGACGTAATTCAAAAAGTTAACGCAAAGCCAGTTAAAACAGCCGCCCAAGTGCAGAAACTGGTAGAGTCCAGCACAGTTGGAGATATTCTCGTACTTGAAATCAACCGCAGTGGCAAAATACAGACTTTAAAAGTGCAGTCGGGTATTTATCCCAAAAAATAGTCAATAGTCCAGAGGCCAAAGTCCAGAGTCTAGAGATTTTTGACTTTGACTCTTTTAACTATTGCCCATCAGATAAATAATCTAACTGCATTCTTTGCTCCATCTGCCGCAAGAAATACCCCGTCATCATTGCCGATGCTAATATCCCAGCGAGATTATCTCGGTCTGTAGTAATTTGCACATTGAAGTTTTCTGCGGGAAGCATTCCCACCAGCCCTTGGACGTTTTGGGAAATGATTTGCTTAATTTCGGGGCTGACAGACTGGGCGACACGCGCTAGAACATCAGGAGACTGATGCTGCAAATATTGGAGTAACTGATTGGGGTTTTCCTCAAAGTTCTCGCTTAGAAGTTGATTCGGGTGTTCCTCGGAGTTGTCATTCAAAAAGTCAGGATCAAACACCATTGGCAGTCTTTTTTAGCTTAGTTGCTAATTCTACTCTAAACCATAGTACAAGAGTAGCGTCTTTTCCACAGGTATGGGTTTTATATCTACCTTAAAGGACAATACGGTTCAGTTAAGAGAATAGTAGGTTGGGTGTAGCAAGAGCGTAACCCAACAAATTCTTGAGAATGTTGGTTTCAGTTCCTCCACCCAACCTACACCTAGATTATTTTGTTGTATCTACTTCTAACTCACCCACTAAAGGCTCTGGGACAATATTTGCTAATTTGACTGACTCTAAAAGACTTTGCCAATCTGTTTGTAAAGCAGCATCATTTGGACGTTGACGACGTAACTGTGCGAGGATAGCCAGACTATCGTACCAAATACCGGAAGTTGCATAGAGAGCCGCACGTTCTCTTGGCGAAGCTTTTTTTAACTTATTAGTCAACTCTTTGTCAGGGACAATTTGTTTGATAGTTCCACCTACAACTTGATCACGAGCGCGGTCTTGAGGTTGACAAATCACGCCTAAATACCAATGATACTCTTGACCAGCTTCAAGTAATGGCTGATTTTTATCAGCAGGTATATCAATGCTAAAAATTCCTGGTTGCTGATTAACTTTATATTTTTGCTGATAAATTACTTTTTGAGCAGCATCTTTTACAAAAAACTCAAATCCTTGTACAGTGGTTTTGGCAGTTTTGGGAATATAGAAAAATAGTTTGGGACCCTCAACTGTAGTCAGTACAGGATTATTTTCTGGGACTAACACAGTAAAATTATTTTTATCTCTGCCTAACAAACAATACACTCTTACTCCTCCTGGTATCCGCCTCATCCGCTTTCCGTTGCCAAAGTGTTGATATTTGATGGGCGCTCCTGGTTCTATTTTTATGCTATCTATGTTTTGCTCTACAGGCATAGATTGTGACTGAGCGGTGGTTGCATTCATCCAAAACAATAATGTTAAAAATAAAATTCCAATTAGAGATTTTTTAATAATTCTGTACTTCATCAGGATTTTTCACAACGCCCTTTATGAAATGCCACTAAAAAATGTTTTCACTCAATTTCTAACTCACCCAATAAAGGCTCTGGGACGATATTTGCTAATTTGACTGACTCTAAAAGACTTTGCCAATCTCTTTGCAAAGCAGCATCATTTGGACGCTGACGGCGCAACTGCGCGAGGATAGCCAAACTATCGTACCAAATGCCATTGGCTGCATATAAAGCCGCACGTTCTCTTGGCAAAGCTTTCTTTAACTTATTCGTCAACTCTTTGTCAGGGACAATTTGTTTGATAATTCCACCCACAACGAGATCAAGAGAACGATCTGCGCGATTACAAATAACTGTTAAATACCAATTATATTCCTGACTAACTTCGAGTAATCGCTGATTTTTATTAGCAGGTAAATTAAGGCTAAAAATTCCCGGTTTCTGATTAACCTTATACTTTTTTTGATAAATTACTTTTTGAGCGGCATCTTCTACAAAAAACTCAAATCCTAGTACAGAGGTTTTGGCAGTTTTGGGAAGATAGAAAAATAATTTTGGTTGTTCAACAGTAGTCAATATAGGATTATTTTCTGGCACTAAAACAGTCAGATGATTTTTACCTCTGCCTCGCAAACAAGTGCTTCCTGCTTTCCCTGGTATGCGCCTCATCCGTTTTCCATTGCCAAAGTGTTGATACTTGATTGGCTCTCCTGGTACTATTTTTGTGCTATCTATCTTTTGCTCTACAGATATAGACTGCGACTGAGCAGTGGTTGTATTCATCCACAACAATAATGTTGGAAATAAAACTCCAATTAAAGATTTTGTGACAATTCTGCACTTCATAAAAATCAACTTCAGCTATTCATGGAAAGACTCAAAGCTCAACAGGAAAAATCTCTTTTCTAGCCTCTATTCCCTCACATCTTCTAACTCATCTTCAATAGTTAGGTCTAATTCTAGTTGCTGTTCTTTAGTATCAAATGGTTGAGGAAGTTGCTCGATTTGGAAGTACTGATGAAACTTTGGTGTTATTTGTAGGGAGTAAGAACGCGATTCGTTATCTCGGCGTTTTTTGACAAAACCTAGTTCGACTAATTCAGGAACGTGTTGGTAAACTCCTGAACCACGGAGGTTAATTAAATCACTTTGTAGGATGGGACTATTAAGAGCGATCGCAGCTAATGTCCGCAATGCGCCTACTCCCAATTCTACCGGAATCAGTGTTTGTACTAAATCTTGAAAATCAGACCTCAGTTGTAGGCTATAACCATCTGTGGTTTCCACCACTTCTAAAGCACTATCTCTGCGGGCGTAGTTGTCGATAAGTTCAATTATGCCTTCTTGGGCAGTGGCGCGATCGCAAGCGGCATACTCGGCTATTTCGCTGAGGGATAAGGGTTTACCTTTCAAGTAGAGAATGGCTTCTATCTTAGTCGCTGTCTTGGTCGCGGTAGCTGTTTTCATTTGATTTTAGTCAATAGTCATTTGTCAATAGTCATTAGTCATTAGTCATTTGTTACTTTTTACTGACAACGGATGACTAATAACGGACAATGAACAAGTGTGTGGGATTATACTAGATTTTGTTGCAAAATGCGAGAAAGAGCTTCATGATTCGTAATTATTCAAAGTTGTGAGTCAAAAAAAGTACTAGCCCCTAGCTTTTTCTCGATGACTGAGGATAAATTCTGCGATCGCTAAATCTTGGGGCGTGGTAACTTTTAAATTTGTCTCCTCACCTTCCACAATGCGAACTTCTATACCGCACTTTTCAAATAAAGCCGCATCGTCTGTCACTTCCCAGCCTTGAAGAATCCCTTCAGCGTGGCACTGCTTCAATAACTGGACATTAAATCCTTGGGGAGTTTGTGCAGCCCACAAATACTTTCGGTCAGGGGTACTTTGAATTATGCCACTTTGATCAACAACTTTAATTGTGTCTTTCACAGGTATAGCCGCAATTAAACCACTACAATAGCGAATTGCTTCGGCACAAGCGTTAAGTAAATTTGGTGTAGCTAAACATCTTGCACCGTCGTGAATTAGTACTTGCTCTGCCTCTGGTGGTAATGCTTGCAACCCGTTGTAAACCGACTCTTGACGCGTCGCACCACCAATAATAAATTCCACAGGTTTAGTTAGAGGCAAATCAGCGATGATGTTCTTAAAATCAGACCAATCACTAGGTTGAGAAATAATTCCCATCCATCTGATAGAACTCGCCGCTTCAGCCGCTAACAGAGTCCAAGCAATAATAGTTTTTGAGTGTACCTCAAGTAAAAGTTTATTCCGGTTACTACCCATTCTTTTGCCGACACCAGCAGCAGGAATTAATAAATACACAAGCGTCCTCAATCGCAAAACGGCACTTATGGAGGCTAAAGACTAAAGGTTGAAATAACATTGATATTACACTTCAGACTTCATACTTCCTAATACCTATATTCCCCTAAAATAAGGAGCGAGTAAGCGTCAATAATTATTATGCGAGTAGTAGCCCTTGTACCTGGCGGAATTGGCGACCAAATTCTCTTCTTTCCGACTCTAGATGATTTGAAGCGTTGTTATCCCAACGCGAAAATAGATGTCGTTACGGAACCCCAGTCAAAGGCTGCCTACCGGGTGAGCAAGTCTGTTCACGAGGTACTGACCTTTGATTATAAAGATCGTAACAGTCTAGCAGATTGGAGTAACTTGGTAGGCACAATTCGCGATCGCGAGTATGATGTCGCCATTGCTTTTGGGCAAAGCTGGTTAGTGGGACTGATGCTCTGGTTAACGGGGATTCCCATGCGTGTTGGCTTTAAAGGCAAAGGAGCAGCTTTTCTGACTCATACCGTGCCGTTTAATCCATCCCAATACGTAGCGGCGGCGTATCACGAATTGCTCAAACCATTAGGTCTGACCACACCTTTGCCAGAGTTAGCAGTAAATGTCCCAAAACCAGATATTGAATGGTCACAAATTGAACAAAAACGTCTGGGGGTGAATGAAACAGGCTACGTCTTGATTTATGGAGGTGTTGACTCAGCCTTGCGAGCTAAAGATGCTGATAAAATCTATCCTGTTGAAAATTGGCAGCAGATTATTCAAGAGTTTCATCTGAAGCAGCCAGATATGCCTGTAGTTGTGATTCAAGGTGCAGATGATGAAACATTTGTGCGATTGCTCCGAGCATCCTGTCCACAAATTAAGGTGACATCGCCTGATAATGCAGGTAAGTTGACAGCCATGATTGCAGGTGCAAACTTGATGCTGTCTACCGAAAGTGCCGCATTACAGTTGAGTATTGCAGCCCAAACTTATACCATCGCTATACTTGGCTCCTCAGATCCAGGGAAGTTGTTACCAAAAAGTGAAAAATTCCTCGCCATTAAATCCCCGACTGGGAAAGTGGCAGATATTTCGCCTACAACAGTTTCTGAAAAAATTTGGGGCGGCTAATCCAATTTTGAATTTTAGATTGGGAATCTTCTTCTAAGTCTGAGTTCTGTAAATTTGTTTGTTGCGATCGTTATTTTTATTGCTATCATCAGCAATTCTACAAAATAAAATGGTGTGGTGAAACTGACTAACCAGTGTCAGCACCACACCATTTTTATTTATCAAAATTATCTACTAAATCTTGCAATTAATTCCTCTCGTGATAATTGCATAAGTAAAGGAGTGAATTCGGCTGGTGGTAGCGCTAATATTTGTTCAATAATTGCTTGCAAATCATCGTCTACTGAGCCAAAGCGCACTTGTAGTAAATTTTCTACAACAAGGCGTTCTCCTTGTTTAATTCCCTCTTGTCGGCCTTCTTGTCGGCCTTCTTGTCGGCCTTCTTGTCTAACTTGTTCTTTATCTTGTTGATACAACGGTGTCAGTCGCATAATTAATTCCCTATCATCTTCTTCTGGAGTGGGGGATATTACCAAGTTTTGCTGCAAGTTATACAGCAATTCTAACGTTGCTCTACGAAATGGATGATTTGATGGTAGCGTTTCTAATTCATCAATTGCTTGTTTCTGCACTTTTCCTCGACCAAGAATCCTTAACCATAGAGTTTCTTGAGTACGTGGTAATTGATGAATAGCAACAATCGCTGTTCGCAAATACTCTGGGAAAAAATGTACTCCTGTCAACCATTCTAATTGTTGAGTAGCACCAAAGCCTGATAGTAGTGATGTAGATGCTGTTGGTGTAAGAATCCATAATTTGGGAATTTGCGATTCTTGAATTGGGGTTTTATTGCGGTTTGCTTCTCTTTGGATTTCTCCTCTCACTTCTAGTAGTTTCAAAAGGCAATCACAAATTTCTTCTTTTGATGCTGCATTACGAAAAGGTTCAAAAAGAGCAGGAGTAGTAGCAAATTTTCCTAATAGTCCCAGTAATTCTAAGTTTGAGTTCTGTTGTATTGCTGGAGAAAACAAAACATCAATTTCTCGAACTTCTCCAGCTACTCTCCGGGGTGCTTCTACTGTCCCATAAGTTTTCAGGAGTTCTTCTAGATAGTCTTTGGCAAATTGGTCATGAATAAATCGAGTCATTCATTTTTGCTATTTTAAATGGTAAATAAAATAATCTTATGTTTACAAGCGAACAGCAAAATTCGCCTGTAAACTATTATTTAAAACATCTCAAAAAAACCATCATCTAATTCATAACCCAGAGTTTGCGCCATAGATTTGAGCCGCGCTGAACTGGGTATTTCTTGTTGTTTTAACCAATTAGTTAAAACAAATATTTTGTGCATTAAAAATATTTCTAATGCTTCAGGATTATATTGAATGCCTTCTTTAGTACTAAATTGGTGTGGTACAAGCATGGCGGTGTAACGGGCTAATTCTCCGGCTTTCCAATCTAGTAAAAAAGGTAGCCAGGGATATTTAGCATCTAGGCGAATAAACCACAGCCGCAACTCTGGAATTTCGGAAAGTTCGCGGGGATCTCCAGCTTCGAGAGGATAATCAATATCAAAGCTTAATTGCTGTTCATAGGCAGCGACTCCCTCTTGCAGCAGTGGTTCAATTACTGTTAAAGCGGGGGATAAATCTAAGGTGTTAATCGAGTCTGTATTGAGTGCGATCGCAATAGTCATAGTAATTTGTGAATGGTAATTGCTACGTCTATAAAAATAAGGAATGAGAAACTTTACTCAGCACTCAGTATTGTACTCAGTTGTGGTATCAACGCTGCAAAGGCTTTACCACGATGGCTAACTGATTTTTTTACCTCTGGGGACATTTGGGCAAAGGTTAATTGCTTTTCGCGAACGTAGAACACAGGATCATAGCCGAAACCACCATCACCACGGGGTGCATAAAGAATTTCACCACGACAAATCCCTTCGCATTGTAAAACTATTTCACCATCAGGACGGGCGATCGCAACTGCACAGGCAAATTGTGCTTGTCTGTTACTTTCATCACCTAGTTCTGTTAATAACCGCGAAATTCGCTCTGCGTCGGTTTTGCCATAACGCGCCGAATATACGCCTGGTACACCATTCAAAGCGTCTACCTCTAAGCCAGAATCATCAGCGATCGCCCATTGTCCTGTAGCTTTAGCAACTTCGGAGGCTTTTAAACAAGCGTTAGCTGCAAAGGTTTCGCCTGTTTCTTCAACTTCTAGTTCTTCTGGTTTAAGTGTTAATTCCCAGCCAGAATCAGCCAGATAAGCTTGCATTTCCCGCAACTTACCTGCATTGCTTGTAGCGACTACGAGTAATTTAGTCATATTTCAGTGAACAGTTAACAGTTAACAGTTAACAATTAAATGTGATAACTGACAACTGATAACTGTTCACTGATATTATCCTGCCCACTGTCTCGCCCAATCAAGGGTTTGATGTACTTGTTCGATTGTTGCGGCTTCGCAGTAGAGGCGCAAAACTGGTTCAGTACCGCTGAAACGAATCATTAACCAACTTTTGTCTGCGAGGCGGAATTTATAACCGTCGATTGTTTGACAATCAATAACTGCTTTACCCGCAATTTCTGTTAAGGGTTGGGTTTGCAGTTGTTGTAAAAGACGCGATCGCACTTCCATACTAGCTAAGGGTAAATCAATGCGATCGTATGCAGAGTTAAAGCCTACTTGTTGTTGCAAGTAGGAATAATATTCGCCCAAATCTTGCCCAGATTCGACAACTGCTTCTAATACATACAATGCAGAAAGTAGCGCATCCCGTTCGGGAATGTGGCTTCCATAGCCGATACCACCAGATTCTTCGCCACCCAGTAATACTTGGGAGACTAACATTCTATCAGCAATATATTTGTAACCGACTGGTGTTTCAAACAATGACAAATTGTGGAGTGCTGCTACAAGAGGAATCAAATCAGAACCACTGACTGTTTTGATGATTTCACCCGTAAAACCACGTCGCAAAGTTAAGTGGTCAATTAATATGGGGATTAATATCTGCGAACTTAAGAAGTTAGCGTCTTGATCTACTGCTGCAATGCGATCGCAGTCTCCATCAAATACTAAACCAACAGTTAAACCAGATTGATTGGTTTGTTTGTGACTTTTAATAACTTCAAATAAGCCAGAAAGATATTTTGGTAATGGTTCCGGCGCACCGCCACCAAATAGCGGGTCACGGTTGCTGTTGATTTCCTTAACTTGATCACCTAATAATCTTGCTAGTCCGCCTGCTGCTGCACCGTGCATCACATCAGCGAATACTGTCAGCTTACCAGAGGCGATCGCTTCTCGGATTTTGGCAATATCAACTTTACCTTGTAGTCCTGCGGTGTAACTAGGCCAGGGGTCAAACTTCTCTAACTTCCCAGGAGTAGCTGCTTTTTCGACTCCTTGCGATAATGATGCTTCAATATCTTTGGTAACTTCTGGTGATACCGAACCACCAAAATATCCCTTGACTTTTAACCCTAAATATGAGCCAGGATTATGACTAGCTGTAATTACTAACGCCCCCAACGCATTGAGTTGTTTAGCAGCCCAGCTAAAAGCCGGAGTTGGGGCGAATGATTCACTCAGCAAAACATCAAATCCGACGGCGGTAACAGCATCAGCAACAGCACGAGCGAAGTCTTCCGCCATAAATCGGCGATCATAACCGACTATGATAGTCCGGCTACCAACTGTAGAGAAATAATTATCATATAAGACTTTAGCGGCTACTGGCGCTACCAGAGCAAGACGTTCAAAGGTGAATTCTTCACCAATTACGCCTCGCCAGCCATCTGTACCAAATTTGATTGCGTTAGCTACAACTGGCATTGGGTTATCCTAACTGTCCATCTGAGGATTTTAGCACTTGTTCAGTAAATCGAGTAAAAAAAGAGTCTGTTGCTCAGTGCTGATTGCTGAGATGACAAAAAATCAGAGGCGATGAATTAAGAACAATCTGCATTCATTCACCAGCTTTTTTCTAAAGCAACATCTTCTTCACAGAGATAGGAAAACTCAATACCCATCAGGTCTAAAATTTTGAGTAATTCTGCTGGTTCTAGCTGCATGACTTCCGCAGCTTTTTTTAAGCTAATTACTTTAGCAGTTAAAGCACCGAGTAAAAAAAGAAAGTTTTCTTTCTGTTCGATATTCTGAAATAACTGAATTTCGGAGGCGATGCCTGCGGCGGGCTACGCCTACGCTTGAGTTAATTCTTGATTCATCGGTAAGTTTTCACTAATTTATCTTAATAGCTTTAATTGTCATTTTCTAATCTTTTGAGTACTTGCTTCAACTCGTCCAAATTTTGAGCAATGAGGATAGAACGTTGAATTGCCTTGAGTTCTTCAATATCAGATATTTGAGAGATTTTTGGCATGAAATTCAATCCTTCATTGCCAAATTTTACTTCTAGAGTTAATTCGATGCTGGATAGCCTATCGTCTCGCAGAATTTCTTGATACCAAGGCGAAGAACGTAATACTGTCATATCCCACCTCATAATTTGTTGGACTAAAGCACTATCTAATACAAACGTAGCAAAAAACGCCAAGACAGTTTCGAGTTGATTTAATTGTTCATCTCTTTGCAATAAACGCAATGCTTCTCGAATTGTAGACTCGTTTTGACCACCTTTAAGAATTGGCACAAATGGAAGTAATGAGGGTAAAGGTTGTTCAAAGGCAATGCTAACATCTACTTCCCAGAGGTTAATAACGCGGTAATCTTGCCGTACTTGTAACCCAGCAATATTAGACTCGTATTTTGTAGGTATTTCTACATCACTGTTTTTGAGAATATTGATGAGTACAGGATAAGTAGGTAATTTATATTTTTCTTCTGCTAACCCTGCATACGCCCGCATCCTTCGTGGCATTTCGGGGCTATGGCGCAATTGCAATTCATTGAGGACGAGAAATTTCCCATACTCCTGACTTTCGGCGCGGATCAGTACATCACTTTCTCTACTAATCCACTGAAATTCAGAATTGAGGATTTCTCCAGCAACGATATCAGGAATTTGTGTTACCCATTTTACCCAATTGTTAGGTGCAAGGCTAATTAGGCGTTTGGTGCTAATATCGGCTTGTTTTGACATAGAAATTACAGATGCACTATAAATGTGCAATTTATGATACTGAATTTAGTTGAGTAATGTTTTGCTATATTGCTGATGATTCTCTAATTTAAGTAAAAGAATCGCTCTCACAACTCCATCATTCCCCCTCAGAACACGAAACTTCGAGTAAAAAGGTAAAGCGATCGCTGATATTTGTTATCATAATGCCAAGAAAAAGCCTATGAGGAACGTGTGTAATGGTTAGCACTATCATCACCACTACAGGACAAGTAACTATTCCTAAAGAAATTAGGAATTATCTTAATCTTGATGCAGGCAGTAAAGTTGATTTTGTTATTGATGAAAATGGTGCAGTCAAGTTAATTCCACTCAATGTTCCTGTGCAAACTTTATCTGGAATTTTACATCGTCCGGGAACCAAAAGTGCAACTTTAGAAGAAATGGAAACAGCAATTCAAGAAGGTGCCAGTGATTGCAGTTGATACAAATATTTTAGTGCGCTATTTAACAAAGGATGATGAAAAGCAATGGCAACAGGCTAGTGAAATTATCGAAAGCGGAGAGCAATGTTTTGTAGCGAATATAGTTCTTTGTGAATTGGTTTGGGTTTTACGAGGAAAGCCTTATCAATTTAGTAGAGAAGAAATTAGCAATGCTATAAATTTGATGTTGCAATCTTCGACGTTTGAGTTTGAAAATCGCTCTGTAATTTATCAAGCATTGCAGCGATTTCAACAAGGAAAGGCTGATTTTTCTGATTATTTAATTGGTGCGATCGCTCAAAATTTTGGTTGTAGTTTTACAGTAACTTTTGACAGAAAATTGAAAAATGAGAAGGGGTTTGATGTTTTTGAGTAATGCTTTTTTGCCAAGCGATCGCCTTTAGAACACCATCATTTCACCTCAGAACAAGAACATTCTCGTTTGAAACAGGAATATTCTCGTTTAGAACAAGAACATTCTCAGTTGGAACACGAAACTTGGAGATAAAAGCTTGATTGATGAGGTTGGGAACTTGAATTTTACTGTTGTGAGTTGGGGCGATCGCGCAAATCTGCTAAACTTTTACGCACAGCAACGGTATTAGGATGATTTGCGCCTAATCGACGCTCAAAAATATCTAATGCTTGTATGTAAAGGGGTTCGGCTTCACTGTATCTGCCTTGATCGCGGTAGAGTGCCGCTAGGTTATTGAGACTTTGTGCAACATCTGGATGTTCTTCTCCTAGAACCTTGCGCCTAAGTGCCAAAGCTTGAATGTTAAGGCCTTCGGCTTCGCTGTATCTGCCTTGGTCATGGTAGAGATACGCTAGGTTGTAGAGACAAGCAGCAACTTCCGAATGTTCATCTCCCAGCAGCTTGCGCGTGAGTGCTAAAGCTTGGATGTAAAGGGGTTCTGCTTCGCTGTATCTGCCTTGGACATTGTAGAGTAACGCTAGGTTGTTGAGGCTTTGTGCGACATCTCGATGTTCATCTCCCAGCAGCTTGCGCCTGAGTTTTAAAGCTTGGATGTAAAGGGGTTCTGCTTCGCTGTATCTGCCTTGATAGTCGTAGACTGCCGCTAAGTTGTTGAGGGTTTGTGCGACATCTCGATGTTCATCTCCCAGCAGCTTACGCGTGAGTGCCAAAGCTTGAATGCAAAGGTGTTCAGCTTCGCTGTATCTGCTCTGGGAACGGTAGAGATACGCTAGGTTGTGGAGGCTATTGGCGACATCTGGATGTTCATCTCCCAGCAGCTTGCGCCTGAGTTTTAAAGCTTGGATGTAAAGGGGTTCTGCTTCGCTGTATTTTCCTTGTCCATAGTAGAGTAACGCTAGATTGTTGAGGCTAGTGAGGACATCTGGATGTTCTTCTCCCAGCAGCTTGCGCCTGAGTGCCAAAGCTTGAATATGAAGGGCTTCGGCTTCGCTGTATCTGCCTTGGAAACGATAGAGTACCGCTAGGTTGTTTAGGGTTTGTGCGACATCTGGATGTTCTTCTCCTAGCAGCTTGCGCCTGAGTGCCAAAGCTTGAATATGAAGGGCTTCGGCTTCGCTATATCTGTCTTGGGAACGGTAGAGTTCCGCTAGGTTGTTGAGGCTATTGGCGACATCTGGATGTTCTTCTCCCAGCAGCTTGAGCGTAAGTGCCAAAGCATCGATGCAAAGAGGTTCTGCTTCGCTGTATCTGCCTTGGGAGTAATAGAGATCCGCAAGGTTGTTGAGGCTAGTGGCGACATCTGGATGTTCTTCTCCCAAGCGTTTTTTAGTGATTTCTAGACACTGCTCACGCCAAGGTGCTGCTTTGTCATACAATCCCTGACCTTTATAAAATCGAGCGTTGCCAACAAATGCCCAAATCAAATCTTCGTCGCTAACGTATTGAATGAGATGATTCGCTACTTCTGATATGTGAGGTATGGCGGGGGACAAGGCGGCGATTTGCTCAAGGATGGGAATTTCAGGAATATTTTTAGCAACTGCTACCATTACCTTGCAAATTGATCGCTTAAATTCCTCTTTCTGCTCTAAACCTTCCAGCTTATCTTTAAAAAACTCCCGCAACAGAGGATGCAGTTGATAAATTCCCTCACCTTTGGACTGAACTAGATGTAACTGTAACAACTCACGTCTGGTTTGTTTCCAATTTGGAACCTCATTATTTATTGTTATACTCTCCACCAATTCCCAAGGAATGGGAGCTAAGGCAAATAAACTCAAAACACAGCCTAAATGTTGGGCATTTTCTCGCAACCGTCGCCAACTTAACTCAAAAGCAGCAGCAACACCCAATTCAGTCTTCATTTCTTGGGGAACTTCAACTAAAGCCAGATTTTTCAAACGCTCTTTTTCCAAGTCTTGCAGCATTTCTGCTAAAGATAATTCCTCATCACCCAACAAATAACGCCCGACTAATTCCAACCCCAGTGGCAAATATCCCAACCACTTACAAAGCTTTCTCGCAACTAACGGCTCACGTCGCAGTCGTTCCCTACCAATTATGGATTTTAATAACTGCATCGCCGCGAGTGGTGTCAGCACATCTAAATCTAATCGCACTATTGGCGGTTGTAATTTCTCCCGCGTGGTAATTAACTGCTTAAACCGAGCCGGAACCGAATCTAAATAACACCGAACTTCATCTCGATAGTTAGTGACGTTATCAATTACCAGTAAAACCTCACCTTCAGGCCATTTTGTCAGACAGAATTGTACTCTCGGAGCTAACTCTGAATAATCTGGGATGTTCAATTGCAGCTTATTACGAGCAAAATCCACCAGTTGCACTCCCACATCCTGCAATGCAGACAACCAGCAAATTCCGCCTTGATAAGTAACGCGGTGCGAATTGGCATATTGCAAAGCTAATTCTGTTTTCCCGACTCCACCCATCCCTGCAATAGCTGCAATAGCTACCTGTTGATTATCCTGCAAGAAACGATGGAGTTTTTGCAATTCCGTTTCACGTCCAACAAACTCCACCACACCACTCAAGGGAATATTTTCGTAACGGGTAGGCTTGGGTTGAGTTTTTTTACTTTTCTCACGCTGCACACCGGGTAATTCTTCTCGTCGGCGTTGCCATTCTGCATCAAATTTATGCAAATTCTCTTCTTTGTGGCTTTTATCATGCCAAAGAGTCAGTCGAAAATGCCAATCTTCTGAGCCTCGCTTGTGTTCGCGCAAATCTTCGAGAATGCCTAGAAAGTCTTCTAGTCGTTTTAATGCTTCTCCAGCTTGGTTATTGGCTGCTTTGTCAGCTTTATCTTTAGTTTTTTGCTTTTTTAGTTGCTGTTGAGTAAAACCGCTAAGTTCCGCCAAAACTCTTAGCTGTGTTCTGACTATTACTTGCTGCGGTGTTTCCCAATTAAGAGCAATTTTATAAAGTTCACTGTCTTCTAACTCATCATTGGCATAAGCCAAAAACCTTTCTAAAAGTTTCCTTACCCGCGCTTCAACTTCTTCACCATAGCTAACACGCGCCATCGCTTATTCTTGCCCAAATTTGCGACAAAGTTTCGGGATTCCCCAAACTTAATCTAGCATCCCCAAACTCGAACCTCAGCAGATTCACGCATCACCGCTAACAGACAACTGCTTTTGCTTTCGTGTACTACCCCAAATTTACCTTTGCTTCAGCGTTTGAGGCAAAGTAAATGAAAGCTAAGAAACTGATGGCAGTTGTGTTGTTTCTGATTCCCCTAATTGCTGACTTGTTCATCCCAGGTTCAGGACTAGCAATTGAATTGGCATTACTAATGTGGGAATTGCTGGAAACAGAAGAAGATGATTTAACGCGATCGCTCTAAATTTATCATGTAGACTTAATATCCCCGACTTTTTGAAAAAGTTGGGGATCTGGAGATGTTAGGCGATCGCCATGATAAAAATTAATAATCCTTAATAGTCTGCACTACTAAGGATCTCCAAAAAATAATAATACTCACAATCCAAACCGTCTCTTAAAAATCATCAAGAAACTGACTCAGACGACTAATCACAGGGTCAACATCTTCATTAGGTGTAGCAGCGTAGGTAGTGTTAACCATTTCCTTTGCTGGAACTGTTGACACTACAGGCGCTGGCGCTGGTGAAGTTGGAGGCTGATGGTGAATAATCGGCGGTCGCTCTGTCACCAAAATGGCTAGATGCGCCATTTGTTGCGTGAGTTGCACAATATGGCGTTCCATCGCCTCCAAACGATTCGATTCTTTAGCGAAAAAACGTTCCTCAAGGTCAGCCACTTGGCGGTGCAGTTCATCGATTTTCTGTTCAACCGACTCTGCGGCTATTGGTTTAGAAGCAGGTTTAACAGCTTCCGGGACACATAAAAATTGCCATAGGGCTTCTTTACAGAGGTCGCTAAAAGACTTTTCTGGTTGAGGCTCTAAATGGCTTTCTACCAGCGACAACAAGCTTTCGTCTGCAACTTCTGGGTTGAACGTGACCGATTTAACTACTTTTTTTGACCATTGGAACATTGGCTTTAAGACCTAGCAGCGCGAACGGCGGATAATTGCGCCTCTCCATAAATATACTGCCCCAAGGCGTTAGCTTGGCGAGATGGTGCAGCTAAATGAGCGTTGATTTTGGCATCCTTTAACAGACGTTGCACATCTTCCCAGAAGAATTCGCCGCCGCCACCAGTGATAATCACATCAGTCACACGCTCAGGGAGCCAAGCGAGGACACGGCTGCAAATATCACGAGAAAACATTTCAATCAAGTTGGGGAGGAAATCATCAAGGTTAGCGGGCTTACTAGAGCCTTTGGGACGATAAAAACGCTCTCCCTTGGGTTTGTTAACAGCAGAAATGAGTGCCAGAGATTGGCTGTCTGCGCCCTCAATTTCTTTAGCTACCATTTCGTAGAATTTGCTCATCCCGAAGTCTTCACTCTTAGAAGCTCCTCGTGCGAAGCGGAAATTATCTACCATCAACAAATCGATTGTTTGATGGCCAATATCCACAATGGCTGCCGATACTTTGGTAAAGTCGGGGCTGGAAGCGCTTTTTTTAGGTTGAGCTTCACACCAGAGAAGACTACCGTAGCCTTCAGGCATGACCCAAACTTTGTTGATGTTGAGGGAGACTGTTTCACCTCTAAAGTTCATTATGTGAGGGCCAGTCAGCTGACTGATGATCTGAGCCTTTTCTTTTTCAAACTGCTCTAAAGAGAGGAAGGGTAAACCCAACACGATAGAAATTTCGTCTTTGAGCTTGAAATAGCCAGCACAAGCCAAAACTTTAGCCAGTGCATCTTCTACCTTAGATTTACCGACTCCGAGATTTGCGCCAAAGTCGGCGGCTAGTTGACCGATGGCAAAGCCACTGCCTTGATATTCCATCCACAAATCCATTAAAGGATCTGTTGCACGGGCTTCAAAAATACCCCCCCGGACTTCCTCCATTGACATTTGTTTGACATTGGCGGGGATGAAAATCACATTACCGGGTTCGCGGCTAACAGAAGTCTTGGTAGAAGTTCTGCCTAAGTCCACACTGAGAATCGATTTGCCAGAACCGCCATTTGTTTTAGCGGTAGTAGCAGTATTAATTGGGGTAGATGCTGAAACCCTGTTGAGAGGGATAGCAGCAGCATTCATTGGGGTAGCGGCGGAAGGTTGGTCTGTCATGAAAGCTCCTAGTCCTTTCTTAACTGTCAAAATTTAACTTGCTCATCTTACATACAAACATGCGAGATACCAGAAATTCTAGGTTTCGTCAAGTGTAACTACGAATACGCCTAACGCTGAGTTAGGCGATCGCAAATTCAGCATTATTTGGCATAGTGTAGGCGAATTTTTACCAGATGTAACCCCCCAACTTTAAAACAACTTTAAATTAGGGTTGTGTATTTTAGTGTCTAGTCTTTTTTCGCCTACGCTTGAGTATCCAGACCACAAATGCCAAAACCAAGCTCCCAAGCACAATTTTTGATACTGGCGCAAGGTACTTGTCCACAAGTTCATACTGGCTACCCAACACGTATCCTGAGTATGTTAACAAACCTACCCAGGCAGCACTACCCAAGGTTGTATAAAATAAAAATGGTAGCAAAGGCATATTGCTAATGCCTGCCGGTACGGAAATCAAAGTACGGATTCCCGGTACAAGACGACCAATTAACACTGCTTTGCTACCTTGAGAATCAAACCAGTGCTTTGCTTTGGTAATATCTTTGCTGGATATGGTTAACCACTTGCCGTACTGATCAGCCCACCTTTTTAAGCGCTGTTCGCCCAAAAACTTACCAGGATAGTACCATACAAGTGCGCCAGCTACAGAACCGACAACTCCGGCAAAAAAGACCCCAAAAAAATTTAACTTGTCGGGATTTGCTCTAGCGGTAAATCCCGCCAGGGGCATAATCAATTCTGAGGGAATCGGGGGAAATAAGTTCTCTACGAACATTAACAACGCAATGCCTACGTAACCCAAGGAACTGATAGTATTAGTAATCCATTCGAGCATCGAGTCTCTTCCTAAAATTGCTGCATGAATTTAATTGCCTAATCTAGCGTTAATCTTCTAAAAACTTTACTGATAATCAGTACTTGTTGGAGACATATTCATCAGAAAGATTAGTGATGAATATGGGTGTAAGGTTTTTCTTAATTACACCCACGCAATTATTCATCTCATTGCGTAAATTCTACATAATAGCCAAATTTTAGGGGCGCAATAATGATTACGCCCCTAAACATTTTATGTATTCAATTGAGCAGAACTGTTAAATTGTGGAAGTTAAAGATTGGACTCTGGAATCAGATTCCCAATCTAATGGGTTAAAAACTCTCTCTTCTAAAGCCATTTGCTCAATTAAACTGGCTAATCTGAGGGCTTTGAGAGCTTGTTCTCCACCGACGGAAGGTTGATTTCCACCGTGGACACAATAGACAAAATGCTCTAACTCTGCGCTTAGGGGTTGAATATTGGTGGTGTAGACTTTTTCAATCAAACCATCTTGTCTGTAAAGTAACTGACGATTGTCAGTTAAATTGGTGGTTGTTTGTCGATGAACCAGAATTTCGTTCTTGAGAAAGTCTGCTTCTGTGAAGGAGTTTTTGCAATGGGCAACAATGCGCCGAATTTTTTTGTGAGTGACTTTGCTGGCTGTGAGAGTAGCAACAATGCCATTGGCAAATCCCAAGGTGGCTGTCACGTAATCTAAATAACCAGAGTCTAAAGCACGCGTACCGCTTGCTGTCAGTTTGACAACTGGGGAGGCAGCTAATTCTAGCATTAAGTCAATGTCGTGGATCATTAAATCCAATACGACGGAAACATCATTAGCCCGATCTGAGTAAGGACTCATCCGGTGAGCTTCCAGCGCCAGCAATTCTTCAGTTTTCAGGACTTTACTCAGTTCCCGAAATGCCGGATTAAAGCGCTCAATGTGACCTACTTGCAAAATGCACCCAGATTCAGCCGCGGCATTGACTAGAGATTCTGCTTCGGAAATACTAGCAGCGATCGGCTTTTCAATTAAAACGTGAATTCCAGCTAATAGACAATTAATGCCGACAGCATAATGCAGGCGAGTAGGTACGGCGATGCACACTGCTTCCACATGGGGTAGCAAGTCACAATAATCTTCAAAAAAACGCACCTTGTATTTGCTGGCGGTTTCTAAGCCTCGTTCAACATTGATATCTGCCACACCGATTAGTTCAACATCTTTCATTGAACTCAATACGCGGGCATGATGTTGTCCCATGTTACCCACCCCGATTACGCCTACGCGAATCGGTCTTGGTTGATTGCGCTGTGTGTATGAATTTGATTCTGCCACTGACATGCTATTTTGCACTATTGTTCTCTCCTCAACCACCAAATTTAGAGACGCTGCGGCCGTTGGCATTTATACTGAACAGCCAGGTATGATCCGTCTAAAACCATCCAGATGGTAACATAGAGGCTCTGTTTATGAAGAATTTCAAAGTTTGCGATAGTTCCCGCAATCTGGCTGTCTTTTTTATGTTCAGTTTTAAATCAATCAGTTTTTTGGTATTTGCACAATAGCTAATGTGTTTTTTTATTAACTTTAAACATAAACTAAATTGTAAGTGAAAATTTATCAATGTCAGTTAGGCAATTGTTTAGCGGTAGATTTACCAACTTAAAACGTGATAAATAAATAATTTTTTGGTCGGTAAAATTACAAAAAAGTGACAATCACACTGAGGTAATAGTCCAGTTTATAAACTGGTACAGTATAGAAAAAAAAGATGGGTGAGGCTGATTTGTACTTTTTTAATATGATGATTTGGCAAGTTAAAATCTAAAAGTTTGGCAGCCGAGATGAAAGCCGTAATTTTGTTGTCTGGGGGATTGGACTCTTCTACTGTACTGTATCAAGCCAAGGCGGATGGTTGTGAATGTTACGCAATTTCTTTTGATTACCAACAGCGACATCGCCGAGAGTTAAACTCAGCTAGGTATGTAGCGCAAACAGCACAGGTGGTAGAACATCAGGTAGTCAATTTTGATTTACGACAATGGGGTGGTTCAGCACTGACTGATGACAAAATCGATTTACCCCAAGCGCGTTCTTTGGATGAAATGTCGCAAAATATTCCTGTAACTTATGTACCTGCGCGGAATACGATATTTTTAAGCTTTGCCTTAGGCTATGCAGAAGCGATCGCTGCTGAACGAGTTTACATTGGTGTGAATGCCTTAGATTATTCCGGCTATCCTGATTGCCGTCCTGACTACATCCAAGCAATGCAGGAAGTTTTTCGCCTGGGAACCAAGCAAGGCCGAGAAGGTAGCCCAATTGCGATCGTCGCCCCTTTAGTGAATCTGAAAAAAACTGAAATTATCCAGCTTGGTAATACTTTAGGTGTTCCTTGGAATTTAACTTGGTCTTGTTATAGCGGCGGTGATGTGGCTTGCGGAGTCTGTGATTCTTGTCGCCTACGGCTGGCAGCTTTTGATGAATTGGGATTACAAGACCAGGTTACTTATGCTTAGGGTGTAAGGGTGTAGGTTTTTACAACCCTAATACCTCTCCCAAGAGCAATTTTACAACCCTAATACCCCTCCCAAGCGCAACAGACCATGTTTGTGCGTAAGTCCTATTACTCCCTCGGTAAGCGTTGAACTTGAATTTGATGCAGCCTTGGCCCAAAAACTGAGACTATGGTGAATTGAAGATTTTGATATACAAAGATTTCACCTTTCGTGGGCATTTTCTGTAATTGATAAAGTACAAAACCACCCAAAGTTTGATATTCCCTCGTTAAAGGCAAACTGAGATTTAAAACCTCGTTGAGGTCTTCGAGATTAATCTGTGCTTGTACTAAAAATGTGTTCTGATCCACAATCTCAATTAACAAGTCTTCGCTATTTGCTGGTTCTCCTGTATTGCCAATAATTTCGCCAATCACATCTTGGATGGTCACTAACCCAACAGTCCCGCCAAATTCATCTACGACGATGACCATAGCGGGCTTTTCTTGCTGCATCATAGGCAATAGTTCACTTAAGGGCGTGTTTTCTGGGACAAATCGGGCGGGACGCATCCACGGTTGGAGATGGGATGTAAAAGTGAGTTTTTCCATCGCCAAGGGTTGCGCCAAATCCCGAAAATAAACAATGCCGCGAATGTCATCTAAAGATTCGCCAATAATGGGATAGCGGGAGTGACCTGTAGCAGTCATTTCTTGAAGTAAATTCTGGAACGTAGCATCTTTTGGTAAACCGATCATCCCATTCCGAGGAATCATCACATCTTGGGCGGTGACATCACCAAATTCAAAGACGTTATTTAGCAGTTGACGTTCAGAATGTTCTAAGCCAGTAGATTCTCGTTCTGTGGCAATGATCATCTGTAATTCTTCTGAGGTAACTGGTGGTCTCCAGCTTTGACCTGTGTATTCAATACCAAAAATTCGTAACAAACAAAGAGTTGATTGGTTCAGAATCCAGATGAAGGGACTGAAAAAACGGACGATCGCTTTAACGGAAGGGCCTAAAAATCGCGCTAGTTGTTCGGAATAAAGCAGCGCTAACGATTTTGGGCATAATTCCCCTAAGACAATTTGCAGATAGGCTACTAAAAAGAAGGCTATGGGAATTGACAGGGAATGGGCGATAAAGTTAGTTGTTGTGGCGGGTAAAGGCCAGGATTTCAACCATGTGCTAACCAATGCGACAATTGTACTTTCGCCAATCCAGCCCAGTGCCAAACTCGAAAGGGTAATACCCAACTGTGTTGTCGATAGCAGCCGATCAATGCTGCGTTGCAACGTTTCAACGGCGATCGCTTGAATATCACCAGCCTTAACTAACTGATGAATCCGCGATCGCCGCACTGTCACCATCGAAAATTCTGCTGTCACAAAAAAGGCATTGATGGCAATCAGCAGTAGTACTGATAATAATCGCAGCCCTACATCTGCCCAAGTTAAACCAGGAAAACCAATCACTGCCAAAGCTCTTGTAAATTCACTTAAAGTAAAAAGGTAAAAGGTAAAAGTAAAAAGAATCTTTTGCCTTTTTACTTTTTACTTTTTACTTCCCGTCCCTACCTTGCTACAGGAATGTCAGATACATCTAACTTGAGTTTTTGTGCAGGATAATCTGTCAGAGACAGAGACACTTTGTTCACATCATCCAGTAAAGCTGTAGGAATAATCACTGTACCGGAAAATGTCGGGCCATTGGCAGGTAATTCTGCTGGTAAACCTTCTGTACTGGCGCTTAAGGTTCTACCTTTGTCGTCTGTAACATCTAAAAAACTATACAAGAAGCGCACAGAATCTTTCCCTTTGTTCTGCATTTTTACTTTCAAAAGTAAATCGCCTCCAGAATAACGCGCCGATTGCACTGCAAAAGTTACACCTTCACTTTCGGCATTCACGGGGAATCCTGGTTGGGGTTTTTCTTCAACTACTTCCTGTGGTTTTTCTTGCGGCTTCTTTTTGTTGTTAATATCTTCATCGTCGTCTTCTAATTTTTCTGATTTGGCAGCTTTACCCTTACCATCAATCCGAGACTTAACAATTTTTAATATTTCTTCTTCTTTTAATAACGTTACTCCTGGCTGTTGGGAGTTATTGGTCTTAGCGCTGGCGAATTTGGTGGTCGGGCGACCATCTGGGGTTGATACTCCTTTGAGAGCCAAACTTCCCAAATTAAACCCTAAAAACGCACTTACAGACCCTGCGCCCAACATCAGGATTAACAGAATCAACGTCAGTATTACAGTAGAATTTATTTTCATCGCTGATAAGCTGTTGCTGAAGAATGCTGGCCTATATTAAGAGCATTGAAGTTATGTGCCTCAATCCTTAAAGGAACTTAATCAATCATAGTGTGCATCATTTCATAATTAAATTATGTAGTATAAAAATCTGATAAACTGTGGTACAAGGGTAGACAAATAGTAAATTTGAGATAAAATTAATATTCGACCAGGGTTGGCCGAGCGGTTGAGGCAGCGAACTCATAATTCGCCCAAGGCAGGTTCAACTCCTGCACCCTGGATTTTTTAAGTGCTGAGTGAGTAATCAGTTGTATCAAGCAGAATTTCAGAAGTCAGAATTCAGAATTCAGAATTAACTCTGTAGAAAACTTCGGCAAGCTTCTAATCACTTCTTTTAACTACTCAGCACTCAGCACTTTAAAAGCGGAATTCTGTACCGACTTTGAGCTTGTTACTATTTAAGCGAGGAGATGCAAGTAAAGAAGTGTCATAAGGATTGGGTAAATCTGGTGTACGTAGATAAGGGTCATTACCGACTTGCTGAGTCATAACATCTCGATAGAGAGTGTTCATCAATTCAGCATCACGGGCTATTTCATTTTCTGGAAAAGAATCCTTGAAACCGGAACCATTACCCAGAAAATTTTGTAGCTGACGCTTGGGAGTGTTATTTTCGTAAAAATTGCGATCGTGACGGAAGTAAGCTCGCTCAAATGCTTCATTAGCTGTTTCGTAATTGGGTGTTGCCGTCTCAGCAAATGCCATAGAGGGAAAAACGAACCCTGTAGCTAAAAGCACTAAAAAACCACCAAAGGGTTGAAACTTTATACCCATCTTGCTTAACTCCTCAATTTTGAGCAAATCTTAACTTATGCTTAATTGCAGAACTCTGATGAGTTCAACCTTTGGTGTAGCACAACTGATAATCATTTGTAATGACGCATTCTACTGAAACCCTTACCCAGGCTGATATGTGGTCAGCTACTGCTGACTTAACTACTTTGCGCCACAAACTACTAGACTTGTTTTGCCAACTCGCCTATCAAGAAGGTGATTTTGTACTGGCTTCAGGGCTACGTAGTACTTATTACATTAATAAAACCCAGGTAACTCTTCATCCCCAAGGTGCTTTAGCCGTTGGACGCTTATTATTTCCCCTACTACCTGCGGATACTCAAGCTGTGGCAGGTTTAACATTAGGTGCTGATCCCATTGTGACAGCAGTCAGCGTGGTTTCTGTTTATGAAAATCGACCCATCCCAGCACTAATTATTCGCAAAGAAGCCAAGGGTTACGGAACAAAAGCTTATATTGAAGGCCCCACTTTGGCAGAAGGTGCAAAAATTGTCGTTTTAGAAGATGTAGTGACAACTGGCCAGTCTGCCTTAAAAGCGGTGAATCGCCTTAAAGATGCAGGATATACTGTTGAGCAAGTAATTGGACTTGTAGACCGCAAGCAAGGAGGTGCAGAATTGTACCAATCTGTTGGTTTAAAGTTTGAAGCGCTGTTTGAAATTGCAGAAGTTCAACAAAGGTATCGGGAATTAGCAGGTTAAGGTGCTAAGTTAACCCCCAAGCATTGAGAAAAGCGGCTTTTAAGTGTAAAAGTATCGGGGTGTAAAAGTTTTTCATACTTACACCCTGATAATTGTGTGTTAGCAAATATTTGTGTCTAAGTAGCCGTCATGAACTGCGTACAGCAGAACGCATGAAAAAGGGATAATAAAAGGAGCATGGTGTTCTACAGAGTTCGTTCGTTCTTGGTGCGTAAAAGCCTGTTAAATAGCCAGAACCAGATACCCGCAAGAACCGGTAACTGTTGCGCCTGTTAAAGAGGAAAGCACGTAAGTCAGATTATGACTCATGGGTATC